>PMDE01000087.1 GCA_003154335.1 Methanoregula sp. | reverse complement strand
CAGCTGGCGCAGATGGATATGCCCGGGAACGATGGTATTAAACGCATTGGCAATCCCGATAAAGGGAAGGTCCATTTCACGGTCGGTAACGCCCAGCGAGCGCAGGAGCGATCGATTGGGTGCCCGCTGATATCCGGATTTTATTTCATCGCTGCGCATATTTTTTCAACCCCGGGTTCTGTTGATAGATTCACATTTCAACACTTTTATTCCTTGTGTGAAAAAAAGGAACGTTCATCGGTCAAAATTAAAACATTGTCAAACTTTTGAAAAATGATAAGCCGCATCAATAAACGTACGCGCAAAGGAATCAGTAAAATACGCATGAGAATAGGTGCCGACTGCGTTTCCCGATACAAGCCCATCCTTTCCGGAATCGATACCTTTTCCCCGTGTCAACCTGAATGCGAACTGAGCATCGTGATCCGGGTGCAGGTGGGAATAATGAAACTCGTGGCCGGTTATATGTTGCAATGAAGGAAGAAATGAAACGTTTCCCCTGCTTTCACCCTTTACATAACCAAGTGCCTCAATTTTATTTGTCATCTCCACACGTGCAGGCAGAACCCCACAGGATTTATACGTTTTATCCGTTTTAATTTCGCGGGTAAGGTACATCAGACCTCCGCACTCTGCATACACAGGTATTCCCCTGTCGACCCGTGATTTCAATTCCCTCGTACATTGTGCAGATTCCAGAGCGGGCAGATGCAGCTCCGGGTACCCCCCTCCAAAATATAAGGCATCCACCTCAGGTATCGAATCCTGGAGCGGACTAAAAAAGAGAATCTCTGCGCCGAGCGATCGTAGAAGATCCAGATTATCCTGATAATAAAAACAAAAAGCGTTATCCAGAGCAACTCCTATCTTTGCAATCGTCGGCTTTCGATGTTTTCTCGTGGAAACCTTTCTATCAGGAGTCGATTTGCACGCACTTCCGGCACACGAAATGATTGCATCCAAATCACAAAATTCCTCAATTATTTCTCCCAGGCCAGCCATCTGGACCGTTTCATGTGCCATCAAAAGGCCAAGGTGCCGACTTTTTACCGCCATATCTTCCCGTTTCTGAATCCAGCCCAATGAAGGGATTGAGAGAGAATCTTCAATCATCTGACGGTGACGAAGACTTCCCACCCTGTTCAGGATTGCCCCTCCGATGGTGATTGTGGTGTCAAAGCCGGAGAAACCATGGATAAGTGCATGTGTACTTCGTGACATTCCTTTGACATCCACTACAAGGATGACCGGAGCATCCAGGAGCCGGGCCACATGGGCGGTACTTGCAAAATCCGTTCCATCAATACCATCATAGAGACCCATGACCCCTTCGATGATTGCAATATCTGCGCCTGTTGTTGCCTGGTTAAAAGTCCGTGCAACTCCTTCTTCTCCCATCATGAAGGGATCAAGATTCCGGGAAGCCCTTCCGCAGATCCGGGTGTGATGGGAAGGGTCAATAAAATCCGGGCCTACTTTAAATGGTTGGACTTTCAGGCCCCGCGATGTAAGAGCTGCCATGATGCCGCCCGCGACCGTTGTTTTTCCACACCCGCTGTGAGTACCTGCAATCACGATGCGGGGAATCGTTTTCATGGCTGCTTCCCGTCGTTTTCAGCATCAGGGGACCCGAACAAGCACACAGATATCCGGGTTCCGCTTTCTTTCCTGTAGGAATCAACCCGTTGATGAATGCGTTCAACCATGCTTTCCGTAGTAAGGATCAGGGAATCTTCTCCCCGCAGGGCTTTTAAAATACATTTATCAATAACGCCATAGGTAAAATCCAGTCGCATACTGTCATTTTCAGCCTGCTGTTTGGCCCGGGTTCCCATTGCACCGGTGGAAATACTGGTGTGTGCCATCAGCCAGTCCAACAGGGTTTTCCTGTTATCCCGGTCTATATTGAAGAGGGTTATCTGACCAGGTCGGGGATTGGTGCAGGACTCCCTGAACATGGTTTCGATATTATTCATCATATCAAGAACCGTCCGGGGTTTTTTCCCCAGGAGTGGCAGACCGCGTTTTTGCAGTTCATAGTGAAGTTCCAGCAACATGGGAAGAGAGAGGTGTGCCATCCGGACAAATTCCGGATTGCCAAATGCTAATTCCGGAATATCCTCGCGGATTATTTTTCCTTCAGCCATCAGGATAGCACGGTTTGCCCATGGATAGGCAAGTTCTACGTCATGGGTGGAAATGATGACAGTCTTTCCATCATGGTTCAGTTCATCCAAAAGCTCCATGATGTCTTCTGAACCGGCAGGATCGAGACCGCTCGTAGGCTCATCAAAAACCAGCACATCCGGATCCATTGCAAGAACTCCGGCAATTGCCGCCCGTTTCTTCTCTCCCCCAGAGAGCTGGTGAGGAGTCCGGCGTTCGAACCCGTCAAGCCCGACATGGCCCAGCGCCATAGTGACAGCAGCTTTGACTTCTGTTTCCGTTAAACCGAGGTTTGTTGGCCCGAATGCCACGTCCTGGTATACCGTTGGAGCGATAATCTGTCGATCGGGATTCTGGAGCACAAAACCAACACGTTTGCGCAACATCCTTAATGAACCTGAATTATACCGGATTGGCTGGTTATCAAAAAGCAAAAGGCCGGAGTCAGGGCGGGTCATCCCGTTGAACATAGTCAGAAGGGTAGATTTTCCCGCACCATTTGGTCCGACAAGGGCTATTTTTTCATTCTTGCGGATATGAAAACTGATTCCGCGTATTGCCTCCAGTCCCCGGGGGTAGCGATAGCGGATATCCCGTGCTTCAAGAATAACACTGCTCATGACCCGCTCCTATAGTATGGTTTTAGATCCGGACAGAATTACAACTGTCGCTGACAGGGTGAGAAAGATCACAACAATGAAAAAGGGAAATCCTTCCACCGGTCTGGTTTCGCCCATTAAGGCAAATTTTCCATCATAACAACGGGCATCCATCGCCCGTATCAAATCTTCCCCGGATTCCCAGCTAGCAATAAATGCGGCACCACAAAGTGACGCAAACGATTGTACGGATTCCCGCCAAGAGGAATATCCGAGGCGCATTACCTGTGCATGATAGATCTGGGTGACCTGGTTTATGAGGATAAATATTGTACGATAGATGATCATCGCAAGATCGATGACAATGTCAGGAACACGACACTGCCGCATCACATTAAAAAGATCGGTCATTGGCGTGGTGAGGGCGATGAAACAGACCGCTGACATTCCTCCGATAATGCGACAAAAAACAAAGAAGCCCTGGTTAATACTTTCCCGGGTTATGGACAAGGAGAATCCCGGGAAGGGATCCCAGTTCCAATAGGGCGTTGGTCCCCCGTATATCAGCACGATTCCGGCAACGCTCACCAGGGCGAACCAGACCGGGTGGATGAAGAAATCTGCATAGGTTTTTGCATGTACCCGGGCAAGGAAAAGGATGGCGCACGTCAGGAGGACTGCAATGAAAACCAGCGGAATATAACTTGTCGAAACGAGACAAAGAAGGAGGGCGCCGATACCGGTTGCGAGTTTCAGGTACGTATTGACCTGCCTGATCCCGTTCTTTTGAGCTATATCCTCAAGAAGATCTTCAATCATTCCCGCATCCTGTCTGTATCTTTGTCATCCCTTCTTATTTTGTCCGATCCAGTAACCAAAAATTCCGCCAATGCACATCCCGCCGATCGCTGCCTGGAGACCAAAAAGAGTGGACTCAATCTCTGCACTTGGCGGAACCCATTGGGGGATGATCGGCTGGATCTTTTCCTGAATGGTATCCGGTGATCCGGATATTTTAGCCGCTGCGATCGAGTCCGTCCCGGCAAATGCGGAATCCTGCGAAACTGAACTTGTGTACAGGAAAATCATGCAGAATGCTGCGATCGCTACGATGGTGAGGATCTCCAGCCCGTATTTCCTCACCAATCAGTCCTCCCCCCGGGCAGCTTTGATCTTTGCTTCAGAAAAAATTTTCAGGATAACAAGAATGTCTGGTTTGAGTAAGACGATGTATTTGAACACCAGGGCAAACACGATCCCTTCAACTATGGCGATTGGGATCTGTGTGACTGCAAAAATCCCCAGGAACAGGATAACCGAGGATCCAACATTCCCGGTTACGGGGTGAACTGCCCCAAGGGCAAGCTGGAATGAGGTCACTATATAGGTAGATAAATCGGCAAGGGCAGTTACAAGAAATACGGTCATAGAGATACTGACGGTTGAGTCTTTGAGCAAACGATAGATGAAGAACCCAACGAATGGTCCGACAATACCCATGGAGACGATATTAGCACCCAGTGTTGAGAGCCCTCCGTGAGCAAGAAAGAGTGCCTGAAACAACAACACAATCGCGCAGACTACCGATGTAATCCAGGGTCCGAAGCAGATTGCAGACAAACCTGTACCGGTTGGATGGGAGGAACTTCCAAAGGGAGTCGGAAGTTTCAATGAAGAAAGAAGAAAGATAAAACCTCCTGTCACACCAAGAAGAGGGAGTGCCTGCCGGTCAGCACGTGTGATATGGTTGAGGCGATAGATTCCGAACAGGACGCAGGGCAGAGCGATAATCCACCAGATTATACACCACTGTGGTGACAGGTAACCTTCCATTATATGCATAACAGTTCTCTGGGGATAATTTATGAAAATTTACTTGATTTAATTCCATTAAAGTTGTATAAAATAATGAATCAACCTGATATTTAATTTTTCCTTATGACTAGATTCTATAAAAAAAGTTAGAATCAGCCAATCCTATAAAAAAAA
>PMDE01000064.1 GCA_003154335.1 Methanoregula sp. | reverse complement strand
AAAATCAGATTTGATCTTCGGGAGTTTTTCTGTATCAATATATGATGCACTTCCCCCGCAACCGGATAAAATTGTCTTTTTCGGGCCGAGTACTTTGAACAGGTTCCTGGTTATAACACTGATCCGGTTCTTTTCTGTTCTTATCGATTCTATCTCATCAACACTTTTTATGATTTGTTCTGTGAAGAGGTAGCCGGTTACAAAATCCTCGAGCTGCACCGGACTCATCATCGCAGTCATTGCGTGCCTGCCGTTGACAAAAAGGGCAACAGGTACTTCTTCCACAACTTCGTGAAGTACCCTTTCGGACGTATCCCCGTCAATCTTTATGCAGGGAAGTTTCCGGTATATCGCATCGCTCATAGTTATATTTCCTCGTTCTTAAGGACAATAAAGATTCAGGAGTATTGTAATCCTTATAATACTTCATCCATACTTCCGCTACGGTACCCCTCAAGATCAAGAGTGACGTAGGAAAAACCAATCGCTTTGAGTTTTTTTACAATATCAGTACGGATATCCAGAAATTTTGCTATCTGGTCGGCCTGCACTTCTATCCGGGCAATACTACCATGCAGACGCACCCTGAGCTGTCCGAATCCACTGCCTGCGAGAAATCGCTCNNGAAAGACAGGCTGCTGATGGTTTCTGCCAGACAGAAAGACCACACTCTCTGGCAAGTTCCCTGATCTCCTGTTTCGTGATTCCTGATTCAATGAAGGGATGAATGATTCCCTCTTCAGAAGATGCGGCGAGCCCGGGACGGTGCTCAGCCATATCTGATATATTTATCCCGTCGGCGATACAGGCAAAACCCCCCTCTTCTGCCTGTTCTTTGAGATATATGGCCGATATCATTTTGCAGTAATAGCAGCGGTTTGACGGATTTTTCCGGAATTCCTTACTATCCATATGAGGGACCGGTATTATATCCAGTTCGAGCCCGAGTTCACGTGCGATCTGCCGTGCCTGTTCAACCGCAGCTCGAGGAACAACCGGACTGTCGAGCAGTACGCACCTGCTTTTATCACCAAGAATCTCACGGGAGATTGCGGCGAGAAGGGTGCTGTCAACTCCCCCGGAGAACGCGACCAGCATTGACCCGCGTTTTTTAATGTTTTCAGAAAGAATTCTTTTTTTCTTTTGTAAATCCATAGGGGGAACACCAAAATTAAGAACAATACCGGTTGAGTAGTCAGCGATTATTGGAATCAGGAGCCGCATCGTTCTGTCGGTGGTTGATCCGGGTTGCCGCACTGGTTTTCTTCACCATCACGGAGCTGGTGGCAGATATCGCAGGTCCTTTTGACGAGGTTTATCTTTTTGCCGTCCTTCAATTCCTGCGCAAGTAACTCAATCGATTTTTTAACATCATTTTCAAACTCTATGCGGTAGCCACGTTTTCCCGAAAGATACTGGGATACTGCTGAGGGAGCAATCTCCAGCATTCGTGCCGCTTCAACCTGGGACACTCCGCACTTCACGAGCTCAACGGCAATTGCCGCCCGGATGGCAGGGAGGACATCCCAGACAATTTTCTGGCAGGGGGATTCCATCAAAACACAACCTTTAAATTATCGCAATTATGACATAATAATATTACATTCACAATTGTGATTTTGTCCTGAAACAAGATATACATTACCCTTTTTGGGGCTTAAATGTCGGAACCGGGAAGAAAAGGACACTAAAATACGTCGTCGAAAATCCTGAACGATTGAACATTCCTCAAAACATAAGTTCTCGCAGGAAAGAATAATCCTTATATCAGAAGACCATCAGATAACGGGAGAGACCATGGGAGAGAACCGAACCGTCTATATGGATCATTCCGCCACCACGTACACCCGAAAGGAAGTCCTGGAAGCCATGCTGCCCTATTTTACAAAACATTTTGGCAACCCCTCTTCTATTTACCGTATTGCCCGAGAATCCAGGAACGCTATCGATGCTGCACGGGTCCAGACTGCAAAAGCTCTTGGTGCCGACCCCGATGAAATTTATTTTACCTCGGGGGGAAGTGAGTCGGACAACTGGGCGATCAAAGGGGTTGCGCTGGCGAACCGGAAGCGTGGCAATCACATCATCACCACACAGATCGAACACCATGCAGTACTTCATACCTGCCAGTTTCTTGAAAAGGAAGGTTTTGAAGTTACGTATCTCCCGGTTGACCAGTACGGTCTGGTGGACCCGGCGGTCCTTGAAAAGGCGATTACNNATCGGCAGTATTCCTCTTGACGTAAAAACACAGAACATCGACATGCTCTCTCTTTCAGCCCACAAGTTTTACGGGCCCAAAGGAACCGGAGCGCTCTATATCAAGAAAGGAGTGAGGATTGAGAACCTGATCCACGGGGGCGGGCAGGAGCGACGACGACGGGCGGGTACGGAAAATATCGCAGGCATCGTGGGTCTTGGCAAGGCAATTGAAATGGCTACTGCGGATATACCGGGTTACAGCGCGAAGATCCGCCTGATGCGGGACAGGCTCATAAAAGGGATGCTTGAAAAAATTCCCCATTCCCGGCTCAATGGTCACCCGGAAAAGCGCCTGCCGGGCAATGTCAATGTGAGTTTTGAGTTTATTGAAGGAGAATCGATGCTCCTGTGGCTTGACGATGCGGGGATATATGCATCCACAGGTAGTGCCTGCACTTCCGGATCTCTTGAACCATCGCATGTGCTTCTCGCGACAGGGCTACCGGTGGAAATATCGCATGGATCACTTCGGTTGACACTGGGTGAAGTGAATTCGGAAGAGGACGTGGATTTTGTTCTCGAAATTCTTCCCAAGGTTGTAATAAAACTGCGGGAAATGTCCCCGCTTTATCAGGTGAAGGGAAAAGAGGGTGGCTGTAATGTATAGCGACAAAGTCATGGATCATTTCAAGAACCCGCGCAATGTCGGTGAAATTGAGAACGCAGACGGCATCGGGGAAGTTGGAAACCCTGTATGCGGGGACATCATGAAAATATTTTTGAAAATCGAGAATAATATCGTGGTCGATGCCAAATTCAAGACATTCGGCTGTGGAGCAGCGATTGCCTCGAGCAGCATGGCTACGGAGCTTGTCAAAGGAAAGACGCTTGAAGAAGCCTGGGAGGTTTCAAATAAGGCCGTCGCTGAAGCNNATCCACAATGCGATCAATGATTACCGGAAAAAACAAGGGCTGGAACCCTGGGTCGAGAAAAATCCCCATTCGCACGATCATAGCGATGATCTTACGTGCGATCATTAGAACCGGAACCGATTTACTGAGCAAAAGCTTTTGGTGAACACGTGTTATCAGAACGGGAGCTCGAGCGATATAAACGGCAGATGATGCTCTTTGGGGACGAAGGGCAGGAGAAGCTTAAAAAGGCTCATATTTTTATCGCCGGTGCAGGTGGTCTTGGATCACCGGTTTCTCTCTATCTTGCAGTAGCAGGTGTGGGGACCATCACCATCGTTGATATGGATATTGTTGATCAGACAAATTTAAACCGCCAGATCCTCCATTTCGACCGGGATATTGGCAGGAAGAAGACGGTTTCAGCAAAAGAAAAACTGGAAGCAATAAACCCGGACATCATTGTTAATGCCTTCGATGTGAAAATCGACGGGAGGAACGCTGCTGATCTGGTAGGAGAAGCAGATGGCATTGTTGATGCCATGGACAACTACCCTACGCGGTACGTGCTCAACGATGTCGCCATAGCAAAGAGGATCCCACTCTTCCATGGGGCTATCCGGGGGTTTGACGGGCAGGCAACCACGATTATCCCCGGAAAAACCCCCTGTCTTAAATGCATCTTTCCCAGAGCGCCTCCGAAGGAAGTATTCCCGGTGGTGGGTGTAACACCAGGATTCATCGGTATACTTCAGGCAAATGAAGTCCTGAAATACCTGTTGGGCAGAGGCCACCTCCTGACCAACCGGCTCTTCATGTGGGACGGGCTCCAGGGGCATGCCGAGGAGATCTGCGTGGAAAGAAATCCATCGTGCGAAGCATGTGGTGGCAGGCAAAGACAAAATTGATCGTGAGGAAGAAGATATGACGGTTAAGATCCGGTTTTTTGCGCGGTTCCGCGAACTGCTTGGCACTGAAATCATAACTGAGGTCACGGCAGGGACGACATTCATCTCGCTGATCGCCGCAACCGCGGAAAAAAATTCCGAAGGATACCAAGCAATCTTTGATGAGAAAGGAGCTTTTCGTGACTTTGTCATCCTGATGAAGAACGGTAGACGTATTGATATCGCGGATGCAGCAAAGACTTCGGTTAATGATGGCGATGAGATCGCGGTTTTTCCGCCGGTTGCCGGTGGATAATTCAGGTCAGCCATGATCGCGATACAGACAGATGATGTTGATATTGGAACCCTGATTACCGAAGCAAAAAAGCAGGGGACGGGTGCTGTGGTGGTTTTCGATGGTATTGTCCGAGACGATGATATCACCGAGATGGAACTTGAGGCCTACGAGGATATTGCAAAACAGGAACTGGAAAAGATCNNTACGCAGGATCGAGACACATAATCGAGGCTGTCAAGGCAGGGGTCCCTGTCTGGAAAAAAGAGCTGACCAAAGATGGCGGACGATGGGTCCCCGGTGAGAATCCGCATGGGAATCCAAAAACCCGATAAAATTGGATTAATCTTCATTTTTTTAATCTGATTTTTTAATCTGATTTTTGATCCGGAGGAAATACCATTACTGAATGATTACCCTGAACGGATTAAAGGAATTCCAGATTTTTGTTACTTTTTCAAAGTGTTGTCTATTCTGCACAGGAATTATTTTACCATCCAACTATTGGAAATTCCCTTAAATCACGCAAGCCGAGGTTTAATGTACCCGATGACCAAGAATAACTGAGGATTTTGGAATGGACTCAAATCCCATGGAACTGTTCCGGAAAGAAGCGCCCGAAGTTGCAGCTGCGTTCAACAGCCTGATAATGTCGTTAGTCGCATCTCAAGGACTTGACCAGAAAACCAAACAACTGATCTATATCGCTATGAAAGCCGCGATGGGAGATGATTCCGCAGTCAAAGCTCACGTGCCCATGGCTAAAGCCGCAGGTGCAACCAGGGAAGAAGTGGTGGATGCAATTCTTATGACCCTGACGGTATCCGGTATTCGTGGCGTAGTTCATTGCCTGCCGGGGGCTCTTGAGTTTTTTGAAAAATAGTGATCTGTTATTTACCGGCTTTTCCGGTCAGACATGATTCAGCTTCTCAAGACGTTGGCATGCCTCATGAAGAGTGTCATCTTTTTTCGAAAAGGTGAACCGGAGTCGTGACTGGCCCCCGTGGTGATAAAATGAGCTGCCGGGAACGGCCGCGACCCCGATCTTCTCAATGAGAAACCGTGCAAAATCGGTATCGGTCATCCCAAATTCGGAAATATCTGTAAATATGTAATAAGCCCCTTCGGGTAACTGGCACCTGAATCCGGCTTTTTTGAGCCCTTCAAAGAGTATCTTTCTTTTTCGGTCATACTCGCCAGCCAGATTCTGGTAATAGGAGTCCGGCAGCATAAGAGCAGTAATGCAGGCATGCTGCAGCGGGGCAGGAGCTCCGACGGTTAAGAAGTCGTGGATCTTGCGGATTCGCTCAGTGATCACGCAATCTGCGAGTGCATATCCAACACGCCATCCGGTTACACTATAAGTCTTGGAAAAGCTCCCGATCGTAATCGTCCTGTCCTGCATTCCATCCAGTGATCCGACGGAAATGTGCAGGTTCCCGTCATAGAGGATATGCTCGTAAATCTCATCGGTAATCGCTATTACATCATTGTCAATGCAGAGTTCCGCAACAAATGCGAGTTCCTTTTTCGAAAAGACTTTTCCGGTAGGATTGTTGGGCGTATTCAGTATGACTGCACGTGTTTTTCGGCAAAATGCCGATTTCCATGCTTCTTCGTTAATTGAGAAATCATCAGCAAGTGGCACAAACCGGGGTACTGCCCCGGAGATATATGTGTCGGGCCCGTAATTTTCGTAAAACGGTTCAGGAACAACAACTTCGTCGCCTGGCCGGATAACCGCGAGCATGGATGCCATCATTGCCTCAGTAGAGCCACAGGTTACCGTTATTTCAGTTTCCGGATGAAATATCATGTTGTTGTATTTTTCCACCTTACCGGCAACTGCTTCACGGAGACCCTTTTCCCCCCATGTTATTGCATACTGGTTGAAATCATCACGCACCGCGTCACATGCAGCGATCTTAAGTTCGGTCGGACAGGGAAAATCAGGAAAACCCTGGGCAAGATTAACCGCATTGTACTGGAGGGACAGTCGTGTCATCTCACGGATAACCGATTCAGTAAAGTTATCTGCCCGCGATGGATGGGTAGAAAAAAACCTTTCGGAGCAATGTGTTTTTGCTGATTGTACAGGTATGGGAGCTGCAGGTTTCATCAGGTAAACGGTTGGCTTAAAAAAGAAATATACTATCGGTCAGGAAGTATTACCACGGTCATAAACTCTGATTCTTTTTTATTATATCGGGCCGGGATTTTTCTCTCATCAGGTACCCTGGCTGAGGAAAAATAAAATCCCTGTAAAAAATCCGGATCTCTTGGAAAGCATTGACTGACGGAAAGTTTGATTTGAAAAATTTTCCGGATAAAAAAAACGGACCGGGAAAATTCTTTAAACCCGCAGGACTTTTTTCCAGTATTTTATCGATATTTATCTGATCACCCGGAATATGGTGTTTGATTTCGCGTCTGTGTTCAAAATCTGCTGATCTGATCTTCCAGAAGAAAATCCTGCTCCCGCGATTCGTTAACAACGTTCATACCTCCGCAAGTATTGATCTTTTGTTTTTGCCTTACCTCCTGAGATCCAGCAGGTTAAAAAAAGATGAATATTTACCGGATAACTGGTTTTAAAACCGGAATTTTAGGAACCTGCCTTTTTTATTTTCTGATGGCAGGGGGGAAAATATTCTTTTTTGCCCGGAATATAAAGTGCAGAGGCATATTCTTCGATAAAATCTGTGTCTGCAAGAAGATCGATATATGCCATTTTTTTTGCAACCGATTCTGCTTCCAGCCTTTTTTCCCGCGATCGAAGTGTTGCGCAGGCACCTGAGAGCGAACCGTTGCCAATCGGATGAAATTCTGCATTGAAAAACCGGGGCAGTATCCCGAATGCTACCAGCTTGTCCGGATCTGAATATGCGCCAAAAGCTCCGGCAAGGTAGACATGCCTTACATCACCAACGGAAATACGGTATTTTTTCATCAGTACTCCAATCGCCCCCAGCACAGCGGCTTTCGAATCCATCAGGTAAGCCATGTCCTGGCGGGAAATTGTAATATCACGACCGGTTGCAGAATCCTTTTTTTCAACAAGAACAAATGCGGGTCCATCTTCTCCGGTTAGCACGCCGGGCTTATCCTCAGTGATCTTTCCAGTAAAGTCCAGAATACCGGACCGGACCATTCCGGCCACTGCGTCAATGATCCCGGATCCGCAAATCCCTTTAGGAGGTTCATTGCCAATTGATTTCCATGACACCTTGGCAGTCACGGGATCGATTGAGACATGATCAACTGCTCCCCGCATGGCCCGTATTCCAGAACTGATGCCCCCTCCCTCGAATGCCGGGCCTGAGGCGCATGAGACTGTTGCGAGCCACTCATTATTCCCGAAGACAATTTCCCCGTTGGTGCCGAGATCCACAAGAATGGAAAGATCCGGAGATCTGTTCATGCCGGATGTTATCACATCTCCTACGACATCACCCCCGACAAACCTGCTCACATTCGGAAGGCAGTATGTGTAGGCAAGGGGATTTACAAAAAGCCCGGGATCCTGAGTTCTCATGATGACGGGTTGCCGCGAAACATTTGCGTTGACGAGCTCAAGGTCAGAAGGATTTTTTCCGGTGAGAAGGTAGATCATTACCGTGTTGCCGGCGATACAGATATCATTTACTGAGGATGCACTTTCTGGGATTTCTGCCACTAACTGATCAATAACCTGGTTAACACTGTCAATTGCAGATTTCTGCAGCCTCTCTCTTCCCCCTTTGTCTTTTGATGCCGCTATTCGTGTGATAAGCTCTTCGCCAAAGGTAATCTGGCGGTTTAATGCCGAAGCCGATGCCTTGATTTTCCCGGTGGAAAGATCGACGAGCAGGCCGGCCACGGTCGTCGTTCCCATATCGATGGCGATCCCGAAGTTCCGGTTTTTTGTGTTTCCGTCTTCGATACCGATAATTTCGGGATAACCCGGGGATTTGCTGATTGTTACGGTAACCGGACGGTCTGAATTGACCAGCCGCTCATGCTGTTGTTTTGACATCAGTGGTCGTTTTCCGGTATATCCTGCAAGCCGGATTGAACGGTGACCGGAAGGTAAATGGGTATCGTATCCTTCATCGATCAGGTACTTCTTTGCGGAAGGTTCAATTGCATCTTCACTGCAAATAACCTTGATCAGAATTTTTGGCGATTCAATCCTGCTCTCGACTGGGATAATGAATTCACAATTGCCGGTAATATACGTTCTGCAGGCAAGACAATAGTTTTTTGAAATTTCATCCTCTGATAGTTTCCCTTTGCTTTCAGCATAGGCAACTGTGCATGATCCTTTCAGGAAAATCACTTTACATTTCCCGCATTCCCCTTTACCTCCGCAGATGCTTTCAAACCGGATTTCAGCCAGGCGGATTGCATCAAGNNATGCGGGAATCGGATGGAATGTCGGCTTTCTACCCAGGGTAGGGGAGGCAATAATGGTCTTTGAATGTTATGATTCCGGTGGCCAGTGCTCACGGAGATACGGGGATAATCGCGAAGAATCCTTTGGGCCGACGAGGATCTTCCAGCCGGTTGTATCTTCAGTCTCTCCACTGATCCTAGCCGCAAGACCCGGGAGGATGAGGGTTTTGTGGTTAACAAAACTCTGGACATCGTATTGTTTCAGCGATAAAGCAATCGAATCAGCAGTAAATATTCTTCCGGCGACTGCGCTCTCGACGCTGATGCCCCCGGTATCGGCGACTACGAGAAAGCAATCGATGTTTGCAGATTTGATATCAGATTCTACGGTGAAGTAGGTCAGGGCATAGTTGGTAGTAATAAGAACCGGTGAATCCCGTCCCGGGCTCCCGAAAATTTTTACCCCCCCTTCTACTGATACAGGTTTTCTCGGGTCAGTATAGAGATTGAACCGCCAGATTAACTGGGGGAGCAGCACCCAGCCGTCAAGACTATGCATTATAAGCATATCCGCGTACCGGGAAAGGAGCATCGATGCAGTCACCGACTCTCTCCATTTCAGGACGTCATCCGAAATCTCACCCCCCGCCCAGACCGATATAGGACTGCCCAGGAGCGGGAACCCAAAGAGTTCGTCATTATTCCGGCATGCCTGCGTCCGGATCAGGGAAAAATTATTGATCGTGTCAGGGAGCCCATTTTCCGTAAAGGTGCCCGGGTCAAGAACAAGGTCATTGACACCGCACTGGAGAAGTGTCTTTACCAGCGATCTCATCAGCGGGAGATCATTGGGAGCATAGACCGCAAGAGGGGCGTTATATGCCAGTGAGAGGTCGGCCATAATCTTCCAGTTCTCATGATTGGCAGCGTAGAGCAGCGGGTGCCTGTCTGGGATCTCTGAGATTCCTGCTTCCAGTACAGCCGGCTCAAAAGAACAGAGAACCAGGGGATAATCACTGTTCCGGGCAACATTTTTCACCGCTTTTTTAAATATATCCGGGTCATGGGATGTGGAACGGATCGCGATGCCATCTAGCACGAGTTTTCTGCCTATATAATTGTACGAAAATTGTTCGATCTGCCTGACCCGGTCAAGCAATTCTGCTTCGGACATCAGGTCATGCACATCGATAACAACAGGCGACGGGTTGTGATAGGTGAATTCATGGCGCTGGAGTACGTATTTTCCGCCGAGAGTGATGTGATGGGCATCGCTGCCGATAGTAACAACAGACACCATTGGTGCAAGAAGAACTGCGAGTTCTTTATATGTCCTGGCATTTTCTTCAGACAGGAGAGGTGGACAATCACCGATCACCAGCTCCCCGTTCACGATACGGGTTGCAAAAGCCATGCAGTTGGATTCATGACATTCACCGCAGTTTGTCCCGGGAAGGAGTTTATAGACATCAATGGGGCTGATCTCCCGGATACCCTTTTTCTTCTTCCCCTGCAAAGGTTGTGAGGGGGTCATATCCGCACACTCACCCAGTCATTATCCATCTCACCCGGTGCGTGAAGGTCAGACCCCAGCCGGAGAATAATTTCTCTGAGGGTGAGGACCGCAGCAGGGTGCATCATCATAAACAGGTCGATACCCGCCAGGAGAAGGGTAAGTGCATTGGTCGTCTCCCAGATCGGGCCACGGAGTTCCCGTGGTCCATATTCCGGTGCCATCTGCATCCATGCTTCACGCGCAGCCCATGCATTTGTTGATGCTGATATCACCGGGTGAGCCAGCTCGGTGTCGCCCATCAGAGCTGCAAAGCGTGCCCGTTCATGAATTGAAAAGGAGTACTCAAGGCCGTAACCAAGTGCGACCGTGGTGAGATCCATTACGATCTGTTCCGGCGGGAGATATTCATAAAGACGGCGGTTCAGTTCTTTTGCATTATTGAGTTCAAGCCCGGTAAAAGCCAGCACAACATGCCCGTGCTCACGTGCTGCAGTTGCGACGGGTTCGAGAGTTTTGGCCCCAACCATATCGAGTGTCGCTGAGTTGAGCAGCAGCCGTTCCCCCTCAGCCATTTCAGCAACTTTTAAAAAAACCGCTGCATCTTTCTTTGGATCCCCGCAACCGCCGATAATAAGGGGAACATCGACTGCCTGCAGTATATCTTCAACGGTTTTAGCCGCGAGGTCAGGTGACGTATCCTTGATCAACGGATCGGTGCTCATGAGGTGGATGGTGACCATATCCGCCCCGAATTTTTTCACGTTCATCCGTGCCCATTCGGCCGGGTCTTCCATGACCTCCGCGACATTTTCCTTAAGAACCTTCGGCAGGTTAACCGGCATGTCAAAGACATCAAGGGCAATTACCGGAGAGTGAACCGCTTTTTTGGAAAAATCTGAGTAAGCGGGTGCAATCGCCCCGCCAATAGTGACGGTCTTTTTACGACTACCGCCGGTGCTTTTTGTGGCACCAAGGGTTACTTCCCTGATTCTGCCGGGGTATATTGCAGCCGGCTGAACAAAATGATCAGGGATGAGTTCGGCAGGTTTTAACGGAACCGGAATGACCGGTCCGGTGGCGCTTCTGTCTATCCGGTCTCCCAGAGGAAGAAAAAGTTCGAGGTCTCCTATTTCCATCGTGAAGTTTTCGAGCTCAACCTGATGAACACTCTTGAGCAGTTCAAGGATCTGCGGGGCGATCCTGAGCACCTGGTCTTCCAACAGTTGGTTCTTATGGTTTTTTTTATTCATCTGGATCACCTCCCCGTCGTTCGTTTGGTTTCAGTGGCCGGATGATCACTTTTTCTGCAGTGATCTTTGCGTTCTTCAGGATTATCCGGACTCCACCGGAAGTAAAGGGAATGTCTCCTCCGGAAAAGATCTGAACCTGCCGGATGCCTGATTCGTCAGGTTTATCTTCCGGGGCCCACCGGGTGGTAACAGGGTGTCCGCATGAGTTCAGGAATTTTTTTAACTCCGGAATAGTCTTTGCATCTTTTTCCGTTGCGATCTTCTCATAAACCAGTTCCGGAATGAAAGGTTTAATCCGCTCCTTTGTCTCGAGTGGCATCCATACAACGCGGTCGTATCCTCCGTCGGCAGCCAGGAATTTCCTTGACCTCATGTATTCAATCGAGATTCCATGAAATCCCTCAACCTGTCGTCCGCCAGCGGTTGAATCCGCCATTGTTGAAAAGCCAAGACCGTTGACGGTAAGATCCCGGAATCCACGAAGAACTATCCCGAACCCTTCGACTTCAGGAATGTAAAATGCAATTCCCTCGAAACAACCGCACGATGTATGGGGATAACCGAATGCCGAATAGAGCTGGACGCGGCTGACTTCGCCCATCGATCGTTTTTTTGCGCTCTCGTTTACCCCGGTGTATTCCCCGGTGACTGCATCGAGACATTCGCCTTTCCCGATGGCGTAAATAGGCCCTTTCGGATCGATTCCTGCGGCAGCCCGCCCGTCGAACCAGCTGATTGCCCCGCAATTCGCATATCTCTGGGGGGTGATCACGCAGACATGTGTGGGGGCAAACGACTGGCAGAGGGCACAGCCATAAAAGGTATCGACATCTTCATCACCGAGCCCCCGGGCGCGGGCATCCCGTGCTTCGTAGACCAGGAGAGCTTCGTTATGGAGAGGGGCAATCTTTTCAGGATCGGTTATGAAGGTGATCTGGATCTTTTCTATGAATGGCAATTCGTTCTTGAACAGCTCGAGCATCACCTTTCCGATCTGGACAAATGAAGTTACTCCTTTTTTAAACGACTTCTTCGAGAGTCTGATCCAGATATCATACCGCTGGTTGAGGTGCATGAATCCTTCGATATAGTTGGAATACTCGTGAATGCGCCGCTCGATAACTCCTTCGAGGTCCTTTTCCAGCTTCACGCCGGAAATGTCAACAAGGATGCCCAGGGGATAGCTTCTGCCTTCTTCAAGGGCGCTGATATCAGGCCCGGTAACGGTTATCTGCCCATCGGTGATCTCACAACTGTCCCTTACCCGGACAAGCTCGAACTTTTCACTAACGGAAGGACCTCCAAGTTCGATATGCATATCGTTTTTACGGATGCGTTCACCTTCGTAAACGAGTCCGACTTCCACCGGAATGTCCTCAAACATGGTATACTCCGTTTAATCCCCGAGATTTTTCACGATATCCCTGAGGTTTGCTGCCCAGTCTTTTATCGTGCTGTTCGGAAGTGACCAGCTGGCATTTGGCTGGTAAACGCAATCCAGTGTCATGGTCTTAAGGGACGGCGCAAAATGCTTGAGTCCGGACAGGATGGTCCATTCCATATAATACGGGAGACCAACAAAGATTGCGAGATCATACGTATCTTTTCCATCCAGCCCCTTCCATGTCGGATCAGTAAGCCGGTTACCGATATCAACCGCGGGCATAAGCGCAGAGGGTGTAAAACCACGGTTGAGAAACTCCCGTGCGGTACTGGCGGTCACAACAACCGGTATCTTCCCTTTTTTTGCAAGTTCGATAAGGCATTCAATCAGTTTTATACCTTCGACCTCATATTCAACTGCTCCATGACCGACGATCATCACAGGACGTTTTGCCCGGCGTATCATGGCATCTGCGATATCCGGTTTGATAATCAGGGACGCTTTTTTGGGGCCCGGGATCTCGGCAGTCTGCCATGACTCGGCGAGAGGCATGGATTTCATGCCTCCCGGGATTTCCTGATCATCCGGGCAAGAAGCGTCGGGTCGGGGATCTCATGCTCGTTCCAGCTCGTCTTTTTCAGGATATTTTCAATATCCTCTTTCATCGTTAGAGGGATATCCGACATTTTTCGGACAAAAAGGCTGATATCCTGGGGCATACCCCCGATGAGGCGCTTGTGCAGGTCTATGTAATTGGTCAACTTGATCGCCCTGCCTTTGCTGGTGTCATTCGGACGCATCACCAGCTTTGCGATCATGACCATTGCTTCCTCCTTTGTCTCTGCGGCAAAGAAGAGATGTTCCGGAACCGGTCCGGCATATACCTTATCCCCGGTCCTGGCATCAGTTACATACCAGTCTTCGTCCCTGTCGGATCTCCCCAGAAGAAGACGACGGTATTTTGTCCCATGAGGTCCTACAACGACCGGAATTCCGAGCCGCCAGAACCCGGCAGCAATCGAGACCGCCTTTTGTGACATCGCTCCCCAGGCTACACCGACTGCACCGACACGGTTGTAGACATAATCCGCAATCTCTTCGTAGTTCCCCCTTAACGGGCGTTTGGCAAAGATGCTTGCGATTTTAACTGCTGCTCCAGAAATATGGGCATTTGAAACGCAGGAACCCACATTCACGATCCCACCCGCTTCGAAAGATCCGGGATACATCTCGTAGGCAGTTTTGCCCTCTTCATTGCGGTACATGCCGGCCGAGATCGCGGAACATCCCGATGTGCAGACAATGTAGCGCCGCTTTGCAAATTCCATACACATTTCAGCAACTTCCCGAGAACCTTTGGGGAAATTTGCGCAGCCGACAAAGGCGATAATGCCGGGAATTTCTCCCAGAACTATGGGGCCTCCTACTTTTCGGATCTCGAGATCCTGGATAGGCCCCCGCCCGGTCCTGATCTTATAGGTCTCCTCCCGGGTCTTCTTTTCCGCTGCAGCGACGATGAGACTATGAACAGGAATTTTTTGCGGGCACGCAGATTCACAACGCCCGCATCCGACACAGTCATCATAAATCTCGTCAAGACCGCTCAGATTTCCCTGCGCTGCTGCCTTCACGGCATAGTTGATAGGAAGATCATTGGGGCATGCCCTCCTGCAGAGAACACACTGGGTACATTTTTTTGCTGATTTTACCAGTTCATCCTGTGTNNAGGGCACCGATCATTTTCCTGTTGATAAAATCAGAGACAATTTCATCCGCTGAATCGTGGGTCCTGTCAGGAAGTCCGGCACAGTTCTTCTCGCTTGTCGCGATCAGCGGGGCGTGGATCTGGCGGGCTTCTGCGAGGGTATCGGCCCGTATGCATTGCTCATCAATAACTATTACGTCAGGGACCCCGCTGCGAATGTAGCGTAGCTGCCATGATATGGGGCCGATAATTTTTGTTTTTATTGAGTATCTTGTCATATCCAGTGACGTACAGCAGATACCCGTCACCTCAGCTTCTGTAGTGAGATCCTGGGTTTTGAGATAATCTATTATTTCAGTTGCCGGAGGGACGTTATGCCCGATGACGAGAATAACGGGTTTTTTTACATCAACTGTTCCAAGGCCGAGATCAGCAAGACCTGCATCCGGGTCGGATTTCGGGAACCCGAGCGCGGAAATCTGGGCAATATCAGCAACCTCCATGCCGACATGATCGATCATCCCGGTATGGAAGATCTTCGATTCCAGGTCCAGATTATTGCCTTCCTGCCCGGAATGTGTTACAGAAAGAAGCTGCGTAAGTTGTTTTTCGCAATAGTCCAGCACCTCCTCCAGATCACCCAGTGTACCGGGTTTTATCCCGCAGACGAGCCGGACCAAGGGAGCTTCGATATCAACATTCAGCCCTCCTACGTCGAGGATGTGATCCTTCCCAAAACGTCTTATTAAATGGGTCAGAAGATCACGGGCATGGGCAGTGTGTGTTGAGGCACCAATGCATGTTGCGAGCAAAACGGTGCGTGACTGCTGGGCAGCCATGGAAATACCACATGCGCCGCATTTGTTACCGGTGAGATCACATTTACCATAGGTACACATGCAGCAAAGGTCACAGAAGGGGAGGTAAAATGGTTTATATCGCGCAAGCAGTTTCAGGTCCCATTCGCGGAATGTTGTCAGGGAAGGAAAAGGAGTTGGTCCCATTGGTTCGGACCAGGATTCCTTTGTAATTGCACCAATACTGATACTCAGGTCGCGGAAATGTGCAATATCAGAACGAAATTCTTTAATCCTGAGATTGACGCCGTTTTTGTTCAATTTTCCCCCTCCGGCCAGATAATCAATACATTACCAGAAAGAATCATAAGGTTATCGAAGATACACCGAACTGGTCACATGATTCTTAGAGTGTCTGATTCTTTCTCATGGCAAAGACATTTTATCTGTCAGCCCGACCCGGGGATGAACCGGAGTGGAGACGTCCTGACAGCCCTTCTTGCTCGTTCGAAATGAAGAAGGAGGCAGCAGTACATGATCTGAATCGTCACCTGGCTCGAGAAAATAATGCAGGGAAAATTTCCGGAAAATCGGTTTATGAGAATATGGGTTTACCCTTCAGTCATTGATAATCCTGTCAAGGATTTTGGTAACTGACTGGTACGCCAGAGATGTGTCCGGAATATTGATGAGGGATCTTCCGGAAAGGACGTATTCGGCCACCATATCATCGTTTGCGATCTTCCCTAGGTAGGGCAGACCCGTCTCAGTTGCAGCCCGCTCGCCGAGTTCATCAGGAAATGCATATCCCCCTATGACATAGAATTGATCAAAGGTGATCCCGACTTCACGTATTATACGGTGTGCCCTTTTCACATGCTGGAATGATTTGCTGGATGGGCCCATAATATCAAATATCATATCCACGCTGCTTGCGATCTTCCGGTTCAGGTGTTCCAGTCCGCCGGGAGAATCGATAAGGATAAACTGGTAATTTCTGGTGATTGTTCCAAGAGCTTTCTTGAGAGCGGCGTCAGGGAGACAATAGCAGCCTTCAATCCATTTGGTTCCTACAGACAGGAAATCAAAATATTCTCCTTCATACAGTCCCCGCTCCCAGATTGTATTTTCGATCCGGGCGGACGGGGCAATGCCCACTGTTGTCCCCCCTCGGCTGATGAAAGTCTCTGAAAGAAGTTCAGCGATAGTGTTCTTACCTTCTGACTGAATATCGATGCCGGTCATTTCGGCAAGGTTCTGGTCGGGATCGGCATCAACAAGAAGAAGCGGCGTTTTTGCACTTGCTATCAGGAATTTTGTCATCAGTGCGACAAAACTTGTTTTTCCCGCTCCTCCCCTTCCCATAGTGACAAAGGTCTTCATTCGTAGTTCACCAGACCACTGGCTGAAATATTGTTACTCCTTCTGCATTTCGTCAGCAAGATGCTGGATTGCAGTAACTGCCACTGACGTTTTTTCATCAATAGCAACTCCGGTGACGCCGGATTCGGCGACCTTAAGATCATAAGGGATTATTGCCAGGATATCCAACCCGTTTTTTTCGGCAAATGTCCGCAGGATTATCTCTTGCGGTGTCCCGGTTATACGATTACCGACCAGCCCAATCTTTTGGATCTCCGATCCGGTGGCAAGCCGGCAGATGCTCGCGGCGATCATCAGAGATTTTCTGTCTGCGTCAGTAATCACCAGAAGTGAATCAACACGCTGTGCAGTTCCCCGCCCGAGATGCTCGATCCCGGCTTCCATATCCAGTATCACCATATCATTTCTATCGACTAAAAGATGACGGAGCAGGGCTTTTACCAGGGAATGTGCAGGGCAGATGCAGCCGGAACCCATTGAACGGACTGTCCCCATCACCATCAGGGCAACTCCTGATGGTGTTGGTACTGAATATTTTTTGATTATATCGCTGACGGTAAATGTAAGCCGGAAGACCCCGGGAAATTCTGTACCTGTCTTCAGCAGTATCAGGTTTTCGTTTTCAGCTATCGGAACAATGCGGGCGGCTTCTTCCGCGGTAAGCCCAAGGGTCACGCCAAGATTCGGCGAGGGATCTGCGTCAATAGCTATGACCGGATGCCCGTTACTGGCAAAACGGGCAGCAAGGGTTCCGGCAATAAATGTCTTACCCACCCCGCCTTTTCCCGAAACTGCGATTTTCATAACGAACCTTTGTGTAAATTAATGCTCCCTGTTTCACAAAAAAGGCAGCTCATTAGTATGACAGGTACTTTTATTATATCGTCTTTCTTTACTATCAACAGGTATTAAGGAGTGTATCGTGAAGGTAATTATCGATCGTTTAACGTGCGTTAGCTGTGGTTCCTGCTGGGATGCCTGCCCGGGATTATTTGAGCAGGACCCGGATGACTCTTTCAGCCGGATCATTGAAAAATACAGGATTAGTGGGAATATTGCTGAGGGAACCCCCTCAGAAGATCTCACTTCCTGCGCAAAGGATGCTGTAGATCTCTGTCCGGTACAGATTATCAGTATCTCGGATTAGGTATCCGTATTTCAGGTTCCCCTTTTAATTATCGTGGTGTAAGGAGACTTATTTTAATTCTGGCAACCCGTAACAATTTCCGGATAATACAACCTGCCTGTGTGAAGAAAAAAATTTCAGACAAACATTTATTCTGTCTCTCAAACGAGTACGCTGTGAACCTGCAATTTTGCAGGGTTGGTGCATATTATGTTTGAATACTTCACCCAGGAGCTATGGTCGCCCTACGTTGCCGGTGCCGGCGTCGGTGTGTTGAGTTGTCTTGCATTTCTCCTTTCAGATCGCCCTATCGGGTGCTCTTCAGCGTTTGTCAAAGCACGGGGAATGATCGGAAAAGCAATCGACCCGGCAAGAATGAAGACGAAGGAATATTACCGTGAGATAGTTCCTCAGGTTGACTGGGCTTTCATGATCATTCCGGGAATAGTCATCGGAGCATTCATATCTGCTTTTATCTCAGGTTCATTCCATATACTCTGGGTTCCCAGCACCTGGGGAAGTATATTCGGGTATGATCCAATTCTCAGGATCGCTGTTGCTCTTACCGGAGGAATATTACTGGGTTTTGGTTCACGATGGGCGGGCGGATGCACGAGTGGCCACGGAATCAATGGTTCGATACAACTCTCACTTGCCAGTATAATAACGGCATGTTGTTTTTTTGCTGGCGGGATTGCAACGGCTGTGTTGTTGTACCGGGTTATAGGTGCATAAGGAGGACCGGGTTATGCTCGTCAGACTTCATAAAAATAAAAATGCCCAGATCGTGCTCGGACTTCTTTTCGGGATCGCTTTTGGTTTTCTCCTCCAGAAAGGTGGTGTTACTGATTATAATGTAATTATAGGACAGCTCCTGCTCACGGATTTCACCGTGTTAAAGGTGATGCTTTCTGCCGTTATCGTTGGCATGATCGGATTTCACCTGCTTAAATATTTCGGGCATGTGCAGTCGCATGCAGCTGAGGGATCAATCGGTTCCAATGTCATCGGGGGTCTTATCTTCGGCGTGGGATTTGCTTTCCTCGGATATTGTCCGGGGACGGTTGCCGGTGCAGTCGGGACAGGCGCACTTGATGCACTCCTGGGTGGAATGGTTGGATTACTGATTGGGGCTGGTTTCTTTGCAGAGGTATATCCACAACTAAAAAATCGTATTCTTGTGTGGGGGAAGTTTCCTGCAGTCACGGTCCCGGAGTTCCTGAAACTGAATCTATGGATAGTTATTATTTTGATGGAAATGGTTATGATCGGTTTTTTGGTAGTGCTCGAACACTTCGGGTTATGAATGAACCAATACCCGGATACATTTTTCCGGAGTTCAGGTTATTCTTATACCGCAAATTCTCCTGATTTAACAATACGTAAGTAGGAACTTTTTTTGCAACATTCACTATATTTAAATAATTCCTGTCACATGGTTGATCCATTCAAACATAAAGATCATGAGGTCAGCAACATGTCACCTGATTTGAAAATCCCGATTAAATATGCCGAGGCATCCGAGACTTTGAAAAAATACCTGAACCTCTCCGGATCCCCGGTTGCCTTCAGGTTTGCCTCGAAGAAAGAGGAAATTCCTGAGGGAATGAAGGAGCTCGAAAAGACTATCCGGCACTGCTCTATGGTTGGTCTTGCGCGCAAAGAAGGACAGATCTTTTACTCAACCGCCGGAAAACATGAATGTAACGGTGGCGCCTGGGCGCTGGGTCTCCGCGAAATCACCGAGAGCCTCAAGTCCGGGGATTTCTATTATAAGCTGGGAAAATTTGAAAGTTCAGCCGCGTGCAAGCGGACCATCGACCGTGTCCCGCACCTCCAGACCCTTGCAACTTATGCAACACTTTACGCCCCCCTCGAAAAAACACCCTTTGATCCGCAGGTTGTCCTTATAGTTGCGAGTCCCTGGGTGATGCTAAAACTCGCGCAGAGTGTGATGTTCCGGATCGGGGGACGAATTAACGCAGAATTTGCCGGGATCCAGTCGGTATGCTCTGATGTATGCGCCCAGACCTACTTAAACGGTCATGTAAATTTTTCCTTGGGATGTGACGGTTCACGGAAGTTTTCTGGCATTGAGGACGGGGAGATGGTAATAGGGATACCGGCTGAATTACTTCCAGAAATTATTGAATCGCTCAAAGTGGTGGCAGCTGCTCCGGGTTCGAAGCCGGGCTCAAAATAAAATCTGGTAATCTGCTATCTTTTTTTTAGTTGTTATATCAGGGTTCGAGCTATTATCCCTCAGCTAACATGTCAAGAGAATCACTTGAACTTTCGGATTTGTTGAGAAATAAAAGAATCAGAGAATTTTTACTCCCGCTGTCGGGCCGGGTTTGCACTCGAAAATCTCTGTAATTTTCACAATTACCAGGGAACGGGCAGGCAATGCCGGGTTTTTTAAGTTGATCTTTGCCTTCATCTCATCATATTCATTCCCGCTGGTCTTTATCGCAGCAACCCCTTTGACCTGGTAACAGCCCTTAATATCCGGTCCCCAGATGTAAAATGCAATTTTGGGATTCACCCTGATGTTGGAAAGCGTTTTATTCATGAAATTGTCCACAAACCAGACCGTATCGTCGCTCACCAGCTCGGCAATTCCGAGAGGAATAACATTCGGCGTCCCATCCTTTGTTGCCGTGGCAACCGGGAAAACCTTCATCTTCCCGAATGCCTCTTTTATCTCCGCGGTTAACTTCACCATGGTGCCTTCACCAATGTTCATTCAGATTCCTTTTGTATATACTTTGGCGTTGAAGATTTTATAAAAAACATTTAGTTCGGTTTTATTCCGGAAGTGTGGGAAGACTTTGATCTTGATTTTCCCCGATCGTTTCTCTTATCTTCTGAAGCGCGCAATCAATGTACGTGTTACGCGAACCACCGGTAAAAAAGATTCTCTACTGGTGCGAAAACTGCAACATCCCGCTGATTGCACAGAGCTGTGCATGTGGCAGGGTAGGGAAAAAGATCGAGCTCCTCCAACCCTACGATGTCCGCCCCGCACTTTCTGCTGACATTACTCTTATCAAAAAACTCGTGTCCGAACGCTTTGGCCCGGTTCCCATTCCAAAAATTATCCTTCTCAACAAAACAGGGGGTATCGACCGGGCCGATCTGATTATTATAAACGGCGAAAGATTCGGCTGGCTTACCTTTGATCCGGTGACAAGGAAATTCGGGTTTGATCTCGCACCCGAAGCACTCTCCTATATCCTGCCCCTGGTAAATCGAGGGGTGGTTGATCTCGATGTTCAGACAGATGCCAGAAAAGAACAGGGTCGGATCGGGGGAAAACGGATCCCTTTGAAAACACCGGCACCTGAAGGTACGGTAATTGTGAAATATAAAAACAGATTCGGTACCGGGATGGTAAAAGACGGGTCTGTGAAAGTCAGAGAACTTATTTCTGTCATTTCCAGCACCCCACCGGATCCCGGCTGGGATGAGGCCGTCGAAAAGAACCGTTATCACCTTAAAAACCTCGAACGTAATGCGATCCGGGCAATTAAACAGCATGTCAATGACCGCCCGACAGTAAATGTTTCCTTCTCCGGTGGAAAGGACAGTACTGCAGTGCTTCATCTCGCACGAAAAGCTGGAGTGACAAAAGCTTTTTTCATAGACACGGGTCTCGAATTTCCCGAAACGGTCGACTTTGTCCGGTCACAGGGTATCGAGATCGTCCAGAAGGCAGGCGACTTCTGGCAGGCGGTCGAGAAAGCAGGTCCACCGGGTAAGGATAACCGCTGGTGTTGCAAACTGCTCAAATTGCACCCGCTCAAACTTTATCTTGCCGGGGTTGGACCCTGTGTTACTATCCAGGGAAACCGTTGGTATGAGTCATGGAACCGGGCTGATCTGGACGAAACAAGTCAGAACCCGGCAAATCCCCTTCAGCTTAATATCTCCCCGGTAAGGAACTGGCGGGCGCTTGAGGTTTTTCTTTACCTGTGGTGGCAGAAAGCGGAAATTAACCCTCTCTATGATAAAGGACTCGAACGAATCGGATGTTACCTGTGCCCGGCGATGCTTGAGAGTGAGTATGAAGAACTCCGGAATATTCAGCCCGAATATCACCGGCGCTGGGATGCATTCCTGGAAAAATGGGCCGATAAAAAAGGACTGCCCCCTGCTTATCATAGCTTTGGACTCTGGCGGTGGCGTGCACTTCCGCCAAAGATGAGGGAATTGTGTAGAGCGAAAGGGATCCCGGTGAATGACGATTATACCCTGCGGGATGTACCCCCCCGGATGAACCAGGTGACAATTGATAAGAATGCAGGGATAACAATGGAATCGAAAATGGCAGAACTACCGGTTGCGGGATTTGCAGTCAGCGAGATACGGAAGGATTTCCCGATTGTCGGGGATATTATTTACCTTGATAACGCTGCAACAAGTTTTTCTCCTGAGCCTGTTATTGACGCAATGGTCGAATTCGAACACCATTACCGTGCAAACGTCGGGCGTGGTATACACCGTTTCACCCAGATCGCTTCGCAACGGTACTGGCACGCCCACGATAAAGTGGCTCAGTTCATTGGAGGTAGTGATGGAGTCACTGTATTCACTAAAAATACTACTGAAGCGATCAACATGGTTGCGCAGGGCCTCGCCTGGAAATCCGGAGATCGTGTGATCACCACGATTCTTGAACATCACTCAAACCTCCTGCCATGGAGAAACCTAACAAGACTTGGTGTCGGAGTCGATATCATGGATATCAATGCGAATTATTCGCTTGATCTTGAAGGGTTGAAAAAAGCAATCACACCGTCAACAAGGCTCGTTACTGTCAGCCAGGCTTCGAATGTTATCGGTATCGTTACGCCAGTTGCCGAAATTGCAGAGATCTGCCAGGACCACGGTATCCTGTTGCTCGTTGATGGTGCACAGTCCGTTCCCCATATGCCGGTAAATGTTGGCCGTCTTGGTTGTGATTTTTTCGCCTTTTCCGGACATAAGATGCTGGGACCCACCGGAACAGGGGTCCTCTGGATGAAGAAACCCCTGCTTGAGCCGGTGATGCTTGGTGGCGGTATGGTTGAGACCGTGACCAGCACTGGTTTTACTACCGCAGAAGGGTACCAGAAATATGAGGCAGGAACTCCCGCCATTGCCGGGGGTATTGGTCTTGGAGTTGCAGCTGAATATCTTCAGAAGATTGGCATGGAAAATATCCAGCTTCACGAAGAACGGCTTATGAAACGGCTGACAGAAGGACTATTACAGATTAAACAGGTACATGTCTTGGCACCTGAACACCTTCCCCGGATCGGTGTTGTCTCTTTTACTCTGGATGGCTTCCATCCTCATGAAGTTGCCCAGTATCTTGATGAGTCCGCTGACATTCTGGTGCGATCCGGACATCACTGCTGCCAGCCGCTTATGGAACGGCTTACCTTGCCGGAAGGGACAGTACGGGCAAGCCTTGCGTTATATACAACGGAGCACGAAATAGATCTGCTCCTCGCAACGGTTGAGGAACTCGCACGTTGAGGGCAGAAATGTCCGCTTTATGTCCTTTGAATCCTGTAATGGTACGATGTAACAACTATCCCGAATCATAAAATCCTTCCAGAATAACCAAATTCAGAAGATCGGAGAATCGTGATGAAAAGAGAAAAATTATCAGATTTGTTCGGCCGCCTGAGGGAGAAACGTCCTCTTGTCCATCATATCACCAATTATGTCACGGCAAATGATTGCGCCAATATCACAATCGCCGCCGGTGCGGCGCCAGTTATGGCGGACGCGCCTGAGGAGGTCTGTGAGATGGTTACATTTGCCGGCTCCCTTGTCCTGAATATCGGGACCCTCAACCAGGGACAGATAGAATCCATGATACTTGCCGGAGGGGTGGCAAATGATCGGGGAATACCGGTCATTCTCGATCCTGTGGGGGCTGGTGCAACCCGGTTCAGGACAGCTAGTGCACAGCGTTTGCTCGATGAACTTCAGATCACCATTCTCAAAGGCAATGCTGGCGAGGTGGGGATTCTTGCCGGCGCGGAAGCAAAAGTCCTGGGAGTGGATTCTCTCGGGGTTACCGGAGATGCAGTAAAGATTGCCCGGGACTTTGCCAAAGAAACAGGCATAACGGTAGTTGTGAGCGGAATTGTCGACATCGTGACTGATGGCAGACGTGTTCTTCTGATTGATAATGGTCACCCGATGATGGGAAGCATATCAGGTACCGGGTGCATGGCAGCATCAGTGACCGGGGCATTTGCGGCGGTATCTGATGATCCCGTCATTGCATCCGCAGCAGCCCTTGCATCATTCGGGATAGCGGGTGAAAGAGCCGCATCAGGAGCAAAGGCTCCCTATTCATTTAAAGTCGCGTTATTTGATGAACTCTCCACATTACGACCCGCAGATCTTGCATCCGGTGCAAAAATAAGAGTCCAATAATCGTTCCATCATGAAACTCGACCTATATGTTATTACCGATGAAGTGATTGCACGAGGTCTGTCCCATGCAGAGATTGCCGGAAGGGCAATTGCCGGCAAGGCAGATGTCATACAGTTACGAGATAAGGTGTGTGGTTGTGTTGAATTTTGTCAGGTTGCCCGGACAATCCGGGAAATGACGAGGAAAACCGGAACTTTGTTCATAGTCAATGATCGTCTTGACGTCGCAATTGCCTGCGGTGCAGATGGCGTTCATCTGGGCCAGGACGACATGCGTGTTGATACTGCCCGCCAGATTGCTCCGGAAGGGTTTATTATCGGGGCTTCGGTAGGAAGTGTAGGTGAAGCGGTTATCGCTGAAAAAGAGGGGGCAGATTACGTGGCGATAAGCCCGATCTTTTCTACAAATTCTAAAAATAATGCAGGACCCGGTCATGGTCTTGGTTTATTGAGAGAAATAAGGAGGAATGTTACGATACCGGTAATTGCAATCGGAGGTATCAGTAGGAATAACGTGCACGATGTTATAGCTGCAGGTGCAGATGGGGTCGCAGTGATTTCTGCCGTGGTTGGAAATCAGGACATCGTAAGAGCAGCAAGGGAACTCAGACATCTTGTTTCTGAAAACAAAAAAATAAGAANNGAACCCTCGACCTGCTGATTACGAATCAGCCGCTATGCCGCTAAGCCACGGCGGCGCAATACCTCACAATATCGACCTGTGCTTTAATAAAATATTTGTTTCATGAATAGCCGCTCAATGTTGTAACTTTCTCGGTCCCGTGCGGCTCTTTTGCAGCAGATATTGTTCCAAATTTTGCTTCGTAATCAGCGATGGTTTTTGTGAGTACCAGGAGAAGATTTTTCGCATGTGACGGTGTAATTGAGACAATTGCCTTCGCCCGTGCCTGGTTCACCTGCGGCAGCTGATGAAGAAACATGAATGTAAACTCGTCATCCTTATAGGCAATCTGGATCATGTTACTGTACACCGGATCGAGAGTTGGAGGAATATTAACTGATATTTCCTGTCCTGTCATGATGTTATGGTTTGCTTTAGAACCATGAAATACGTTGGCTAATAATTGTCTTTTTCGGATTTTTGGTAAGCTAAAGATTATTGTCAATAAGTATAATCTGCCGGGTTCTCCAATCCTGTAATGAGGAATCAGTCTGAAGGAACCAGGCAATCATGTGACGATTTCTGATTTGATACGAGTACATGCCTGCCCTGTCAGGTTTTATTACGAAAGAAATGATCCATTCACTGAATCCGATCGGTACACCGTCTGCAAGCAGGTGTCGTACCATCTCGGCACTCCTCTGGATTCAGAGTCTATCTGGGAGGAGATTGTATCAGTCCGGCCTGGAATTGAGCCCGAATTTCGATCGTTTCTGGAGTCCTGTATTACATCCTGTAACAAATCCGAATGGAAACCCGCGATGCAGTCAGATATTCCTGTGAAATCTGATAAGCATGGTATAATTGGAATGGCAGACCGTATTGACGCTGATGGAACATTTTCAATTATTCGGGCTGCTGGTGCCATGCCTTTTGGTACCTATTCAGCGGATCGGATGAGGACTGCATGCATTGCTTTCTGTCTTGAAGAGATGACGGGAAACGAAATCACCGGTGGATATGTGGAATATATTCCTGATGGGGTCTCACGTTTTCATGCCGTCCAGCCAAGGGATCGCAGGCAGGTTATAGCAACCTTGCACAAAATCCGGTTAATCCTTAAAGGTGACCTGCCCCATCAGCCGCTCAATGCTCCCTGCAACAGATGCCATTACAAAGATCGTTGTGAGAGTATCAGTGGGCGGCGGTTATCGGATTTGCTTTAGTCACTGGTCCAGCAAAGTTCGGGAGACAATATATTCCCCCTTTGCCTCGCGTGTTGTGCCCACAACCAACCACTGCTCATTACCGTGCTGTTCACAGGTGCCTTTTACCTCTATACGCTCACCTTCAAGCGCCTGGCCGCTATAGGTATGGGTGAATGAGAGAACCCTGCTGACCGACTCATGCTCAACTTCATATATAGCCGGACTGTCAAAAGCAAGAGAAGCATCAGTAACCAGGGCCTCGATATCCATCTTACCTATTACCCTTCCCCCTCCGGTTGACGCATTTTTCAGATCATCGTATGACCGTGTATAGAGGATATCAAAATAAGTACCCTCTATCTGTCCCCGGTTCCATTTCCGTTTCTCATGGAGGACAAACTGATCATAAGAGATCTCCGGGTTACGCTTCTCGTAGACCTTTTGCCACATTTCCTCAGAAAGCCCCTCTATTTTCCCTTCGTCTGTTCTTTTTTTTACAAGTTCTTGGGCGATAAACCAGTGCTTTCCATATACGACCAGGTCAATATCCGAAGACTGGTTCTCAAGCCCACACAGGAGTGAACCGGTGCAACCGACCGATCCAGGGGGAAGCCTGAAAATATCCAGTAATTTTTGGACACGAGGGTGATTTCCGGCTATTTGCTGAATTTCGAGATCAGGGCGGAATATTTTTTTAACATCATTGACCGGGACGCGTTGGACGAGATCGGAATAATGGGGTTTGTGTCGTTCGATGAACGCGAAAGCATCTTCGAAATCAAATTTTTTATATCGCTTTCCCGTAGAATTCTGGCGTTCTCCGTTCTCATCGGGAACATATCTGAGAACGCAGCCTATACTCTCATCATTATCGTATGTCGATACCGCATAAAGCCAGCCGTCGGAATCCTCAATAAAATCTCGGAGTCGGACAGGTATCATAAAAAATTCAGATTTTTTCCAGGAACGATCGGATTGCTTCAGCCTGTGCTCCCATTCGAAGTATTTTGTTATTTTTAAGATCAACAACAGTACTTGGAATGCCCGACAATCTGCCCCCGTCTATAAGAAACTCACGTGGTACTGTACATTCGTCCGGAGTCCGTGGATCTTTTGACCCATGGAGATTGGCGCTCGTGGCAGTAATCGGTGCATCGAATCGTTCAATAATCTGCAATGCAATGTTGTGCGCAGGCATCCTGATTCCAATCATTCCGGTGCCCCCGGTAAGGACATCCGGTACCAGCTTGCGGGAAGTGAGAATTATTGTTACGGGACCTGGGAGAAATGTCTCGATAAATGGATACATGTGTGGCTCGACCTGTGCCACTGTAGCAAGCATATCAAAATCAGAAACAGCAATAGAAATCGGCATTGACAATGGACGTTCCTTTGCTTCATAGACTTTTAATATTGCCTCATCAGAAAAAGCATCTGCACCAAGACCATAGACCGTTTCTGTAGGATAAACAATAGTCCCGTCATGTCTCAGCACAGATACAGCTTTATCGATGATGTCCATCAGAACTCCCGCCCGCGAACGCGGTTGATATCAAATACTGCCTTGCTGCTGATATGCATTACTGCAAAAACACCAGCCTGGATGGGATCGGTGACAACAAGGTCGGCATGATCGGGGACTGTTCCAGCCATTCTGAGCGCAATAACCGGAATCCCTGCTTCACGAACCCTGTCAACTGCTCTTGAAATCTCGCCCCCCATGATCGATCCGGCAAGAACCAGAATTGAGGCCCGGGGCAGCCTTGCAACCGCGTCAACGGCGAGTGCAAGTGTCCGTTCACCGACGAGAGGAATGGTGTCTACCGAAATCCGTTCACCACGGATATTGTGGCGGTCGGCTTCATTTACAGCACCCATTGCAACCTGTGCAACCTGTGCCCCGCCTCCGATAATAATTACCCGTGACCCGAAAATATGACCAAAAGGCTGGTATGTTCTCACGTTGTGGATCGAAGCAATATTGTTTAAGTCGTTGATGAGCTTATCATGGTCACTCCCCTCGCACGTATCGTATTCAAAATAGAGCTCAGCCATTCCCATAAAAGGACCGGAATCAAACACTTCCTGGTTGATCATTACGATGTTTGCATCATGCTCAGCTACTACAGTAGCAATGTCCCTGAGGACACCCCTTCGGTTCTCCGCAATGATTCGCAGTGCACAGCGTTCCGGTTCATTTTCCATATAACTGATGCGATAACCGGGGATCGAACCCGGGTTAGAAGCTTGGGAAGCTCCTGTCCTACCGCTAGACTATTATCGCTTACTACTTTTATGCTGTCTAATATTGCGTGATTTTAAGATAAATATAGTGATTACTCATTATTTCGAATGTATCAATTAATTTAAAAAAACCTTCCAAACCCAAATGGTATTAAAAAGGTATTAAAAAAAATGAAATTTTTAACAATTAATTTTTTTATTTTATAATCAGACACAAAAAAGACCTCGAGGTTCCCGGAAATTGAAATAATAATACTTACCCTTACTGATAAGCTCTACTGATGTTGTTAAACCACCAGATATTTTTAAGAAATGCTGGACCGTATATATACAATATATTTATGCCGGCATTTCAGCAGTTCAATTAGTTAATTGATGAATGTTTCCGAGAATGCGGAATCTGAATGTCAGATCGGGCATAAAACCAAATACCTAAAATATGGAGAAAATCTATGATAATACGCAAAGATTCCATACTCATCATCATAGCCGTCTGTCTGCTTGCCTTAATTCCTTCCATGCAGGCGCTTTCCGAAGATAACCCGGTTAATGTAATTTATCAGACTTCATTTGCTTCAGATCCTCATTGGATCACAAACAACCCTTCGACCAATTTCTGGAACCCGAATTTGGGAACATACAATTTTTCAATTGAACCCAGTACCGGCGGATATGACTACACCATAGTCAATTATGAAAGAGGTTCCTTTACTCTTGATTATGATATCTTTTTCTCCAGGATTGACGATGGTGCAACATTCAGGTTTGGCCTTACCGGAAATGAGATGGATTTATCGAAAGCTCCGAATGTTCTTTCGGAATTCAACAACGGGAAATTCGGTCAGATTATGTGGCTCCATCTGGTTACTCCCGGCAGTAAGCTGATGGAAGTGAACAGCCAGAACGGAGACACTTTATCAAGTGGTCCATCAGCATATAGCGGACCAACCGTTAAGTATGATTTAAATAAAATCTACCATGTAACGGTAAATTACGCTGACGATCACAAGACACTCAGTATGACGGTTCAGGAAAAGATAACCGGAAAAGAGATCTGGGGTTACTATCTGAACACTGCTGAGAGCCTGAACGGGATGACCCGACTTTACCTCGGATCCGTTGGTGATTATGGTATAATGAATAAATACGCAGTAGGCTATATTGACAATATCCGGCTAACTGCACCCGCTGAAGTTACCACCGCACCAACCACGACTCCCGGTATGACGAAGGTTACAATAAACAAGACACAATTATCGACCCCGCAACAAACGACCGCTGTTCCAACACAGACTGCTTCCACGACTCCCGCATCACCATCAGCTGGTGTCCTTGCAATCGCCGCACTCGGGATTTCCTACGTTTTCGTTGCTCTGGCCGGGAAGAAAAAAGAGTAAATTTTTTAAAANNTCATGCAAATTTGTGATTTATACTGTTATTTTATCAAAAAAAGATTGTATCTGGCTAAGATGTATGATTTTTGGGGATAAATCCCCTTCTCTGGAGTTAGATTTTCCTTGAACGTTCCTGTGTTGTCTGAAAGTATGGGTCTTGATCTGGTTCAATGTGCATTGGATGGGTCGGTGACACCCCGAGATTATATCGTGCATCACCTAATATATAGAATACTGGCATTTGATTATAAATTCCCAAAATCACGAAGGTTGATATATTGAACCTACTGGTTAAACCAAGGAACAAACAGGGACAATACAACAGGGAGAGAATATAAACCGTCACGACCTTATAATCTGTTTAACCATAGGGTTATTGAAAAGTAAAGCCTGATATAGCCCAGGAGAAGTTTTATGAATCCCGCGGACAAATCCCCGACAATTATTGTTCATGAAGATTCAGACTCACTTGAAGAACTATCGGAGTATCTTGATGTGCTTTCAAGTAGCGCGCGGCTCAGGATACTAAAATTTCTCGAAAAGAAGCCCAGGGACGCTCGAGCCATCTCGAAGGAGATCGAGACCAGTTATGAAAATACAAAAAAACATCTTGATAAACTCCTGAGCGTTGGTGTAATCAAAAAAGAGGCCGGTCTTGGTGCACCCACGTCCAAAGGAATTCACCCGGTATGGGAATATTCTGTCGTCCCCGGGGGTCTTGAAGCCATCATCAGAAATCTCGGACTCTTTTCCAATACACGCGTGCAGATTGTGGGAAGTGAGATCTCCCGCCGTCTCGAAGAAGTCAAGAACACCCTGTCAAAAGAGGTGCTGGGAAATACACCGTCGGCCATCGTTCTTGGTGGACCTGATGATGGAAAAGTTTTCATGCTGAAACATGAACAAGTCCGCATAGGGAGGATCGATCCTGAGAACCCGGTTGCATTCTCATCAGAAAATGATGTCGTCTTGTCCGATGGTTATACAGCGGTAACCCGGGTATCAAAGCCGCATGGCAGGTTCCTGCACAACAAAGATGGATGGCAAATTGAGGACTGCGGGAGCACGGGAGGTACCAAACTTAACAACAAACACATTGAAAAAAATTCCCGAGTTGCCCTCCACGATGGAGATCTGATCGAGTTTTCGAAAGGAGTATCCGGTGTTAAACTTCTTATCATTATCCCGCAGAGTAATCAATGAGCAAGTAATCCGGCCTTATAATAAAAATCTAACGCGTATAACTCCAGTACAAAAATTCAACACCCATGATACCAATTTACCGCCTTGTCTGCTATCTTGTAATCCTGGCAAATATTTGTATTATAATCATACCCGGAGCAACTGCGGCTGAATTTTCCGTTGCTCCTCAGGGAGCTGAATTTACTAGTATCCAGGCGGCGATAAACCACGCTTCCCCCGGGGATACCATTCTTGTGCGAACCGGGACTTACCAGGAAAATATCGTAATAGATAAAAAAATCGGTCTTATGGGTTTTGACAACGGAAGTGGAGCACCAATTCTGGAACCCGTAAATAAAGGAATCGGAATAGATATTATTTCCGATGGATGCAGGGTGGAAGGTTTCACTATCCAGAACATTAAGTCTCTTGAAGCCATCCGAATCAGATCAAATGGGAATATCATCAAAGGCAATTCTATTCTGAACAGTATACAAGGTATCCTACTCGAGTCGGCAATGAAGAATTCTATAGCCTCGAATACTATTTCAAATAACAGTCAAGCGGGAATTGCCATTGAAGCATCAACCGACAACGTTGTTGAAGAGAATTTTTTAACTCAGAATTCTGTTGGGATTGAGCTTAATGAATATTCCCTATCGAATCATATTTACCGCAATAATTTTGAAAACTCACAGAACGTCGTTTCCAAGAGTGCAACATCAATATGGGATTCTCCTTCCAATTATTCATATACGTACCTTGGCCTTAATGAACAGAGTAAAATGGGTAATTTCTGGAGCGATTACCGCGGGAAGGATAAAAATATTGACGGTATCGGGGATGCGCCATATGGCATCATGATTGGTGCAAACCCCAAAGCAGTCCTGGAGTCCAATCAGAATATCGTTGATGCCTTTCCCCTGATGGATCCAATAGAGTATTATTATGAAGCAGTTCCCGTAAACGAATCAGCATCCAATGTTCAGACGAACGTTTCTCCAGAGGGTCCGACCCTAACGACAATGCCGACAACTGCTGCTCTCAATGAGGCTCCGACGTCCTATCCAACTACTCCCGGACCTTCAGAAAACACGGTGAATGGACAACCTACCGGCTTCCTTATGATAGAACTCGTTTTTCTGTTGCTTGCGGGTGTGATAGTTCTGATCATTTTCAGGCAGCTGAAACACAAAGAAAGCAAGCAAGAGATCATATCCACGGATATTGAAACAGCTTCCCAGCCGGATCTGTCCGGGATGTCCAATACCAGGATCACCCCAGGAACATCTCCCAAGGGTACCACCCAGCAAAAAAAATCCAGAACCTCCAATAACCGTTCGCCCGTCCGAAGAACAAACCCCCAGACAGAGACAACCGTTCCTGCCATATCCCGACCCTTTTCCTCTTCTGCAGAGCAAATGAATATTTTTCCCAATGAGTTGGAGAGCAAATATTCAGATATCAAGTATATAGGCAGAGGTGGAATTGCATGGGTTTTTTCTGCCCGTCGGAAAACAGATGATATGACGGTTGCAGTCAAAATCCCGATAAGCTTTGATGAAATGACCGGGAAATCGTTTTTAAACGAGATTGCGGCGTGGGAAACCCTTCGTCATCCGAATATTGTGAAAGTTACCGCGGTTAATATACTTCCTGTTCCGTTTGTTGAGATGGAATTTGTTCCTGATTCGCTGGAGACTATCGAGAAACCAATCCCTGTTTGGAAAGCTGTTCACCTTGTCAGAGGGATTGCTGATGGCCTGAAATATGCTCATTCTCAGGGGTTTATCCACAGGGATATCAAGCCTCACAATATTCTGCTCGATAAAGATTTCATCCCTAAAATTACGGACTGGGGGATGAGCAAGGTACTTGCCAACGAGGTAAAAAAATCCAGTATCGCCGGTTTCTCCCTTTCCTACGCCGCACCGGAACAGGTTTCTCCTTCGGAGTTTGGAAGGACCGATGAACGAACCGATATTTACCAGTTAGGTGTGGTCTTTTATGAACTGGTTACCGGCTCAGTTCCCTTTGGGGGAGAAAGTATTGTTGAAGTCGGAAATGCTATCTTAAGAGAGCAGCCAATTCCTCCCTCGGAGTTTAATTCAGATGCCGCTGTAGTCGAAAAAATTATCCTGAAGTGCCTTGAAAAAGATCCGGCACAACGTTACCAGTCGTCAGGCGAGTTGCTTGATGCACTTATTGGATACCTTAATGAAGAATAAAAATTGTGGTAATTTTGCATATTTATCCTGATGGTTCAAAGGAATTGGACTATGACTGATGAGAAAATAATCTACGAATCAGCGACTTGTGGACATTGTGGGGGCATGGGGTGTCTGTATTGCAACAAAACGGGTGTTGTCGCCGTTGCCAGACCTAAACGGCATTGTCATCATTGCGATGGTATCGGGTGCATATATTGCGGGTTTACCGGTTGGGCCGGCCTGAAAGGAAAGTATGACTAAAAAAAAAGCTATAATTCATAATTAAAAAAATTTTCCCTCAACCCGGTGGGGAATAACACAATCCTCGTATCGTTTTGCAAAATACCGGTCGGTCATACCTGCGATAAAATCCCTGACTAATTCAGCACCCGAAGCCGTCTCAAGATAAGTCCGGCTAATCCAATTGGTGTCGATAAAATCTGTAAATATTTTTGCATTTCTTTTATTTCCTTCCAGATCATCAAGATAACTAACGAACAATGTCTCATACATCTTTTTGACTTTATCCCTTTCAGAAGTGAGTTTTTTATTTTCATAAATATGGTCCCTTGAAAATGTACGAAGATCGATGAGGGCTGATTCTACATCCTGACTATATGAGATATACCCCCTCTCTTCGGTATCGCTGCTTTCAAGGAGATCGTAGATGAGCGTGTTGATGATTTCCTGGTTGGAGGCTCCAAGTATTTCACTGCATTTTTTTGGGAGAGTGGTTGAATCGGCGATTAAACCAACTTCACGAGCATCCTGCAGATCCCTACCAATGTATGCTATCGTATCGGCAAATTTGACAACACATCCTTCCAAAGTCATGGGGGATTTTGAGCGTCTACCGTCGGCATTGTCCTGAACTTTTTCATCGAATAATGACCAGGTTTGGCATGGTACCGGGGAAATTTTCACATCGTCACCTTCCCCATTATGGCAAAGGATACCGTCAAGTACCTGCATGGTGAGGTCACAGTCCTCGATTCTATCAAGAAACTGTATGCTCTGAACATTATGGAAAAAGCCCCCAATTCCAAACTTCTCGCAAAGTTCTGAAAGACACGCCTCTCCAAAATGACCATAGGGAATATGACCGATATCATGACCAAGGGCGATTGCCTCAATAAGATCCTCATTCAGGCGAAAGCAGCGTCCTATTGTTCTTGCGATCTTGGAAACAAGCTGGACGTGAATAACACGGTGAGTGATATGGTCGTTCTCAACAAGGGAAAAGACCTGGGTCTTATCAATATATCTCGTGTACGCCCGGGTATGAATGATCCTGTCTGTATCCCTGGAATATGGTGAACGGATATCTTTGGGTTTTCTGTTATGTCTTCGCACTGCATCTGCACTGATTGATGCCCGGGGTGAGAGGAGTGATTCACGCTTATCCGTTACCGTGCGAATAGAGGAATCCAGCCCTTTACCGCATGAGTATTTAATCCTCCGCCCGCTCATATCGCACGACAATTTTGTGCCCGGGGGTATTAACCCTGATGGAAGAAATCCGGAAAAGGAATGGTTAAAAAAAATCAGGTCTGATACTCGCGATGGAAACACACAGGTGTAATGCCTTTTAGCACGGAATATACCAGTTGATCAATTTCATACCGGCATTTTTAATTTTTTTTGTTTATCTCCAGTTCCGGGCCATTTCATCTTCATTGTTGCAGATATTCCGGAACATGGATACGTCCTGAACCGCCTTCCTTAATCTCAATATTCTCCGTTGACCTGATTTCTTTTAATAATATACCCCTCAGGGAAACTGGACCCTGAACAGTATCCAGATGTTTCGAGATCCGGGTATGCAATCTTGTTTGGTCGAATCGACACTCGCAGGATCCGACAACTCTTCAATGTCACGTGTATTGTTCGTTCCGGGAAATTCACAAACCCATAATATAAAACTGTGATAAAGCCGCGGGATTACGAAATAATGACAAAAAAGACGACGAAAGAAAGCTGATAAAAAGTCCAGATTATTTTCTGACATCCTGAAAATTGATAAAAATTCAAAACGGGTTGATGTATTGATAATTTTTTTCACCTTAAAATTTTTCCCGGATTGATAAAGAAATCCAAATGAGTAAAAAAGGATCTTTATCTGCCATAAGTCACGAAAGTTTCGCCGTATTGGACAACATGCCCTTCCATCGCTCTGACGAGCTGATCCTTTGTTGACCCTTCTTCAAGATTGAGCTCAGTATCCAGACCATAGACCTTAAAGAAGTACCTGTGAGTCTGTCCCCTGGGTGGGCAGGGCCCGCTATATCCCGTTTTTCCAAAGCTGTTTTTTCCCTGGATCGCTTTGAGAGGAAAAGTAACCAATGCTGTCTTTGGGATTTTTTCAGGGATCATCCTGACCAATTCGATGTTCCATGCTATCCAGTGGACAAAACCCCCGCCGCCAGGTGCATCCGGATCATTTACGATTATGGCGAGAGATTTTGAGATCTTGGTGTTTACCCCCCCCACATCGATTTCCGGTGAAATATCCTGCCCATCGCAAGTATAATCGCTCGGAAGAATTTTGACGGAAATTTTTATTTTCAGATCTTCCATTGTGGTTAAACCTCCTGCAATGGGATGATACACCGTAAGCATAATAAAATTTATGTATTGGCATTTTTTTTAATCCCACTATCTTATCTCGAGCAGATTGCAAGCGTTTCTCCGAATTGCACAACATGTCCTTTCATTGCTGTAATGAGCTCGTGTTTATCGGCCCCGGAACTGAGGTCAAGCATCCGGTCGAGTCCGTATACCTTGAACTGATACCGTATCATGTTTCCAGGAGGGGGGCAGGGGCCTTTATACCCTATGATTCCATAGTCTGTGATACCCTGTACTGCAGGAATAGGAAGGGTAACCACTCCTTCCGGAGGGATACCTGGTGGGATTTGCGGGACAGGAGGGATATTCCAGATGATCCATGGGGTGAATGAACAACAGGATTTCTCGAATGGGTTGAAGACCATCACGGCAACCGATGATGCGTCCAACCCTTTGAGAACGAGACGGGGAGATCGGTTTCCACCATCACATGTGTAGGCAGGAGGGAATTCAAGAAAGTCCAATGAGACAATGAGACGTTCCATTATTACAAAAACGGGCATAAAAATATTAATCTTTCGCTATCAGTGACCATATATAAATCCAATATCCGGTTTTTAGAAGCAAAAGGTGATGTTTCAAATAGTGGCAATTCCATCTCACATCTTAATTGACTCTTTTTTGGGATATTCAATTGGTTTCCAAGAGTAGATGAGAGAATTCCTTTAAGTATTTGGATTTTTTAAGGTATCATTTATTGGGGAAATCCCGAAATTTTACTTAAGTGAATTATAACCGGTGACTTTGCTACCGTATAATATGTTCAGCTTATGACTGCGCTGATATCACCGAAGTCAGAGTTCACCGCTATACCGGGTCAGGATCAATTTTCATAGAAGCATTTTTGGAACCAAATGATCGGCATGGAATGTCATTTTTCATCGGCGAGAGATGTACAATTTTAATGAGATCTTAAAGCGTAGATCCGATGACTGTTCCCGATCTCAAAACATATTGTACCAACGGGGAGTATGTGAAAATTAGGGGCCCTCTCCACATCTTTATTGCATCCGAAGGATAACTGGTGAGAGTATAGAACCGCATTTTTCAAGAGGCAGACGATGACAAAAAAAGATCCCGGAAAGACGACTACAGACGAGGAATGCAAAAGTGAGTGTTCAAGTTGCGCGACTGCAACTACCTGTTCATCAGCAAAGGGTGCACCAGCCGGCCTTCCTCCGAAAGCAAATGTTGACGTCAGACATGTGATTATGGTTCTCTCAGGAAAAGGTGGCGTGGGTAAATCCACCGTATCGGTGAACCTTGCCTATGCCCTTTCCAATCACGGTTTCAAGGTCGGGCTTTTAGATCTTGATATGCATGGACCCAATATTCCTAAGATGCTGGGAATTGAAGACCACAAACTCGCAATGATGGGTGAAAAGATCGAACCAGTTCATGTCACCGGCATGCTTTCGGTTATATCGATGGCCTTCCTATTGCCTGATACGAACACACCAATCATATGGCGGGGCCCGATGAAGATGGCCGCAATCCAGCAATTTCTTACCGAAGTAAACTGGGGAAATCTGGACTATTTAGTTGTCGATCTTCCCCCAGGAACCGGAGATGAAGCCCTCACTATCGCCCAGCTCTCCCCGAATCTCAGTGGTGCAGTCATCGTCACTACCCCCCAGGACGTCGCAACGCTTGATGCGCGGAAATCGGTAAAATTTATCCAGAAACTTGAAATCCCGGTGCTGGGGATAATTGAAAATATGAGTGGAATGGTTTGTCCCCATTGCGGAGAGGAAATTGACCTCTTTGGCAAAGGGGGCGGTAAAAAGATCGCTGAAGAATTCAATATCCCGTTTCTCGGATCGATTCCTCTTGATATTGAAATGCGTAAAGCCGGGGACGAAGGACGTCCTTTTATTATTCGTCGAGGAGAAAGTCCTACTTGGGCGAGTGTAGATAAAGTGATGGAAACCCTCATCAAGGTTGTCGAGGGATAAGAGATGGACTACCAGCGGATTCTATCCGGAAAGGAAGTACCTCTCCCGATTTATAGTGGTGTTATTACCTGTCTTGAAAATCCGCTTGCCTTTCCCGATCTGCTTGAACCGATTTATCGTGAGGCGATGAAACTTGACGACGATACCCTTGACCGGTTCCGGTTTTCACTCATGCGACTACAACTATATGCCGATGTCCACCGGAATGAAGATCTGGAAAAAGCAATGCATATCAAGTATGTCGCACAGGTTCTTGAGAAAGTTATCTTCGGTACCTTGGTAATGGAACATGAAGAACTGAACGCTGACTGACGTTTGTCTGGTAAAAAATTACCGGAGTTTATGTTACTGGTGATATCTATATGTGCAGACCCGTACAATAATAAAAACAAGCAAAGTCAACCCGACGGTTTTTTTAAAACCCATTTTATCGAATATCAATACCCAAGCTCTGGAGATACAATGACATCACGCATGCAATCCCCTCACACCACTTGCCCGGGGTGCCAAGAGGAGGTTTTTCTCGACGAACTCGTTGGCGGAAAATGCCCGCTCTGCGGATGTTCTCTTGAGGATTTTGATGAGTCATTCGGTGAATATGAGGGGATCCTCGATCGCTCGGATCTCTCGTGGCTGATTTTTAATTATTTTGTATTTAAAAAATTTGTCGACCTTGGTGTCCCTCCTCATCAGATTATGGAATTTGTCACGACCTATGAACAGAACACAGATAAACCTCCAGAGGAATGGACAAAAACAGAATTTGTACTTGAAATCCCTATGAGTGCCTGGGATAAAATCAAGCCCAAGCACTGTATGAAATGTAAAAAATTATTCTTCCGTGGTGGGAAGAAATCAATCCGCGGGGATATGCGGCGGACAAATCTCACCGTTTTGTATAGCTGCGACCAGTGCTAATCTTTCAATCGTTCCGATTTTTTATTAATCAACCCACAATTGCTGTTTTTTTGAAGCTTAAAAAAGAGTATACAATTTTCAGTTAGCAAAATGTGTTTTTCGCTTTCCGTTCAGTTCCTGATTTACTAACTGCTCAAAGCCCGTTATTCTGATACTAACTGAGATGAGGGAAATCGGGCTAAATCTCAAACAGGGTAAAATAACTGTATGGTCAAATTCCATAAAACAATCAAAGCTCCAGACAAAAAAAGCTAATGATGATAATAAAAGTCCAGAACTGCTCCCGTCTGTGCATCAACCCAACCGACTGCGGGAACGGGATCCTGTTCTGCAAGGATGGTAGCGTCAGTAAACTGCAGTTTCCATGCTATCGGGATACTTCCAGGACGGGGAATACTCCCGGGCTGGTGCTGGTCTTTCCACCTTATTTCTTCAGACACAATTGCGATACTGGCACCAGATGAAGGATAGATTTCCTGAGCTTTTTTCAATACTGCATAAGTTGCCTCGTATCGTGTAACGAGCGGGTCAGTTGCAACAGAAAACGCACTGTCGGGGGATGTCCAGCGCCGATCATATCCCGTGATATCCCCGTTCAAAGAATCAACCGAAATTGTAACTCCATCGTTATCACAGGGTATGTCCTGAACGATTCGGTTGTAAAGAAACAGGTATTGTCCGGCAACAGGTTTTTGAGATGATCCTATTGAGATGTAGCTGGCTGCGCTCATATTGAGCGGAAGTGGAACACTGTTCTTATCGAAAATATACCGTTCGGCTATTTTTTGAGCTGCACTAATATCAAGTAGCGGATCCGCCTGTCTTCCTTCTATCTGAATATTTCTGGTGAATGAAACGATCTCACCAGTGTCAGGGTCCATCGATCCGGAGAGAATATCTGTATTATCACGGAACAACCTGAAAATCCATGCACGCACAGAACCCGGACTATTATTAAAGAGTAATCTGATGTTATCGGGATGAAGAGTGAGGAACGATTCCTTAATTATCGTTTTTGCCTGTGCGGGAGTTATTCTGGCATTCTCCTGGCCTGGTGTAAATGGGTCACCATTACTGGCATCAATAAATACCAAAAAACCTGTATCAACTGCACTCTTATCCCCGGATTTGATCCTGAACTCATACAGGGTCCGGCCTGGATATCGATCGGTCACATTAACGCTTATGAGGGAATATGCGGGTGCCGGGTAGTCTTTGCGAAGAGATAATGTTGCATTCTCAAGCGAGATCAGATCTAAAGTTGGCAGAACAATGGTATCATTTCCGATGATTACGGCGGGATTATCAGTGGCTGACGTATTGTTCAAAATTCCCGAAGGGTAGTCCACTGGAGTAATGAGTGATGTTTTTTCTGATGGGACCGATCCGGGAAGGAAAAGGGGGGACTTGCCGAGACCTGCTTGTTGTCCTCCGCCCATTATAAGATAAATGATTGCAACAGCTGCGAGTATTGCACTGAACACGGCAATTTTTTTTACGAGACGCTTTCGCTTTTTTGCTTCAATCTGTCGTTTATATCTTTCCGGAATGTAAGCAATGCCAGATTCCTGAGAACTCTTATTCAATGTGCAACCTCAAACGATTTTTTTAAATATTTGTCTTAAGAGTAAAAAAAGAACCGGACGAAAATGAGAGAAATCAAATATGAGCTTTCATAATGAAATGTCTACCAGGCTTATTTTTGGGAAAAAAGAAGTAAAACGATAGTCGATGAAGGAAAATTTTTTTAATAGGCTCTTCCGACAATTGTTGGTTTCCCTGGCTTTTTGCAGGCAATGCATATTCCTTCGACTGCAGGTACATAGGGTGAACGAACATCGGTACCAAGAATACTCCCGTTTGTTTGCTCTTCGATCGATTCACCACATCCTCGATCCTGACACCAGTGGATGACCGCAACGTTTCCCTTATCGAGAGTATTTTTCAGAAAATCAATTGAATTTGCAGGACAAAGATGGGTTCTGGTGTGATCTTCAGCACGAGCACGAAGATTTTCGGTGATCTCACAAAGCATATGGGTTATTTCTTCTGGGGCTGTCGCGAGATCGACTGCTGTCTTTCCTCCGGTACGTTTCACTGCCATTACTTTTCCGGCATCCAGATCTCTCGGTCCCAGTTCCAGCCTCAGCGGTACCCCCCGAATCTCCCACCAGTAGTATTTTGCTCCAGGGCGCATCTCACGGGTGTCAAGTTTTACACGGATCCCGGCTGCGGAGAGAATTGAAGAGAGTTTCTGTGCAGCGGCAATCACATCCTCATGGCGGGTCCCTATAGTTATTGGGACAATTACAACCTGAAACGTTGCAACGGCAGGAGGGAGAACAAGTCCCTTGTCATCCCCATGAATGCTGATAAGTGCCGCAATTGAGCGCTCTGAAATACCATAACACGTCTGGTATGCGAATTTTCGTTCTCCATTTTTATCTTCAAATGTGATGTTAAATGTTCGTGAAAAGTGATCACCCAGATGATGTACGGTGCCAATCTGAAGTGTTTTACCGTTGGGCATTATTGTGTCAACCGCGATGGTATAATCAGCACCAGGGAATTTGTCCCAATCGGGACGTTTTGAAACAATAGTCGGGATGCAAAGCCCGTCATAAAATTCGGAATAAATGCGGATAGCTTCTTCGACCTGCTCACCGGCTTCCTCCCAGGTTGCATGAACGGTATGTGCTTCCTTAAATGATGTAATTTCTCTTAACCGGATCAAAGGCCGGGTTTGCTTGGTTTCGTACCGGAATGTGTTTACAATCTGGTAATATTTTATTGGCAAATCTGCATGTGACCGGACCCAGAGGGCATACATGGGATAGATTGCAGTCTCGCTTGTCGGACGTAACGCCAGTTTGACATCAAGCGGGGTTTTTCCGCCATGCGTGACCCAGTAGACTTCATCCTCGAATCCCTTTATGTGTTCTGCCTCTTTCATGAATTCCTGTTCAGGAATCAGAAGAGGAAACAGTGTCTCCTGATGGTCACGGTCAAGGAGGTCCCGAAGTCTCTGATATACGAATTTCCGTATCGCGAAACCGTAAGGGTACCAGACATATAATCCCTTGACCGGATAGCGGACATCCATAATCTCGGCCCGCCACAAGAGATCATTATACCAAGCGGAAAAATCTTCTTTTAACGGCAGGGCGCCTGTGTCATCGTCCATGAATCAGATCCTTTAAGCTACTAATTGTATGATAATTGGTGTAATAAAAGCCTCGACGAACGCTGCAATTGCAACGAGTGGCAGGGCATAGATAACAAAAAGCCGGGCGAATTTCCGTGCATCTTCATCGGTGTCTGTTCCGTAGTACCACTCTGATATAAGCGACTGGGCGAGCATGATGCCCAAGGCACCCGACAGAATGAATGCAGGAATCTCGAAAATACCATGAGGCAGAATTGCGGCAGCGACAAAAATGAGGGGATGATCCTTGCTGACGATCTCCATAATCGCTCCAATAAGGATACCATTCAGGCTCATGATAAATATCGTGAGGATGCCAAAAGATGCTCCCGCTAAGAATAACAGGAGACATGCCTCAAGATTGTTGAAAAAAAGTTTCACAAAGATCTCCGGGGAATCTTTTCCTTTGATCTGATCTGCAACCTCTTTTTCAAAGGTTTTCATAAGATCTTCGCCAAATGACGGATTTTGCATAGTTACGACCCAGCCAACCGTGATAGTAGCGCAAAAAAGAAGGAAAATAATAATGACCGCTTTTGTAAATGAAGAATTAGACATACAGTACCATCCGCGTCATATCCCGGATTCCCGGAGCAAAACCTACTACTATCATGGCAAGGAGAACAAGATGCCAGAATGCAGGATTTGCCTCTTTCCGGTACTGTTCCATAATATAGATTGCAGGGAAAAGCACGACCAGCTTTAACGGGAACATAACAAATGCCGTATGGGTCATCTCAATCAGGCTTGAACCTACTACATGCTGTTCAATATAATGGATTGACGGGTGGAGGTCAATACCATAACTCGTTGCACTTGCATCAAGCAGCTGGCCGAAAAGGAGTGTAAGATAAAGAGGATCAGTAACATACTTCCATTTGAGTACATACCTCATAAAGCTCCAGACCAGAATGGTTGCAGTAACTGCCATAAGGGGGATGACAGCCAGGACAAAAAGATCGAGATGAGCATGAGTCATCCCCCATCCAACAAGAACCAGTGACACGCAAAATACTGAGAAGATACCGGCCCCGGCATACAATGTGAGATAATTACCCCACATTCCCTGCTTTGTCAGATATCGTGAAATAATGAGAATACTGATCGTGTAAAAAAATATTATAAAATATATGAAAGGTGTCACAATCAGGAACTGGATATCAGACTGAATCATATGGGTATCCTGGATAACCCTCAGTACTCCGCCAAATATCACATAAGGTATCGTGGCAAGGACAAACGGACCATCGATTGCGATATCAGATTTTTTAAACCAGCGATAGATGAGAAAAACAGCAGCTACAAGAATAACGGCATACGTGAGCGTCTCGACGATATTATATGGTTGCTCGTACCGGATGGGATCGATGTAGTATTTGTATATGAAATCACTAATCATCCATGATCAGAATGAGCGCAGATGCAATAAAATTACTCAAACCAAAGATATTCGACAAGTCCAAGTGGATGCAGCTGCCACGTGATGTTGTTATCGGCCATGACGTGTTTGAGCAGATCCCCTCTGTTTGCGAAGATCTTAAACTCGGTAAGTCTGCGCTGCTGATATCCGGTAAAGGAACAATGAATATTGCGGGTCACAAAGTTTGTGAAATTCTCAGCAAAGACTATTGCGTAAAACCTTTCATTGCCGAAGATATTAGCGTTTCAATAATTAAAAAGGCGCAAAAAGCTGCTTCCGGCATGGATTTTGTTATTGGTATCGGAGGGGGTCGGGTTATCGATACTGCAAAGATAGTTTCCTTCAACCTCGATCTCCAGTTTATTTCCATCCCAACGGCCGCATCGCATGATGGTATTGCATCATCACGGGCATCAGTACCTACCGTTGAGGGTCATGCGTCACTTGATGCCCAACCCCCCATCGCTATTGTTGCAGATACAGGCATTATCGCTTCAGCTCCTCACCGGCTCCTGGCAGCAGGGTGTGCAGACGTAATCTCCAATTATACTGCAATCCTCGACTGGGAGCTTGCCCACAGGGTCAAAGGTGAGCCCCTGAGTGAGTACGCGATAGCGCTCTCCAGAATGACAGCTGAGATCCTGGTAAAAAATGCCCACCTAATCAAACCACATCAGGAACAGTCTGCTTGGTTCGTCACAAAAGCGCTTGTATCCAGTGGGGTTGCAATGAGTATTGCAGGCTCATCGCGGCCGGCAAGTGGAGGTGAGCATAAATTCTCCCATGCACTTGACAAACTAGCGCCGGGCAAGGCACTCCATGGCGAGAGTTGCGGGATCGGGACTATCATCTCCATGTACCTTCATGGTGGTGACTGGAGAAGCATACGCACCTCACTAAAAAGTATAGGTGCGCCTGTTACTCCTGCGGAGGTCGGGATAGATGATGCCGTAGCAGTTGATGCGCTTCTCCTCGCAAAGACTATCCGTCCGGAACGCTTTACAATATTCGATATGGGGCTGACACGCGAATCAGCTCAGAACCTCGTGCATATACTCTATTCGGAATGAAGAGGAAAATCGAATGGCAGATTCAAAAACAAAAGTAACCCTTATCGGCACAATGATGGCTAAAGAAGGGATTGAATTCATCTATGAAGGAGAAGTTGCCGGTTGCGATTCCTGTAAAGTAAAAAAAACGTGCAATAATCTACTGGCAGGAAGAAAATACCGCATCGTTTCAGTGAGGACAACCCATCATGAATGCACAGTCCATCTCGATAGTGCAACCGCTGTGGAGGTGATGGAGGCACCGATCACCGCCCTTATCAATGCTGAAATGGCAATGGTAAATTCCAAGATCAGACTTGAACTCTCATGCAACCGGGACGAATGCCGGAGTTATCCCCTTTGTCGTCCTGACGGCATTGTTAATGGAGAGAAATACATTGTTTCCGAAGTGCTGGGAAATGCTTCTGATATCTGCGAAAAGGGTCGGGCACTGAAAATGGTGGAGATCAGGCCAGCGTAAATTTCTCTATCAGAAACCCCCCGACACCCTATGATGATCCCTGATACGTCGAAATGCCGGAAACATACTCTGAGGGGTAGCTCGCGGAGATAGTCTCGCCAAATTGCCCGGGATCATTCTTTCCTCTTAGTTCATTGCATATATCATATCAATATTCAGGGGAGATCGCGGGAAAACTTCTGACCAATTAAAAAAGGAGTCGTGGATTTCATCGACAGCAGGCAAAATTCTCCTCGCTCTCGAATACACAACATAAAAGAGAAGGAGAGGCTAACCCTGGATTCCTTGTCCGAAGACAATTTCGTTGCCAATTTCCCTTTTCGTGGCCCATTCGATGAAAAATTTTCAGGTGTTGCGAGTATTGTTGTTTTCAGCATAAAACCGGAAGATACTGTGGATACCTTCTCTGTACGTTGGGTGAATGAAAAATATTTTCGCTGTTTTTCCGACTGTTTATTCCATATAGAACCGTCTCTCACATTTGTAAATGGAGATACTATCTGCTCCGGGCTCTATCCTTTCTCATCACCCACACCCGCTCCGCCAGTTTCACCAGCTCATCATATCCCTCCAGTTCCCTCCCCCAGCGTTTGGGAGTAGCATCCAGTCCCCAATAAGCACCTGCCATCGCCCCGGTGCATGCCCCCACTGTATCTGCATCACCGCCTAAGTTAATAGCGGACAGAACCGCGCTCTCAAATGTGCAAGTACTCATGAAACAGTACAGGGCTGCATGTGAACAGAGCACGGAATCTAAGGAAGGTTCCAGATCATAATGATCATAATTACCGAGCACTGCATGCACTTCCGGATGAGAACAGAGCGAGCGTGCATGACGAAACGCAGCGGTTCGGGAAGCCCCCCGGCACATATCGCTGACCATTGTGTTCAGGAATCCTGAACAGTGGCCGGCGACCGGATCGTGATGGGTCAGCTTCGAACATTCGAGGCTGACCGAATAAACCTCCGGGGCCGGGTAGAAGATCCCGAGAGGAAAGCCCCGCATCACACTGCCGTTGCTCCGGCTACCCAGATTTTTTTTGTGCACGAGAATTGCGGCCCGGTGCGGCAGGGTGCCTTTTTTGATCATTTCAAAAAATGCAGAAGATGTCGGACCATACCATTCCGGACGCTTTTCGTACCCGGAAAATAAACGGGATATAAGGTCTTTTTGGTTAAACTCCCCGCAGTTGACCAGCGATTCTGCAATTGCTATTGCCTGCAAAGTGTCGTCCGTAATCTGGCCTTTTTTCCGGAAATGCCGCCCTCCGGGAAGCATTTCAGTCACCCACGAATCAGGTTGGGCAGATCCTTCAAGGGGCGCACCCAACGCATCCCCAATTGCCAGCCCAATGAGCGATCCGGTAGCCCGCATCTTTCCTGTTATAAATCTCACCAAAAAGGTATATGTGTATCACAGGAAATAGAATCAGCTTGCAGAAGGTGATAGTGTGCAAAAGGAAGAATTGCTGCATTTACACATGTTAATGATTCACATAAAGAAGTACTACGAAGGCGTCACCAACGAAGATATTCAGACCGAACGTTATAATTCTCTTGAAATTTCACCTGTCCATATACATAAAGACAAAAAAGCTCACAAAGATGCTCTTCTCACCCTTGGTGATGAGATTGTTAACCATATCCACGGACATCGTATTCCTGTGGCGACCTATTCTTCAGAGACTGCATCCACTAAAGTTGCGGCCGAACATTAAAAGTCATGGATGAGGCGCTGGCGTTACGGGAAATGATCTCCCGCATTCTCTTCTTTGAGCCCGGTGATGAGAGGGTTGTAGCGGTAAAGATCGATATTTGTCGGAAGTATCGGTTAACCGCAGTTCCGAAAAATTCAGCAATCCTTGCGTGCGCTTTTCCGGAAGAGCGGGAAACTCTGAGGAAAATACTCTTGGTTAAACCCACGCGGACGCTGTCCGGTGTAGCTCCCGTCGCAGTGATGACGTCGCCATTTTCCTGCCCTCATGGAAAATGTCTGCCATGTCCCGGAGGACCAGATCACCCGTTCAAATCTCCTCAAAGCTACACGGGAGAAGAGCCGGCGGCTTTGCGTGCCCGGGAGCATTCCTATGACCCGTTTACTCAGGTGCATGCCCGGCTCGAACAATTTGAACTCCTTGGGCACCGTGTGGACAAAGTGGAGCTTATCGTGATGGGAGGTACTATGACAGCACGAACACCGGAATATCAGGAACATTTTGTGACGCGCTGCATACAATCCATGAATGACTACCCGGGAGGTGCAGCATCGGTGGAATTACCGTGTGATGAAGCCATTCCGACAGAAAATGAGACCTCAGCTGTCCGCTGCGTGGCTATAACATTTGAAACCCGACCTGACTGGTGCCGCCGTGAACATATTGACCGCATGCTGAACCTCGGTGTTACCAAAGTGGAACTTGGCGTACAGCATGTCAATGATGATATACTGTCCTATAACCGGCGTGGGTGCACGGTTGCAGACTCCGTTGAAGCCAACACACTTCTCCGTGATGCTGGTATGAAAGTGGGGTTTCATCTGATGCCAAATCTCCCCGGGTCATCAATTGAACAAGATAAAAAGATGTTTGAGACAATTTTTTCCGATCCTCGCTTCATGCCTGATTTTCTAAAAATTTATCCTACCCTTGTCACTCCGGGTTCAGAAATTGAAGAACACTGGAGACGTGGCGCATATATGCCCTATAACGAGGAGGACATGATCGATCTTGTTGCTTATGCAAAATCGCTTATCCCCGAGTATACCCGTCTCCAGCGGGTTCAGCGGGATATTCCGGCGAAACTGATAATTGCCGGCTCCCGCCACTCCAATTTCCGCCAGCTCGCCCAGAACCGGCTGAAGTCAGAAGGAAGACGTTGTCGCTGCATACGGTGCCGGGAAATTGGCAGACTGCCTTCGCTTGCAGAATCAGAAATAAAGTTATTGAAGTATGAGTGCTGCGGGGGAAAAGAGCACTTTATCTCAGCAGTTTCTGAAGATTCGTTAATCGGGTTCAGCCGGCTTCGGATACCATTTTGTGCATACAGGACAGAACTCGAAAATGCGGCAATCCTTCGGGAGCTTCACGTGTACGGGAGTCTTGTCCCGGTCGGAAAAGAAGCTGATTCTGATGAATGGCAGCACAGGAGTTTCGGAAAGGTGCTTATTGCCCGTGCAGAAGAGATCGCTCTTGATGAAGGCTTACCAAGATTGGCTATTATGAGCGGTATAGGAGTCCGTCCCTATTACCGTAGAATGGGATATGAACGCAGAGGGCCCTATATGATTAAGGATCTGAAATGAACCCGGCAACAACCGAATTTCTCCGACAGCGGTTCACTGATTATTACAAAAAAAATGTTCTTGTAGCGCCTTCATCACTTGAGCAGCGTGAATGGGGCTTTGTTATGTTCAATCCCGGTTCATCTGTTCTCAATATGCGGCGGCATATAGGTTTTTCCGGTAAGGAAGAGCTTTTTCAGTTTATTAAAAACCTTGTACCAAGGCATTCCTATTACTCAACGGCGTATTATGAAAAACCTGATGCCGGGACTATGGCAGAAAAAGGCTGGTGCGGTGCAGATCTTATTTTCGATCTTGACGCAGACCACATTGTACGGGGACCCTATGACCAGATGCTGGTAAGAGTGAAAGAGGAAACTGAGAAGCTCATGTTGATGCTCATTGAGGAATTTGGGATGAATCCCAAAACCATTGAACTCGTCTTTTCCGGTGGTCGTGGATATCATGTTCACATCAAAGATATTGCGTTTCGTGGTTGGGGAAGTGCAGAACGCAGGGAGCTGATTGATTATGTCTGTGGTATCGGAATTGACCCGGCATTAATGCTTTCTGGAAGAAACCCCGTTTCTCCCGGCTGGCAGATACGGTACCGCGAAACGCTTGTAGAATATATCCGTTGGGTGAGTTCCCTTAATGAAGCAGAAGCAATTGCGCACCTTACGGGAATAGAGGGAATTGGAAAGGATTCGGCAACATCATTTCTGAAAAACCAGACCGAAATTATTGCGGAGGCAGAACATCATCCAACGAGTATACTGTTAAAGAACCGTGTGCTGCATTCAGTTCTTTCCGAGCAGGAAGGGGAATTTAAAAAACGACTCCTCACCCGGGCTGCTCTCGCAGATGAACCTGTCACAACTGATATAAAACGTCTTATCCGAATGCCAACTTCACTGCATGGCGGGAGCGGTATGCGTGTTCAGAGGCTTGAACTCCGTGATTTGCCCGATTTTGAACCACTTGTTGATGCGGTTGTTTTTTCAATGCGCGACGTAAAAATTAATGCCGTCTGTCCGGTAACGATGCCAATGATGGGAAGTAATTATGAACTCGGAAAAGGTATCACTACAGTACCAGAAGCGGTAGCTGTATTCCTCTGCTGCCGTGGGATGGCAGAAATTTCTTAGCAGAGGAAACGTATGGGATCAATCGGGCTTGACGATCTCCGCAGCATCCTGCTGTCAGAACGGGAAACGGGAAGGCTTACTGCAATAGCACCGGATCTGTTCGATCGAGGGTATCTGAACCTTGCCTCTCTTATCAGTAAGGTCTACGCGCTTGAGGATCCTCTCTCTGATGAAGCACGTTCCCTCATCGAAGAGACGCTGGCGATAAAAGAGACATTGCGAGAGCTTTTTTCAATACGCTCACGCAAGATTCTTGCGCTTACCGTTATGCATGCGGAAGATAATTATTATGACCGCGAAGAAGTCAAGCGGATGGTGCCTTCTGAGAAAGAGATGTTCGATACGGTTACGGTCAGTATTGAACAATGTAAAGGTAACCTGTTACACACTATTGTCCCCGTTCAGCACTCCCCGTTCCTGGTCGCAGTAATTGATGAATCGGCAGACTCGGGAGCGGATATCGAGGAGGAAAACATAACAGTCCCGCCAGAATCACAAAAAGGAGATTTGCCCCTCTCATCTCCTTGCGCCCTCGTTCGGGTTCTCGAAGATATGGAATCTTTCATGGGAATTGATGGGAGGATTTATACTCTCTCAAAAGGAGATATATTGACGCTTCCTGAAAGGAATGCTGCGGTATTAAGTGAACGCAACATAGTCTTAAATATGAATCTTTGTAAATAATATTGGTATTCTGTATTCGAATTTATCGGTGAAAATTTTATGAAAATGCCAGCAAAATTTAACACCTATTGTCCTCACTGCAGAAATCATCAGATGCACGAGGTCGAGAAGGTAAAGAAAGGCAAGACAACCGGCCTGCACTGGATTGACCGCCAGAAGGCACGCAGAGGAAAAGTAGGTAACATGGGAAAATTCTCAAAAGTGCCCGGAGGCGACAAGCCAACGAAAAAAATAAATGTCCGCTACCGCTGTATTACCTGCGGAAAGGCACATCTGCGCAAAGGTTACCGGGTCGCGAAATTTGAGTTGACGGAGTGAGCGCAAAATGGTACGAGAGATTCGGGAAAACCGGAGTAAATTTTTCAAGGTTAAATGTCCTGATTGTGAGAATGAGCAGACGATATTTGAAAAAGCAAGCACTATTGTGAAATGTGTCGTCTGCGGGCATGACCTTGCAACCCCTACCGGGGGAAAGGCAAGTATTAAAGCCGAAATTATCGCTGAGCTTACGTGATACTTCCCATGCTGGACAGAGAATGGCCGCAGGAATCGGAACTGGTTGTCTGCACTGTACAGAATGTGAAGGATTTTGTAGCCTTCGTATCGCTGGATGAGTATGGTGGTCGTCAGGGGCTTATTCCCATCTCCGAAATCGCAACAGGCTGGATTAAGTACATCCGGGATCACATACGGGAAGGACAAAAAATTGTCTGCAAGGTTCTTAATGTTGACAGAACCCGCGGGCATATTGATCTTTCCTTAAAAGATGTCAACGAACACCAGCGCCGGGAAAAGATTCGCGAGTGGAAGAACGAAAGCAAAGCCCAGAAATGGTTGGGTTTTGTTGCTGAACAGACCGGTGAATCTGTCCCTGTCCTTGAAAATGAGATTTTCAGTAAATACGGGGCATTCTATCCAGTTTTCGAAGATCTGGTGATAGACAGTGAAACAACCCTTAAAAAACTTGGCCTCTCAAAAAAAGTTGCCGATACACTCCTTCATGTAGCCCAGGAGAACGTGAAGGTTCCAAAAGTCGAGGTAACCGGGCATCTTTACCTCACTTCAACGTTACCTGACGGGATATCCGTAATAAAGAAAGCATTGAAAAGTGCGGAACCAAAAATTGCCGGGGTGGACATTGAGCTCCTGTATCTTGGGGCACCTACCTACCGGATTAAAGTGACTGCTCCCGATTATAAAAAAGCTGAAAAAGCAATTGAAAAAGCTGCAAATGCAGCGATAGCGGTCATGGAGAAATCAGGTGGCGAGGGCAAACTCGTCAAAAAACCAAAGTCCGGGAAAAGTCAATGAGGGGTCGCATCCGTAAGTGTACGGAAGATTATTCATATACCCTTTCTACCCTGTGCCCGGTATGTGGTAAGCCCACAACAACCGCGCATCCTGCTCGTTTTTCTCCTGAAGATCCCTATGGAAAATATCGGAGGCTGGCAAAAAAATGATCGAGGAGATCTCTGTCACGTATTTTGAAAGTTTCCAGGAGAAAAAACCTGTTGATCCTATTCTGATTGAAGGGTTACCCGGAATCGGACAGGTTGGGAAACTTGTTGCCGAGTATATGATCCACATGCTTGGCGCAGAAAAAATCGGAGAGATCCATTCGATCTATTTTCCTCCTCAGGTTATCCTTGAAGAGAATGGCCTTGCCCGTCTGGCAAGAAATGAAATTTATTTTTATCACTCTTGCAGTAGAGATCTTATTTTTCTTGTCGGAGATCACCAGAGCACTTCTAACGAGGGGCATTATTTGCTTGCTGATTGTTATTGTGAGATTGCTGAAGGTTTCAAAGTTAAGCGTATCTACACACTGGGTGGATTCGGCGTCGGACACCTGGTTAATGAACCCCGGGTGTTGGGTGCTGTAAATCGGGCAGAGCTCCGGTCAGAAATTGAGACTGCTGGTGTTATGTTCAACCGGGATGAACCAGGTGGAGGTATCATTGGTGCTGCCGGGCTTATACTGGGACTATCAGCACTTCGTGGAATTGACGCGGTGTGCCTGATGGGTGAAACGAGTGGGTATCTGGTCGATCCGATGAGTGCAGCAAACGTCCTCGCAGTTCTCTCTAAACTAATTGACGTTCCAATCGATCCGACCAAACTTAATGACCGGGCATCAGAAATGGAAAAAGTAATTGAAGGTCTGGTCGAAGGAAACAAGCTAAAAGAAGAAGAGCTGAGTTATATCGGGTAATCATGCGCGTTAACGCTGACCTCCACATCCACTCCCCCTACTCAATGGCGGTCTCACGCTTCATGAAACCGGAGCAATTACTCGCGAGCTGCGTAAATAAGGGTATCGACGTTCTCGGAACCGGCGATGCGCTCCAACCCGACTGGCAGAAATGCTGGCAGTTGTATATGGAGAACAATGACGGGGTTATCATCGTTCCCCAATGCGAGATTGAAGACAAGAAACGAGTCCACCATCTTGTTCTCGCAGAAGACTTCGCCCAGTTCGACCAGCTCCGCGACCTGATGGCCGGCAAGTGCAAAAGTTTTGAGACCAGTGGCCGCCCCCATGTCTACCTTAACGGGGAGGAGATTGCGGCATTTGCCCACGAAGTTGGTGCGATGATTGGCCCGGCACATGCCTTTACCCCGTGGACCGCGTTGTATGCTTATTTTGACAGTGTTCCCGCTTGTTATGGGAATGAGAAGATCGATTTTCTCGAGCTGGGGCTCTCTGCGGACAGCTCTTACGGCGAGGCAATTCCAGATTTATGTGATGTTCCGTTTCTCACAAACTCTGATGCTCACAGCCCCAACCCGGATAAGCTGGGCCGCGAGTTCAACCGCATCCGTATCAGGCACCGCAGAGCCAAGGATGTTCTAAACGCAATCAAGAAAACCGATATCGAGATGAATGTCGGGTTTTTTCCGGAGGAAGGGAAGTACAACCGGACCGCCTGCACCCGTTGCTTCACCCAATATAACATGGACCAGGCAGTTCAGTACAGATGGCGGTGCCCATCTGACGGGGGAATAATAAAGAAGGGTGTCTTCGATCGTTCTGGAGAACTGTCTAAGGGTGGTACATCCTGCCCCCGGCCCCCCTACATTCATGCGCTCCCTCTGGGTCAGATCATCCAGTCTGTTGTAGGGGCATCATCTCCCTACACGAAGAAATGTGACGCGATCTATCAATCTCTCATCAACGCTTTCAATAACGAGATCGCGGTACTCCTCGATGTACCCGTTCATGAAATACTGGTAATTAACCCGAAGGTTGCAGAAGTAATATCTGCGTTTCGCAGCGGTACGCTGAATCTGAACTCTGGCGGTGGCGGCAAGTACGGAACGTTTTCAATCAGATGAAATATCCGGGTGCGGAAATCGCTCCTGGTCTTTAAAAAAAAATGAGATTTTTTTACATATCGAAGTACAGGTGGAACTCCCACGGATGGGGACGAAGCCTGACACCTTCCATCTCAGACCGTTTGTATTCAATCCAGACATCTATAACATCCGGTGTGAAAACGCTGCCCTCAAGCAGGAATTTATGATCCGCTTCGAGTGCATCGATAGCCTGTTCAAGTGAGCCGGGAACGGTCGGGATCTTCTTTGCGGATTTTCCTTCAAGTTCGTAAGTATTTCCTTCGAAAGGTTGGCCGGGATCAATTTTCTTTTTAATTCCATCTATCCCTGCCATAAGCAGTGCCGAGAACGAGAGATATGGGTTGCACATTGGGTCCGGAGGCCGGAACTCAATACGTTTCGAATTGGGGTTTTCTGAGTACATCGGAATTCTGACGGCTGCAGAGCGGTTCCGAAGGGAGTACACCAGATTAACCGGGGCTTCGTATCCCGGTACAAGTCGCTTGTAGGAGTTTGTAGATGGTGCGCAGAACGCCATAAGCGCATTGGCGTGTTTTAAGAGACCGCCAATATAATACTTCGCTGTCTGGCTAATCAAACCATACCCCTGTGCGTCAAAGAATAGGTTCTTGCCATCTTTCCAGAGTGACTGGTGGGTGTGCATACCAGACCCATTATCTCCGAAGAGTGGCTTGGGCATGAAGGTTGCAACCATCCCGAACTCACGGGCCATGTTCTTTACGATATATTTGTACATCATGCAGTGATCTGCCATCTTTACAAGGGAGCCGTACCTCATATCGATCTCGTTTTGCCCGGCGGTAGCGACTTCATGGTGATGAACCTCGACAGGGATCCCCGTTTCCATCATTTTTAGGATCATCTGGCTTCGGACATCCTGGAGCGAGTCGTGAGGGGGAACCGGAAAATATCCTTCTTTGTATCTTGGTTTGTACCCAAGGTTTGGTTTCTCGTCACGACCAGAATTCCAGCTGCCCTCGATCGAATCTACAGAATAGGAAGCCTGATTGACACTTTGCGAATACCTTACGTCATCGAACAGGAAGAACTCGTACTCCGGTCCCCAGAAACTCTCATCAGCAATTCCGGTGGATTTGAGGTAATCTTCGGCTTTTTGGGCAATAAACCGGGGATCACGGGTGTATGCATGTTTGGTGAGGGGATCGAAAACATCGCAGATAATTGAAAGAGTGGGTATTTCGCATACCGGGTCGACGACTGCGGTGGAAGTGTCCAGGTACAGGAGCATGTCAGACTCCTGGATCTTCTGGAATCCTCGTATGGAGGAGCCGTCAAACCCGATCCCTTCCGACCAGATACCGGACTTGGGATCGGTAGACCCGTCCAGCTCCGATGCGGGAATAGAGAAATGCTGCCAGAGGCCCGGCAAATCATTGAATTTTAAGTCAATTATCTTGATATTTTTCTTTTTAATTAAAGAATGAACCCCGCTGATCTGCTCTTTTGTCATTTCTGTCTTTTTTTTTGGGTTATTCGCTTGTGCCATTCTAACACCATCCAACATAGATGCACTGAAACAGTGCGCAATGCCTGTGCAACAAAAACCGGCATTCAGATACGCCGCTCTGCACTAGGAAGTATATTTCTATGTATCTTTATTTAAATTTATCTATTTTTAGGGCCAGGTTTCAACGGTTCTTCGAAAAAAATAAAAAGCAAAAAAAATTCTATTTTCAGAAGTAAAATCAAGTCTTCCTAAGTGGACAATTATACAAAAAAATCAATTTACGAATGGCTTCAGGGAGAATTATCATTCCTTCCTTTATTATAAGAATTTTCCTTTACATTTGTAGTGAATGAGACATAAAGACGTTACGTCTTGAAAACGTTATGCCTTGAAAAAAATTTACGAACCGTTCAACATCAGGATCATAAGCGGCCACTCAAAGGTTTCCGTAAATATTAATGAAACAAGACACCAATATGTTTAGTCAATGCTCAAAGTACATCGGGATATCTGTGGATACTGCGGATGTTGTGTATCAGTCTGCCCGGAAGGTGCCCTTGAACTGATAGATGCATACCTCTGTATCGAAAAGAGTTGCACGAGTTGTGGAATCTGTGCAAAAGTTTGCCCACTCGGAGCTCTGGAGGTGGTCAATGAAAAATAAATATGACGTCCTGGTTATAGGGGGAGGACCAGCGGGTGCATTGGCAGCAAAGACTGCAGTTGATAAGGGACTTTCTGCATGTATTGTTGAGAAGCGTCCCGCAATCGGTGCCCCGGTACGCTGCGCGGAAGGTATCGGGAAAGAAGCTCTTCAGGAATTCATCGACCCAAATCCTCGCTGGATTTCAGCTGAAATGACTGGAGCAGGAATCGTTGCACCGGATGGCTTTTTAATGAAACTTGAATCCAACCTCGCGGGGAACAAGGTAGGATATATTCTTGACAGAAAAATCTTCGATCGGGAACTGGTCTGGAGAGCAGCAGAAGCCGGTGCGGATGTCGCCGTAAAGACTCGTGCCTCATCACCAATTATCGAAAATGGATACGTTATTGGGGCAAAGGTTGAAAGCTGTGGAAATGTGATGAATGTTACTGCGGATGTAGTCATTGCTGCCGACGGTGTGGAATCAAAGTTCTCACGATGGTGTGGTATTGATACCACCGTACCCGTCCGGGAGATCATGAGTTCTGTCCAATATGTACTGACTGACATCGATATCGATCCCCATTCGACCGTGTTTTTCCTCGGGAATGACGTTGCACCCGAAGGATATCTGTGGATATTTCCCAAAGGTGAACGTTCTGCAAATGTGGGAATAGGTATTTCCGGTAAGAAGAGTGGTGAAGGGCACCGTGCAAAGGATTACCTGGACAGGTTTGTTAAAAAGACGTTCCCTCAGGGAAAACTGATCGAACATATTGCGGGCGGTGTATCTGTATGTCGTCCTCTTGACTGCACTGTAGGGGATGGTCTGATTATTACCGGCGATGCAGCCCGTGTTGTTGATCCCCTGACGGGCGGAGGTATCTACAACAGCATGTATACCGGAAGGCTTGCTGCTGAGGTTGCGGTGGAATCTATCGGAAGTGGTGAAGTATCGAAAAAAGCTCTTATGGTTTATGACCGGACGTGGAGAGCATCAAAGATGGGAAAAGCCATCGAACGCAATTACCATATCAAGGAATATCTTATCCGTTTACCCGATACTAAACTTAACGAGATTATTCACTCTGTTTCGAAAATTAATCTCAAGGAGTTCACGACAATGTCATTAATCAAAGAAATTATTTGTATTAATCCAAAACTGATGATCGAGCTTGGGGCACTTGCTGCGTCAATCAGATGATTTTTTCAGTTGCTTGTTGAGGAGACGGAGACAATCGTCTTCTGCTTCTTTTTTCGTAAACACGGTAAAAATATCATCAGGCTGGATTTTGACATTACCGCTTGGTATGATCAATTCTCCCCCGGATCTTCGTATTGCAATGAACACAAAATCTTTTACTTTGAGCTCGCGAATTTCGTGACCTACAATGGGTGCCCCCTGTTCGGCAATGATCTCAAAAATGGTCCCCCCGGGTATCGAGGCAAGCTGCTTGAGTTGAGGGTTCTGGGTCCAGTAGTAGAGGCGGGAAGCAACGAGTTCGTCAGGGTTTTCACTGATCCGAACGCCTACTTCCTTGAAAAAATCCGAGTGCGAGTACTGGTTGACGATCGAAACGACATTGGGAACCCTGAATTTTTTTGCAAGCCAGCAGGTCATAAGGTTAACTGAGTCATCACTTGTGGTAGCGATAAGAGCATCTGCACGATCAATTCCTGCTTCCTCAAGTGTCGATTTATCGGTTGCGTTTCCCGTAACTGCCAGGACATCATAGTGCTCAAGGACTTCACTGCAACGGGCTTCTTCCTGGTCGATGACCACAACATTGTTTGCGTGTTCGACCGCCTGTTTTGCCAGGTTTTTCCCAATGCCTCCGAGCCCAACTATGATAATATACATGAGTACCGGTTACCATCAATGGCATTGAAATAATTTGTGCATCAACCTCTTGGTGTGATTTGCGGGGTTGACGAAGCGGGAAAGGGATCGGTACTTGGCCCCCTGGTGATCGCTGCCGTGGGCGTGACAGCGGAAAGCATTGTTGCCGATCTCGGAGTTAAGGATTCAAAACTCCTCTCGCCCCAGGAGCGCGAGAGGTTGTATATCCTGATCCGCAAATCCTGCCATGTGGCAACGGTCTCTATTGAAGCAGCGGAGATCGATATCATCCGGCGGGAAATGACTATGAATGCCTGCGTCGCCCGGGCCCATGCTCAAGCCATCGGTAAACTGTCACCCTCCCGTGCAATTGTAGATGCGTGCGATGTCAATGCCTTCCGTTACGCTGAGATGGTAAAAAATCATCTTTTTAAACCCTGCGAGATACTCTCTGAGCATCATGCCGATGAAAATTATCCAGTGGTGTCAGCGGCAAGCATCGTTGCAAAAGTGACCCGTGATCGCTCCATAAAAAGACTTACAAAAAATTATGGGAAGATTGGCAGCGGGTATCCTTCCGATCCGGTAACTATCACTTGGCTGACGGGTTATATCGATGAGCATTCGACTCCACCACCGATCGCCCGGAAGAGCTGGAAGACTGTGAGTGTAATCCTGGCCAATAAAAGCCAGACCCGGCTGGCAGATTTTTAAGCCATGCTTCCGGGAAAAATACCGATGCCCTCTTTGTGCAGCGGGACATGGGTTTATCATTCCTCCAATGCCATAAATGTTGATGAATTGGATCTTTCTGATCGTCATAACTGTAGTGGTATACACTCTCATAGCGTTCTATATCCATAACAAAAAAATCTGGCCGGAGTATATCACCTTCTATGGTCCGCTCATGGCAGTAAAGACCGAAAATGTCAGCATTTTTGACAAATTCACGCCGTTTAGTAAATTTCTCCGTCTTTATGGAACCCTTGGGGTGGTTATGGTCGTCATCGTATCGGTGGCAATGACCTATATGCTCTTTTTCGCTATGCAATTTATCATCGTTCAGCACCCACCGCTGACAATGGCAAACGATCCAAAGAATGTCCTGGCCATCCCCGGCGTCAATGATTTTATACCATTCACCTTCGCCGTCTGGTTCGGGCTTCTTATGACGATGATCATCCATGAGTTCGGGCATGCCGTCTTGTGCCGTGTCGAAGGTATCCGGGTAAAGGCAATGGGTGTTCTTCTCGCAGTCATTCCGATAGGAGCATTCGTGGAGCCAGATGAGGAAGACCAGGAAAAGACAAAAGGCCTCCCGAAGATGCGGATGTTCGGGGCAGGAATCACTAATAATATCCTCATCGGCCTGGCCTGTTTTTTACTCATGGCAATCCTCCTTACGTTTGCCATCCCTATTTCAACGCCTTTGATTCATGGAGTCTATCTCAATTCCCCCGCAGATGCTGTGGGTATCACTCCTAACACCCTGATTAAAGAGGTCAATGGCATCAGTGTCGGGAGCAGGGAGGACGTTGCACGGATTCTCAATACCACAAAACCAGGGGATTCAATCACCCTGCTGACTGAGAACAAGGGAAGTTCATCCCTCAAAACCCTGGTGCTTACTTACTGGCCCGAGGGACTTGGAGCCCGGAGCAGCGGTTTCATGGGCGTGACCTATTACGATGCTCCTTCGGTGAAGGAGCAGTTCAGTATCTTTTTCCAGCCGATCGGCATCCTCATTCTCCTCGGGATCCCGATTTACAGCATCATGGAACCGGCATTATGGGGACATTTCAGTATCCTGACAATCGATACTGTCGACACGATGATGTGGCAGGTGCCATTCCCCCAGTTCTGGCTGGTCATCCAACTCCTCTTTTGGTGCGGGTGGTTCAATCTTGTGGTCGGGACCTTCAATGCCCTCCCCCTTGTCCCGCTTGACGGCGGCTATATCTTGAAGGAAGGCGTTGACAGGCTTCTCGACCGCCGGGGGCTGATCAGGTATTCAGGCTATATTGTCAGTGCTATAAGTTACGTAATGCTGGGAGTGCTCCTAGCTGTGACGCTTCTGCCTCTCATTCTGAATCAGCTGAAATAACTCCTACTATACTATTTTGAGGTGAGGCGTTCAATTGAATCACCTCCCGGTTCTCCGGCTTGAATGTAATCAGGAATATTTCGTGCTTCAGTGTCCTTCTATTGTCCGGGCGAGCTGATGGAAGGAGGTATCGGGGGTTTTTACCTTTACGAGCGATCTCCCTTAACGGGACTGTTCTGATTCCAGATCCCTGATATGGCATACATTTTGTAGTCCCGGCTAGCAAGAAAGAACGGATGGCGGTATCGAGGCCGGGGCAGTCTCCCCCGCTGGTCAGGACCCTGATTGTTCTGGGCTTGGTAGCACAATGGTCATAGATCAGCTCGTTATGATCTCTTTTATTCCAATAAGGTTATGATATTTCTCCCGGGGGCCAATCTGCGACCTAGCCTTTCCGTTCTACGAAAATCCGCTGGTGAATGATCCTCCAGCAGAGGATAAGCTGTACAAGGTCTCCGGCGGTAACATAGTGACGGTCCCTGAAGAGCGCGATGGGATGCACCCGCGTCTGTTCTTCGATGCTCTGTTCCAGCTTTTTGACTACGTGTGCACTCAGTTCCCCGTCTATAATAAGTTCCCCCAGCCGCTGACCGGCAGATCTGCTGGTATGAAACTTCAGCGAAAAATTGCATTCGGATAGCGAGAGGATTGAGTACAGGTCGAGCGAGAGATCAATATTTTCCACCGCATGCTTCATGCAGTGCTGGGAGAGCCCAATGCGGTACACGTTGCGTTCCCCCCCAAGGTCTCTCCCATACTCTGAATACTCGATTCCGATGACGGCATCCGCATACTCGCGTTGCGGGGCGATATACTTGTCGTAATCCGGCTCCCGCTCTTCAATTTCATTCAGTACGGTCTCCCGTGAATATCCGCGGCCAGCCATGTCCCGGCGGATCTTCCAGTCATACTTCACCTCGCGGGCCGGGTCAACAAAGAGGGTAAAATCCAGGTACTTCCGCAATGTGGGAGTGGAGAGCGTATGCAGTCCTTCGAGGATCAGGATCTTTGAAGGGTGGAAAATCACCGGTGGATCAAATCGCCCGGTAGCATGGTTGTATACCGGTTTTTCGATGGGCACTCCGCGCCGGAGCGTGATGAGGTCCTGCTCAATCTGGTCAATCCGGTTGGCCTCCGGGTTGAGCGCTGTCAGGCTCTCCCGTTTCCTCCCCTCACGGTTGAGACGGTGGTAGTCATCAAGCGTGATTGTGGAGACAAGATCGCGCCCGAAAATGGTACGGATGCCTTCAGTAAAGGTAGTTTTTCCCGAACCGCTGTCCCCTGCGACACCGATGGTGAATATATAGGGGGATGCCGCGATCGTGTCCTTGAAGTTCGGATGATACATGGGTGATCTCGATGTTGTTGCCTATCATGTAAAAACCATCCTGAAGGAATGGGAGATATCCACAACGCTCATTGCCTCTCCCTCTCCATCCTAGTGAGTGGTGGATGCATCGCGATAGAAAATCTTCCGGAAGGTAGTTTTGTTTGGCCTGGCGGATAATCTAGTAATGTATCCCCTGGATATGACTCCGCCTTGGCAATTGCACTGGAAATAAAAAAAAGAAGATGGACGATCCGGGAACAGGATTACGTTCCGGTTGGAGCTGTAACCGTTTCTTCGTGCTCTTTTTCCAGGGGCAACCTGCGCTTGCTCGTATCCCTGAGTTCATCCTCTGATACCTTCGGGATCGCGTCCTGGATCTCCTTGAGGATGGCATCAACCTCCTCCCGACGGGGAATGTTGCCAAGTATGCTTTCATCGAGGACAATCTTTGACGGTTCTTCAAGGGTCTCATCCGACGCACCAAGGAATTTTGCGCCCTGTTTAATCAACTGTGATATTTCGTAAGGGAATATGATCTTGGTTGCCTGGCCGTTCGCCATTACTTTCAGTGCATCGAGCGAGAGGACCGTGATCGCACGTTTGTCAAGGGGAGCTGCGCCGACCGAGAGAATGCGCAGCCCCTGGGCTTCTCCCTGAGCGGTAAGAATCCTTGACAGTCGGTCCCCCTCTGCCCTAAGAACCCGGCTCTGACGTTCACCTTCGGCTTCGAGGATCATACTCTGCCGGAGACCTTCTGCTTTCAGGATCGCGGAACGCTTCTCCCCATCGGCACGGAGGATAGCAGCACGGCGGGCACGTTCGGCTGCCGTCTGCTCGGTCATCGCATTCTTGACCGCTTCGATCGGGTCCACCTCCTTGATCTCCACGCGTTCGACTTTGACTCCCCACTGGTCTGTCTCACGGTCAAGTATGTCCCGGAGCTTCGTATTGATGACATCCCGGTTATAGAGCACTTCATCGAGCTCCATATCGCCGATGATGCCACGCAGGGTTGTCTGGGCAAGAGCAACCGTTGCCATCCGGTAATTAGCCACTTCGAAGTAGGCCTTCTCCGGGTCGATGACGCGGATGTAGACGATTGCATCGACGTTCGTCGGAGAATTATCCTTAGTGATAACCTCCTGCGACGGGATCTCCATTACCGTGGTCCTGAGGTCGAGTTTGATCGAATGGCTCACAAACGGGACGATCCAGCGGAATCCCGGGTTCATTCTCCCAACGTATTGTCCAAGCCGGACCTGGAGGCCCTGTTCGTACGGCTGGACGATGACGACGCCACTTGCAAAGATGGCGACAATTACCAGGATCAGAAAAATGACGATAAGTGTCTCAATGAGTGCCATGTTATTCTACCTCTTCAACTACGATATGAACCCCTTCAGAATCTATAATCTTCACTTTTTTACCGGCAGCGATCTCAGCCCCCGTTGAATAGGCGCTCCATTCCGTGGTACCGATAAGGACTTTCCCCGAGAGAGTGGCTGAATCTACCTTCTTCTTCACACGTCCCTCCAGACCAACAACTGAATCGCGGCTGATAGTAGTCGGACTTGCGTTCGGTGTGATCTTCCCGTACATCCAAACGGTGAAACCGGCTGCACAGAGGGCGATAATTACACCGACGATCACGCCCCATCCTGAGTTGAAGATATTGACCCCGAGGAGGAGCAGAATACCGATAAAGATCATGACCGTAGCGGGAACCGTAGCAAAAAAGCCCGGGCTGTGTAACTCGATGAGGAGGAGGGCAGCTCCAATAACGATGAGCAGCCATCCAAGAGAAAGCCCGAGATCCGGAAGAACCATGATCATGTGTTCGTCAGTGAACGGATAAAATCCTATGGTGATGGACACGGATCCTGGAAACCCGGTTAAACTGGATCATTGGTATTGTTCCCTGACCTTTATCTGCAGAATCGGGAGAAAAGCGGATTTCGAAATTTTCCGCCAAAGACCGGATCGATTCAGGATATGGAGAGGCTCTGTTATCTTCGCATCAGGGCGATTTTCGATCCCCGGGGAAAGCCAGTGTCCCCGGCGATCATGTCGCACTTCACGCACATCAGGTACGCAACCGGCGGGAGATTATCGTAACAGCTGAGCGATTCGTAGTTTGCCATCCCTTTGGAGATGATTAAGGTGCATGTATCGATTGCCGCGGCAAGGTCTGGTGGAATCTTCGCAAGGTCAAGGCCTATCTCCGCCCCGCCACCGGTTGTGGTCAGGCAGTCCGCTACCCGGTCGAACTTAAGGGAAAGAGCGTCTTCCATTGTAGCATCATTAAGGATGGGAGCGTCACGAACGGCCACAGTGACATGCGATCCGCGTGCTTTCAGGAATCCGACAAGGAGGCGGTCGAAGACGATCTCCCCGCAGTTATCGGTAAGGTAAACTATCCGTCCGGCGAGATCCAGGATCCCTGCCGTGTCATCGTGATCGAGTCCCTTTGTAAATTCGGCACGGAAGAAGGAGGAAAAATCAGCAGTTACATCATGGTCCTTCACTGCATAATCGAACGTATTGCCGATAATGCTTGCCAGGACGAAATCATGAAACGAGTTCAGTTCCCCCCGAACCTGCCTGCAGACTGCCAACGCCTGCTCGTTCCCCTCAGTCTTGAGATCCAGGAATGGGTCAGCGTTTCCGATCTGCCGGCAGGCCTCTCGGTGAACGGCGCTTGCGATCTGCGGGTGGAGGAGCGTGGATCCTTTCATGGATTCCAGGAGTTCCCGACAGGCATCCAGGGTCCTATCCGAACATTCCTTATCGGCGGATGCAATCTGGCATTCAAAAACTACCCGGGATAACAGGCAATCGATGCAGGTATCGGTGAGGTTCATGGTAATCCATGGTGTAATAAAAACAACAAATGGGGCCACTGAGATTTGAACTCAGGTCAGAAGACCCCCAGTCTCCTAGGATGGCCAGGCTACCCTATGGCCCCGCTTTCTTACTATTGGATCATTTCATTTATTTATCTTGTTATAACAAAATGGGACGCGCAGAATAAGAAAAAATTCTTCGCATGCCTTAGATCCTTTGAAGATCATGATTATGTTTTACATCCTGAACTGATAGGATACTGGATTCCGGCACCGGGATAATTTTCCGGTTTGTGCCCACGACTTTTTATTCGAAGCAAAAAAAAAGATATGTATATATGGTTCAATCAGGTATTATGAATTGCAAAGGGGAGCGCAGTTAGGTGCCGGACTATGGAAAAAGAAAGAATTTCAGTAGCCTTCGAAAATTATATCGTTTTATTTTTACTTGATACTCAGGTTGGCGCGTCTGTAAAAAGAATGGAGTGGTGAGTAATGTATACTATCCTTGTTGTTGATGATAGTCCGTTTATCGTTGACGTGTTTGTCACTATGCTTGAAAGAGGCGGTTATCGTACTGTAGCAGCATATGGCGGAACGGAATGTCTTGAAATTTTAAAGACAGTAACCCCTGATTTGATCCTGCTGGATATTATGATGGAGCCTGTTGACGGTTGGGAAACCCTGGAACAGATCAAGGAAAATCCCCAGACAAAGGATATTCCCGTGCTTATGCTGACCGCAAAACAGCTGTCTCCGGCAGAGGCACAGGAATATGGGATTTTTATCGAGGATTATGTTTTAAAACCAATTACCCATCGCGAATTGTACGATGCAATTGAGCATGTCCTCAAGAGGCGACAGGCAATAAGATCTGATATGGACATGGCCAAACAATCCGGTTTTGATGCAGAAATTATCACAGAATATGCCCGGTTAAGTAAGACCATCGATGTGAACAAACGCCTTATGAAAATTCTCGAAACTACCTATAATTTCGATGATTCAAAAGTAAGGGTCAGTGAAGAAATTTCAAATGCAATTAAAAATATGGAGATGAATATAAAGATGCAGGAGAATCGCCTCCAGCAGATAAAAGGCCAACTTTCGGGAGCTTCCGAGTAACGGTCGATATCATTTTTTCATGAATTCAAAACCTGAGCATTTCGTAATTTCTTACTATAGAGCGTAAATCAAATTTCAAGTCTATTTATCGATAGTTATGATATACTCAATTTCACAAGGTATTGAAATCGTTAGAATAAAAGAATTGATTCGTGGAGAATCTTTAAATAGTTTTTTGGCATTGTTATAATGCTGTACATCTTAGACTATCTTGGGTTCGTAGCTCAGTTAGGTAGAGCGCCTGGCTTTTAACCAGGTGGTCGGGGGTTCAAATCCCTCCGGGCCCGCTACCACGAAATCTCGTGGGTTTTTTGCGGTGATGTATCTGAGAGGAGATTTATTTGTCTGTGAGGGGGTTTTTCATTGAGCACCAAACTGAATGTATTGATGCACGTGATGGTGCCAGATCATAAAATCATGAGTGAGGAGGAGGTATCTGCGCTTCTCTCCCACTATAACATTACTACGGAACAATTACCTAAAATTTTCCATGACGATCCAGCAGTCAAAACGATTGGCGCAAATGTCGATGATGTTATCCGAATTGTTCGGTTGAGTCATACGGCGGGCAGAGCGGAAGCATATCGTCTCGTAGTCAAGAGACCGAAGAAATAATTTTTGGGGTGGTCAGTCTGATTGACAGAAGTATTTTATCGAAGGCGTATTTTTCACGGGAGCATGTTGCGCGACACCAGCTTGATTCCTTTAATTATTTTTTAAAGCACAATCTTCAGAAAGTGGTCAACGAGCAGCGGGTTATCGAGACTGATATCGAGAACCGGGGAAAGAACAATGATCCGGTTTGGGTGGAACTGGGAACAATTTCAGTGAAACGGCCGCTTGTCAGGGAAGCAGATGGTTCTCAGGGAGAGTTATATCCTTGTGAGGCACGATTGCGCAATCTTACCTATGCAGCGCCGATACAACTCGGGCTTACTCTCGTTCATGGTAATGAACGCCAGGAACCGATAATCACAACAATCGGTCAGTTACCAATCATGGTGGGATCACTAGCCTGTAACTTGTATGGTATGGACGATTTACAGCGTGTTTCGCACGGGGAGGATGCATTTGATCCGGGCGGATATTTTATTGTAAATGGTACCGAACGTGTGCTCATGACGCTTGAAGACCTTGCGTCGAACAAAATCATGACCGAATTCACGGAGCGGTATAGTGAACGTATTTATGTTGCAAAAGTTTTCTCCCAGTTCCGTGGTTATCGGGCACTTGTTGTTGTCGAGCGGAATAAGAAGAACCTGCTTGAAGTATCATTTCCATCCGTTGCCGGACATCTGAAATTTGTTGACCTGATGCGGGCACTCGGGATGACTAACGATCAGGAAGTTGTGAACGCCGTTTCTCCGGATGAAGACATCCTTACGTTCATGATGCAGAACCTGGAAGAGAGTGAATGTGATTCTGTTGAAGGGGGTATCATGTATGTTGGTAAGAAGCTCGCTCCCAACCAGACAAAAGATTACCAGCGCAAAAGAGCTGAGTTCGTTCTGGACAATTATCTCCTACCACATCTCAACTATTCAATGCCTGCAAACTTAAAGGAAGGCGAAGATGGTTATCAGGAAGCAGTGCTATCCGTGCGACTTGCAAAGGGTCATTTTCTGGGACGAATGGCAGAAGCATGTTTCGATCTTGTGTTGAACAAACGACGGATTGATGATAAGGACCACTATTCCAACAAGCGACTGAAACTTGCCGGTGATCTGATGGAGGATCTCTTCCGGATTTCTCTCAACCGTCTTACAAGAGATATCAAATACCAGCTTGAAAGGGCAAGTATGCGACACCGTGATCTTTCGATTGCAACAGCCGTACGAGCTGATGTACTTACTGAACGTCTCTTACACCCGCTCGCAACAGGTAACTGGGTTGGCGGGAGAACTGGTGTTTCCCAGCTTCTTGACCGTGTCGACCATATGGCTGTTCTCTCACATCTGCGTCGCGTGATCTCACCACTTTCACGTTCTCAGCCTCATTTCGAAGCTCGCGATCTTCACCCGACCCAGTGGGGACGGATCTGCCCGAGCGAGACTCCTGAAGGGCCGAATTGTGGTCTGGTGAAAAATTTTGCACAGATGGTTGAAATATCCAAAGGCGTTGATGATGAAGCGGAAGTTATGCGGCTTCTGCATAGTCTTGGTGTGGAGCATATCCGGGGTGAAACATGATAAAAAAATCTCGCGTGTTTGTTGATGGAGCCCTTATTGGGCTTGACGATGATGCAAAAGCGCTCGTGGCCAATATCCGGAGCATGCGGCGTCAGGGTGCAATCTCCTCGGAACTGAATGTTTCACATAAGGAATACAACGGAGATGTCGTGATTCTCACCGATCGTGGCCGGGCACGACGACCGCTGATCGTACTGAAAAATGGTGATCCCCTTATTACTCATGAGGATCTTGCAAAACTGGCAAAAAAGGAAGTAGACGTCAATTCTTTTGTCCAGCGTGGATTTATTGAGTTTATTGACGCAGAAGAGGAGGAGGATCTTCTTATCGCAATGAACCCGGAGAATATTACCCCGAATCATACTCACCTTGAGATCGATCCCTCCCTTATACTTGGTATTGGTGCGGCGCATGTCCCATTCCCCGAACATAATGCCAGCCCGCGTGTAACAATGGGTGCAGGCATGGTTAAACAAGCTCTGGGTTTTGGTGCGGCCAATATGAAATTGCGCCCAGACACCCGTGGTCATCTCCTCCATTATGTGCAAAAACCTCTTACCCACACCCAGACCTCCGAATTAATCGGTTCCGATGACCGTCCGGCAGGCCAAAACTTTGTTGTGGCTATTCTTTCCTATGAGGGTTACAATATTGAAGATGCCCTGATCTTCAACAAGGCATCGATTGAGCGAGGGTTGGGTCGTTCCCATTTCTTCCGGACATATGAGGGTGAAGAACGCCGTTACCCTGGAGGGCAGATAGACAGGATTGAAGTTCCCGAAGAGGATGTTGCAGGAGCTCACGGTGCTGACTCATATAAGAACCTTGACGAAGATGGTGTGATTAATCCAGAAACGGTTGTTGCGGAAAAGGATGTTCTGATCGGAAAGACATCTCCTCCCCGTTTCCTCGAAGAGCCTTCAGGAGAGCTTATAGCTGTTGAGAAACGTCGGGATACTTCAGTCACTATGCGTAGCAACGAGCATGGTATTGTCGATACCGTGATTATCACTGAGGGGGAGAACAGCTCCCGGCTCGTGAAGGTCAGAACCCGTGATCTCCGCATTCCTGAAGTCGGTGACAAGTTTGCGTCCCGCCATGGTCAGAAAGGTGTTGTTGGGTTAATTACCCACCAGGAAGATATGCCCTTTACTGAAAACGGATTGTGTCCAGATCTTGTCATCAATCCCCATGCGATCCCAAGCCGTATGACCGTTGGGCATATGCTTGAAATGATCGGAGGAAAAGTCGGAGCTCTCGAAGGCAGGCGTATTAACGGAACTGCATTCCGTGGAGAAAGTGAAGCCGATATCAGGTCCTCGCTCAAGAAGCTGGGATTCTCTCATAATGGACGCGAAATTATGTACGATGGTCTCACCGGCAAACAATTCAAGGCCGACGTGTATGTTGGTGTAATCTATTATCAAAAACTCTACCACATGGTATCATCAAAGATGCATGCCCGGTCACGCGGACCTGTGCAGGTACTCACTCGACAGCCGACTGAAGGAAGGGCTCGGGAGGGAGGCCTCCGGTTTGGTGAAATGGAACGAGACGTTATGATAGGTCATGGGGCAGCAATGGCACTCAAAGAACGATTACTCGATGAATCTGATAAGGTTCAGGAGTATGTCTGTGCACACTGCGGTATGGTTGCGATGCTGGATCGCAAACGAAATATGACCCGCTGCCTTGCATGTGGTAATGAGACCGACATATATTCTGTCGAGATGAGTTATGCGTTTAAACTCCTGCTGGATGAGATGAAAAGTATGGGGATTGCCCCAAGGTTGAGACTGCAAGACGTGGTCTGAAGAGGTGCACCATGCCAAGCCCAAAGAGAATTGGACAAATTGAATTTGGATTGTTATCCCCAAAAGAAATCCGCGAGATGAGTGTCAGAAAGATCATCTGGGCGGATACATACGATGATGACGGGTTTCCTTACCCTCAGGGTCTGATGGATCTGAACCTCGGTGTCATTGATCCGGGTCTCAGGTGTAAAACCTGTGACCAGAAAGCAAGTGAGTGCCCGGGGCATTTTGGTCATATTGAACTTGCCAAACCTGTCATCCATGTCGGCTATACTCGTCTGATCAGGAAGCTCCTCCGTGTCACCTGTCGTTCTTGCGGACGTGTCCTACTGAGTCCTGACGAAATAGAAAAGGTTGTCGGAACGGAAGACGATCAGACTGGTGATCTGCTTTCGGAAAAAGATGTAAAAAAAGAGCGTATCTGCCCGCACTGTGGCGACCAGCAGCTCAAGATTAACTTCGAGAAACCAACAACTTTTTCAGAAGTGATGGTTGAGGACGGCAAGAAAGTAGAGCATAAACTCACCCCTGCAGACATAAGGGCTAGGATGGAAAAGATTCCTAATGAAGATCTGACACCTCTTGGCATCAACCCGGATGTTGCCCGCCCAGAATGGACGATCCTCACTGTGCTACCCGTCCCGCCCGTTACAATGCGCCCTTCAATTATTCTGGAGAACGGCCAGCGGTCGGAAGATGATCTGACGCATAAGCTTGTGGATATCATCCGAATTAATCAGCGGTTCAAAGAAAACCAGGATGCGGGGGCGCCCCAGTTGATTATTGAAGATCTCTGGGAACTTTTGCAGTACCATGTGACCACATATCTCGATAATGAAGTGGCAGGTTGTCCTCCCGCCCGTCACCGAAGTGGACGACCGTTAAAGACGCTTTCCCAGCGCCTGAAAGGTAAAGACGGCCGTTTCCGGGGATCACTTTCCGGTAAACGTGTGAATTTCTCGTCCCGTACGGTCATTTCTCCGGATCCGAATCTTTCGGTATCGCAGGTTGGTGTCCCACGTGCTGTTGCAAACGAGATGACTATTCCTGTTAGGGTTACGACCCATAACATTAATGAGCTCAAGGAAGTTGTGCGGAACGGCCCTCTACGCCCGGATGTCAATGCACCCTGCGGTGCTAATTATGTAATCCGACCTGATAATCGCAGACTTCGGCTTGCTGACGGTAATCTCGATACTGTTGCAGATATGATTGAACCCGGTTATACAGTTGAACGTCAGCTCCGTGATGGAGATGTTGTTCTTTTCAACCGCCAGCCGTCACTTCACAGGATGAGTATTATGGCACACCGTGTCAAGGTGATGGAAGGCAGAACGTTCCGGCTCAACCCGGCTGTCTGTCCCCCCTACAATGCAGACTTTGACGGTGATGAAATGAACATGCATGTACCGCAGACCGAAGAGGCCAGGGCTGAGGCGACGATTCTTCTTTCAGTTCATGAAAACATTCTGTCCCCTCGTTTCGGTGGTCCAATCATTGGCGGTATCCATGATCATGTATCCGGTATTTTCATGCTTACGCATGGCATGCGCTGGTTCACCAAGGAAGAATCTCTCTACCTGCTCCGGTATGCACACGTTGAACACATGCCCCCGCCCGGAAAAGAAGAGGAAGGTATCCAGTACTGGAGCAACAAGCAGATCTTTTCAATCATCCTTCCTGACCAGTTAAACATGGTCTTTCATGCAAGCTCATGCCAGAACTGCGATACCTGCAAAAAAGAGATGTGTGAGCGTGATGCCTATGTCCGAATCATTGATGGTATATTAGAATTCGGTACTATCGACAAAAAGGCAATCGGCGCATTCGATGGCCAGATCGTCAATCGGATTATCCGCCATTACAGCATGCGCCGCGCTGCTGATTTCATTGATGATCTGACGAAACTCTCAATCCGTGCAATCATGTTCGACGGTTTCTCATTTGGTATTGATGATGAGGATCTGTCCAAGACCGAATACGGTCAGATTGACGAAGTACTTAAGGGTGCTGCATCAGACGTTACGCGCCGTATCAAGATATACGAAGACGGCCAACTCGAACCAATGCCCGGTCGAACAATTGAAGAGACGCTTGAGATGCAGATTATGCAGGTTCTCGGAAAAGCCCGGGACCAGACTGGTCAGATAGCCGGGCGGCATCTCGGCCTCGGAAACAGTGCAGTCGTAATGGCTGTCTCAGGAGCTCGAGGTTCAATGCTGAACCTGACCCAGATGGCTGGCTGTATTGGACAGCAGTCCGTTCGTGGGGAGCGTATAGTCCGTGGCTATGATGACCGAACACTGCCGCATTTCAAGAAAGGTGACCGGGGTTCTGATGCCCATGGATTCATCGCCCATAGCTATAAGGGTGGGCTTAACCCGACTGAATTCTTTTTCCACGCTATTGGAGGCCGGGAAGGACTTGTCGATACTGCAGTACGAACTTCACAGAGTGGCTATCTTCAGCGAAGAATGATCAACGCATTGCAGGATCTCAAAGTAGCTTATGATGGTACCGTAAGATCAACCGGTGGAAGAATCATCCAGTTCCAGTATGGCGAAGATAGCACGGATCCAACAAAGAGCGCATTTGGTGATCCGGTAGATGTCAAAGGGATTGTCGAGAGTATTCTTAAGGAGGAAGTCTGATGGCGATTTCAGAAAAATACGAAAAGAAGATTGAGTCGGCAGCCCTCCCGCAAAAGACTAAAGATCAACTGCGTAAATTTCTGGATGGTAAAGATATTAGTGATACCCAGTTCAAGCAAATACTGGATCGTGTCCTCAAAGAATATCTTTCTACACGGATAGAAGCCTGCGAGGCGGTGGGGGTCATTGCCGCCCAATCCATTGGAGAACCAGGTACCCAGATGACGATGCGAACATTCCACTATGCGGGTGTTGCTGAAATCAACGTTACTCTTGGGCTTCCCCGCTTGATCGAAATCATGGATGCGAGGAAAGAGCCTAGTACTCCGACTATGACTGTCTATCTCGAGCTTGAGTATGGTAATGACCGTGACCGAGCGCGTGAAGTCAGCTGGCAGATTGAAGCAGCCCCCCTCCACGAATTTGGGGATATTACTACGGATATGGAGAATATGCACGTAATTGTGCACCTTAATACAAAAGTCTGCGAAAAGCGAAAAATCACACCGGCGGAGATCATGGAGACCGGTCCCAAAAAAATTCGTGACCGACGACACTACCGTGACTTCGAGCATGAAATTAATGACGAGACAGCGACCATTACCTTTTCTCCGAAAAACAAGGAAAGTTACCAAAATCTCTTCCAGCTCGCTGAACACGTAAGAAACGTGATTGTGCAGGGTATCGATGATATCCTGCGTGTTGTCGTCAGAAAGGAAACGGGAGAGTATATACTTTATACTGAAGGTTCCAACATAAAAGATGTATTTGATGTCGTTGGGGTGGACACTACGCGAACCCGAACCAATAACATCAGTGAAATTGCATCAGTGCTTGGTATCGAAGCAGCAAGGAATGCGATAATACACGAAGCAGTTTCCACGCTTAATGAGCAGGGGATTCTCGTTGATGTCCGTCATATCATGCTTGTATCTGATATGATGTGCATGGAAGGGGAGGTCAAGCAGATTGGGCGACATGGGATTGCGGGTGAAAAGGAAAGCGTTCTTTCGCGTGCCGCGTTTGAAGTAACCGTTAATCACCTGCTTGATGCAGCTGTTGCAAACGAGATCGATGAACTGAGCGGTGTCACAGAAAATGTCATTGTCGGCCAGCCAATCCAGCTCGGCACCGGTGATGTGAAACTTATCGCTGTCAGACAACAAGACAATTAACATGAAAAAATCTTAAAAACCAGAGGAATTGTACATGGATTTTAATGCTTCACTCAGAAGAGCAATCAAGACCGGAAATGTAATTCTTGGCCAGAACAACACGGAAAAATGCATCAAAGAGGGCAAAGCACAGATGGTTGTCGTCGCGGGAAATTGTCCGGCGACATTCAAATCCAAACTTTCTGGCTATGAAAATCTTTTCATCCACACATTTGAGGGTTCGAGCGTTGCCCTCGGGAAAGCCTGCGGTAAACCCTTCATGGTGAGCACGCTTGCTATCGTTACCCCCGGCGAGTCAGACATTCTCTCTCTTAAGAGGGCATGATATGGTTGAAGTCAAACTGACTGAAGACTGTATGCGCCTGATTTCCCAGTTCGAAAGCCTTACAGGGGCTGGAAGTCGTGACTGTATTGTCGATGAACGCAACGCACGCCTTATTTTTGTGATAAATCCCGGGGATATGGGATTAGCAATCGGAAAGAAGGGTGCCTCGATCAAAAAAGCATCAGAAGTAATGGGTAAGAAGATTGAGGTCGTGGAATACAACAGTAATCCTGAACAGTTTATCAGAAACTGTTTTTTGCCTGCACAGGTGACATCAATCCTTTTCGAAGGAGAGCCAGATGAACAGACAGTTCAGGTTGAAGTAAGGGACGAAGACCGTGGGATTGCTATCGGGAAAGACGGGAAGAATATTTTCAAAGCAAAAAAACTTTCACAGCGTCAACACAACATCGCGGACGTCCAGATTCTCCAGAAACCGATTGACGGTCAGATGGCGGATCAGCCCGTGCAGGAATAATTTTCATTGTTTTTTCTAATCAACGCCATATTCGCCAATTTTAAATAAATATCTTTAATCCCATGCGTCGACCACTACTCTTGTATAGTCAGAGTTCATGAATTGGCGTTACTTCGTAAGATTTAATACTTCTCTTCTGCATATTTCCTGAATAATTTATGAATAATTTGCCTGAAATGGCACTTTCAAGTATTTTTTGCGGAAACTCTCGCAAAAGTGAATGATCATAACTTCGATAATTACGGGCTTTTTGAGTGCCTGACAATTTTTTTAAGGGTGGTAGTCAATGGTTCTGAATAATATCTTCAAAAGCACCTCTGGGAAAATTTTTCTTGGGCTGATTGCTTACATATCCCTTGCGGTTGTCATTGCCGTTATTATGTTATCACTTCAGGTACACTCCAGCGCGTGGACCTCAGTAGACGCTGACCGCTTCCACCAGATGGCAAAGATGATCATTAATGGTTCTGAACCTTATGTCAGCTATATTGATCCAAAACCCCCCCTCCTTTTCTTTACGGTAGCCCTGATGGATATTATCTCTCCAGCAGGATCGATTGACATCCCACTCATGACGATTCTCAACATTATCTGTGCAGTCCTTATCTGGAAGATCGGATGGGAAGATTACGGCTCCTTTTCCGGATATACCGCCGGCCTTCTTTACCTCGTTTCGTCCATTTTTACCGAGGGCTATTTCCTTTTTTCCGAACAGTTCACCGTGTTATTCCTTCTGATCTCCCTGATCTTTGCGAGGAAAGAGCAGTTTGTCTTTGCTGGTCTGGTTCTCGGTGTTGCCTGTGGGTTTAAGCAGTACGCAATTCTTGCAATCATTCCTCTGTTGTACCTGATGTGGGCAAGTAATGAACGACGTTATCACCGTCTTCTGGTTCCGGTAAGTCTTATTGTAGTTGGCATGTTTGCGACACTCTATTGGGTCTATGGTTCTTTAACAGGAGATAGTGCAGTATACTACACGTTCATTATAGCCCCTGTCTACAATTCAGGTAATGTGACTACATTTTCGACGTATGTTCCAAAATCCCCGATTGCTTATGCGGCAAATATTCTCTTCAGTGTTGCAATGGTCATTCCAACACTTCTGTTTGCGGCTGCGAGTGTTGTAAACAAAGGACTCCGCTTCGAAAAGGAAAAAGCTCTGGGGATAATGGTAATGGTCCTTTTATCGACCCTCCTTATACGTCAGTATCTCCATTACTGGATCCTGCTTATGCCGTTCCTTGCTTTGCTTGCCTGCCGGGAATTCGCAGATTCTAAAAAATAGGGATAACTTCATCAAATAATAGTTTTTGCCATTGTTTTCTGTGAATGGTGAAAAAGCAACTAAACGATGATTGGGTGCCCATTTCCGAATGGGGTACTATCTGGATAAACGTGGATCCTGGTCCAGATCGCGATTAGAAATAATAAAACAAGAACGGGCCTGGGGGGATTTGAACCCCCGACGTCCGGGTTAGAAGCCCGGCGCTATGTCCAAGCTAAGCCACAAGCCCATTGATGCCAATAATCTTGGCGTTCCGTGATAATTAATCTGTGTAAGGACTTGGATTCAACTTAGAATCAAAACAGTTATGTGGACAAAATATATCTGGTGCCAATAGCAAGTTCCTTCAAATCCGGATAAACAGGGGAATTACCATTATGAAAAAAATAGTTTTTCTTGTATATCTTCTATCTGTTGTGTTGATTTACCCGGCTGTCGTATCAGCAGTGGGCAATATTTCGGTGAGTTCCACTCCTTCAGGTGCTTTGGTCTTATTGGATGGCACCAGCACAGGAACAACAACCCCCATAATAATTGAAAGTGTAACAAGTGGGTCCCATGTTATTTCATTGCGACTTACAGGACACCAGGACTACTCCAAAAGTGTAACAGTCTTTGACAATACAACCAGTACGGCCAGCGCCGTTCTGATACCAATAACACCCACAATAACTCCCGCAATCACCAATGGCAGTATTTCCATTGAGTCTAATCCCTCAGAAGCATCCGTTTTTTTAAATACTGAGTACCAGGGAAAGACACCCATAACCCTCTATAATATTTCCCACGGATATTACCGGATTGTAGTACAAAAAACGGGTTACCAGGATTGGTCAAACCGTATATCAGTTTCAACAGGTATATTGACTGATGTATATGCAGCACTAACTGCTGAAGAACCAAAAACCACTTTTCTGACAACGGTTCCCACAACAACCGTGCTCAAAACACTCACTACCAAAAAGTCCACGGCTATAGTTCCAACCTCGTGGCCAGTTCCTGCAACAACAACTACACCAGTCGAAATAATTGTGATACCCGGTGCGACCGTACTGGCTTATTTGGTGATTAGAAAAAGATAAAATGTCGATTTTCGAAATTGCTTTGAATAAAAATCTTATTAAAAAAAATATTCTCAGGATAGGCAGGTAATTTTTCTACCATACCTTGCTTCGTTGATAATGAAACCGTTAATGTTCAACGCCACTCGCTTTCATCAAAGCGTGAAAGAATGGATAGAATTCCTTTGTTATGGATATAATCAGAATTAAAAAACTATGTAATCTGATGTCCCCTCAACCTGCATGATAACAGGATGATTTGAGCACTTCGACCATTGTCGGCCCGAATGGTCCCTCGCGATAGACCTGCCTGACGATTGATGATGCACAATACTTTACCTGAATGCGGGCAGACATACGCTCCCGCTCCTCGTAATAAAGGCCATGCGAGAATTCCACCATCCGTTTCATGGATAGCGAAATAGCGAGCACAACGACACAGATACCATGATCACCCGGGTCAAGATCCTCGATATCCACCGAAGTTATGAAGATATGGGAATCAGGACCGGGTTTCACCCCGTCAAGGCTCACAATATTATGCGTACTCTGCAGCTCGATCGTGCGGGTCTTTCCGGCTTTGAGATCCTTAATTACCTCAGGGGAAATTCCGGTTAATGCTGCGCATTTCATGATCCCTCACCCATACATGGGAAGATCTTTTTTCGGAGATTGTTCAGCTGATTGTTGCACTTCATCAGAGATTTTTTGCATGCTCTGTTCGATCTCAACCGCTTGTTCAATCAGTGGTTTGACATCCAGTCCAAGATTATACATCTTGTTAAGGACCTCGATGGTTGCCGCTGATGAACGGGGATCAGGAGCATTCACGGTCTCCCCGAGGAGCCCGTACCCGGGGATGCCACGTGCTTTACATTCCGTCAGGAGGCTGGATGCGATTCCTGATATACTCCCGATCGGTAAGAGGAGAGTGAAATCCTCCAGACGCTTGAGTGCTTCTCCGGTTGTAGCCACACCAAATACCCTTTTCTCGGGTTCGTTGGTGATGATACCTGCGATTGTGACAACCTCTTTTGGTCTGAACTGTGCGAGCCAGTCGATAATGTCACGTGAGGTCTCATAACAAATCATGGGATGGATCGGAATATCAGCAACGATAGCGGCGATATTATTTTTTATATAAATTCTAACCGGGTCATTGATAACGCCTTTGTTCATCATCGCCAATGGGGGGAAAAACTTCGAAGTCATGGTGCCGATCTGCTCAAACTCGAGCTGATCGACCATGTACTGAAGTGCAATCGTACCGACGAGCCCACTTCCCGGAAATCCGATCAGCATTGAAGCACCATTCATAGGAAGCGGTTTTGAGATGACATTGATGTCTTTTTTAGGCTTTATCTCGACAAGGTCGTTATGGATTGTATCGAGACGTGAAACCATATCAGTATATGACTCAGGGGATTCAGCGGTCATTAGATTAACATACACCCACTACTAAAAAAGTATTATGCAAGAATATCCCATAAAACGAGGGTTGACAAAAGACCTTGATACGAGAATCGTAACTGAGCTGAAGAACTGTTTTGGGGTTGAGCCGGAGAAAGTCGGAAAAGGATACCAGATAAAGCATGGAGCCCTCAAACGGCTCGATGTGGTAGTCGGGAAGGATGGAAAATCCATTATTATCGATACCGAATCTGATCTGACCGCAGCTGATGACGTTATCATTGATACAAATAAGCGATTCCGTAAATATCTTGATGCTCTTACTGGTTTTTCCACTAAAGAAAGAGTCAAGCGGGCAAAAAGCGTCGGTGATGAGCAAAAAGCCTGACACAAAAGGTAAGCTTTTCTTGGCGAGGTATCAGTATTGATTTTTCAAAAAAAGTATTTACCTTTGTTTCTTCTCCGGAGAGGATAAACCAGGATCAGATTTTACGTCTGATGACGATATACAGGGCCGCTAATGCAGCGATTGTAATAGCAGGGGTGAGCGCCGATTTTTGAGTACCGGTCGTCCCTGGAATGGTTGTAGCCGTCGTTGACCGAACTGTTTTTTGCACGGTTGTGGTGAAAGGGACCGATGTTGAAGTACTTGTGGTATACTGGAGTGTCTGGACGGGTGTTTCCGAAGTTGTCACTTCCGGAATTCCTACAAGATCAATGCCATAAAGCGCAAGTTGGTCCACTACAACAATCCGCTTTCCATCTCCGCTGATTGCGACCGACCGCTGCTGGATGAAAGAATCCGTTTTTGTTTTTCCCAGCAAATGTCCATCTTTATCAAGTGCATAGATAGTTCCGTCAAGGGCTGTCGCTGCAATAACAGAGCCGTCGCGGGAAACCCCGACGCCATTGACCCACGAACCAACAGGATATTTCCATTGTACCAGTCCATCTTTATTGAGAACCCACACATTTCCATCCTGGCTCCCCAGTACGATGGTAGATCCGTCGGCAGAATAGGCCATGTCTATAATAGCATCATTCGTAATTTCCTTTTCCCAGTTCAGCGAACCGGTATTTGTATAGGATAATACGCGGTTTTCTCCTGATAGGATCAGGGTAGAACTGTCAGCTGAGAACGCGAAGAACGAATCAAGGTTTCCGAACGTATCATTTTCCCAGATGAGGTTCATTGACGGCGAAAAAACCTTAAACTTATCTTCAGAAGAAACAACCACAAAGGATTGTGAGGGAGAAATTTCAATTCGTTTCACCTGATCGGTATCGTTGTGAACCCCGAGGTTTGTGCCATCAGTTGTCCAGGACCGGGTGTATCCTCTGTCATCTGCAGCAATCACCAGGGAACCATCCTCAGAAACGGCGACTGCACGGAATGGGCTTCCGGTCATCCTGTTCCATATTTCAGTGCCGGTCCTGTTTATCTTCCGTACGTTATCGTAGATCGATGAGACGAAATAATTACCATTTGTGCTCATCGTAGCTACATTTCCCGACAAGCCCCCCCAGCGGGTGTCTCCATCCCATGATCGGACTAATAACTGATTGCCCCCGGCAAAAACCATTGAACCGTCTGTTGATATCATTACACCAGAAAATGTCGTATCTCCCGGTGGATGTTCTCGCCAGCTGGTTACAAGGCTGCCTGCCGTAGCGCTGCTCACAATACAGATCATGAGAAGAAATCCTGCAATTAGCAGATTGATCCGGAATCGTCTGTGCATGATATTACCGTGAAGAGTGTGCAATCCTTCGGTATAACTTGTTTGTGGATGAAGGATCGTATTGCGATGATACAATGATTAATGTAAATTGAAAATCCGGTGCTAAAGATGCTGGGTTTTCCCATAGCGAGTTGCATTTTCTAATGCGAGTACCTGTCGAACTGAAGCAAAAGCAGGGAAGGAAAATGTGACAAATTTCCCATTTTTAACCAAAGAGCTAGGATCTATCGTCAGTTTCGATGCGCTTGGAACAACTCTCAAGGCCTTATAAGAAAATTTATCGACTCTGCTGAACCTGCTCATAAAATGGATTTCCTTTCAGCCGTCGTTATCCGGAAGGTTCCAAAGCAATCCAAACTATTTTTTTGTGCGTTCTTTCTTTTTATCGGACTTACTAATTCCCGTTGAATAAAAATAGCCATTTACTCGACGGAATGTCTAAAAAAAATATTTCCCTTGCTTCACTCTATAATTATCGCCGGTTTAAAGGGCAGGGCTGTTGCAGCTTTGGGATGTTCACTCGAATCAGCATTCGTAATATGGACGGGTACTCCGAACTCTTTTTCCAGAAATCCCCTTGCGGCCTCAAAGACTGCTGCTTCGTTGATGGGCTCGCGCGAAAGAGGTTCGACAACACTGGGGGGCAATCGATGGATAAGAGTAGTACACTGCTTTATTGCATCCGTGGCTTCTTTTCCCCGCTTACGCATTATTTCATCCTTCATGATATTCCTGATAACCGAGTTCCGGTCGCTTGAGGTTGCGATTATGCGGAAAATATCGTGCTTCCAGACGGGTGCAAGGGATATCGTTATTGATTTAGGAGTGATCTTGATTAGTTTTTTAATCGATTCAATATCCTCAACAGTACGGGCCAAGAGCTCTTCTGCAAGCTCAATCCTGGTATTGACCAGTGTTTTGTCCTCCACAGGCCAGGGTGAAAACGAGACAAGTCCTTCACCGGCAACTTCCTTCCAGAGATGTTCAGCCGTAAATGGGATGAACGGTGCGAGGAGCCGTATCCAGACTGAACATAGTGTGTGCAACTCCCTGCTTCCGTCAATAGTCGACGGGAGTCGCCGGCGATACCATTTAAGATCAGTCTCAATCCCGAAATATGCTTCCTGCAATGCCTGTCTGGTCTGGAAGTTGGCGAGCGCTTCAGTCGTACTTCCGATATGAGATTGTAAGCGGCTAAGCAACCAGCGATCGATGTCATGCGGCTCGCCGTCGGCATCTTTGAATTCATTCACCGTGTTGAAGAACCGTTCAATTTGCTTTTTCGTTGAAATAACCAGCTCATTTCTCCAGTCAAAGTCCTGCCAGGGTTCAGCACTCCCCATCAGGAACATCCGCACCGTATCGGCGCCAAAATCATGTACAGCGTCTTCAAGCAGGAAGACATTACCTTTCGAAGATGACATTTTTGCTCCGTTGAGAAGTCCCATGCCAAAAACAACCATGCCCAATGGGAGCTTATCTTTTGGGAATATTGTGACATGGTGGAAAAGCTGGAATGTGAGATGGTTTGAAATCAGGTCCTTTGCAGAGAACCGGTAATTATAGGGATACCAGTACAGAAACTCTTTCCTCATCACATCCAGTTTTTTCTTCTCGGGTAGTTCTGACGACATTTTCCCAAGGAAAATATAATCGAAGACCTCCGGGGTGAGGAGTTTTGCGTCGATTTCACGAATTTTATGGGCAATTGTGTAATAAGCCATGTAGATGGTTGAATCAGAGAGGGGCTCTATAAGTTGTGTGGTGTCCCACGGAAATCGGGTTCCAAGGCCAACACGTCGGGTACAGGCCCAGTCTTTGAGCCAGTCTATGGTACGCTCAAACTCAAGTCTCACCTCGGGTGGAACGAGTGCCATATTCAAAAGATGGTCGCTGACCTGCTGTTTCCAAACCGGGTCACTGTATTTCAGGAACCATTGGTCATGAAGAATCTTCACCTTAACTCGGTTGCCGCAGCGACATATGACCGGTCGTGTATCAAATTCGTACATAACCTCCGAGCCATACTTCTCAATCATGAGTGCAGCAACATCGTCGCGCGCAATACGGACTGGTTTTCCACCATACCTATCAAAAAGTTTACCCTTTGAAAACTCCGCTGAGTAAACCTCCTGGGTGATTGCATCCATGCGGCTGTCCATCTGGTGGATGATACCCGCTCTCTCAATAGCGTCCTGCGCCGGAATATCCCCATATCCTTCGACCTTTATCAACGGCACGGGTTTTATTACAGTATATTTTCCTGCGTTCTGGAGATCGCGAAGAGCAACAAAATCAAAAGGTGCGTGGGCAGGGACACTCATAACGAGTCCGGTTGCCATATCGGGATCAACAAAATCGGCCGGGAGAATCGGGACCTCTCCACAAAGTGGGTGAACTACCCTCTTGTCGATGAGATCTCTGCCGGCAATCTCTTCTTTGATTTCTATTGTATGGTCCTGTAATTCGAGCTTTTCCGCGGCTTCCTTGGAGATAATCCAGGCATTTCCGTCAACCAGAGCCTTTACGTAAGTAACGCTCGGGTTCACCCAGAGATTCGTGACTCCATGGATCGTTTCAGGGCGAAGCGTTGCCGTTGGGATTTGTGCATCCCCATACTGGAACATAACGAGGGTGAACCTTATTACTTCAGCCTTATCCCCTTCAAGCAGGTCGTGATCTCCGACTGGATTATCATCTACCGTGCAGTATCGGACCGGGTGGACTCCCTTGATCACGTGGCCTGCTTCGTAGAGATGCTTCCATTGCCACTCAATAAACTTACTGTAACAGGGATCGACAGTTGTAAACCTGCGCCGCCAGTCAATCGAAATTCCGCAGGCAGTCATAACTCTCTGATATTCGCTCGCGAAATGGTGGACAATGGTCAGCGGATCGGTAAATTCATCAAGGACGTTTTGGGGAACTCGGTAAAGATCGCGGTAGAGATGAATGGTCTTGGGATCCTTCTTTGTGATTCTTTTTGAAATGCCGATTACAGGAGCTCCTGTGACATGAAATGCCATAGGATAAAGGACCTGTTTCCCCCTCATCCGCCAGAATCGTGCAATGACATCAGGTACGATATAGGTCCTTCCATGACCAACATGCATTGCACCACTTGGATATGGGTAAGCAACGTTCAGATAACATTTCTCAAGTTTCGACGGGTTGGACTCAAATGCATGCAACCACTGTTCCTGTGCTTCTGTTTCAAATTTGCCCAGATCAAATGCGTTCAAAATGATTTCACCTTCATATATCAGGAAAAATAATCATTTTCTGGATTATACCGGACGTAGTTTAATGATCTCGCTGTTCTGGTGTCGCCGGATCATTTCCTGTGCTATACTGGAATTTTTAGCAAGATGAATTTCTCCGGAGTCATTTACCGTGGCAGTAAACAGGTATTCTTTGCCTGCAAATACATCTACTATCTTACCGCTCTGTTCAGAGGCTACTATGGTGAGCTGTTTTTTATCGGTCAGGATTTTAATGCCCCCTCCCAGATTGAGCTCCATATCGCTTTTCTGTGGTAGCACCTGCTGCCGTTCAAATTCGGAGCGGGGTTTGATGTCAATCCCGATGCCGATTTTGTTTACGATAGCTGATACATTTTTGCCACCCTTACCAATCGCGGCAGGCACGTCTTTGTCGTCAATGTAGACAATAGCTTTTGTATCGCTGATCATCTGCACATCGACGAAGCCTTCTGTATATCGACCGATTTCCCGCTGAATATCCTTCTCCATCAGTTTCCAGCCGGGTCGGTCATCACTTTCCTTTCTTTGGCCCGCCTCGGGGGGGGTAACGGGTGAACGGATATTACTGGCAGATCCGACTGGAATTCCAACATTCTGAACCACAGGAGCCTGGGGGACTTTTTTTGATGCACTGGTCACTGCGCTCATAGGCATGACAATTGTTTCACCATCATACCGGAAGACATCGATGACGAGTTCGCCAGTTTCGTGATCGGTCACGACGGTTACCGGTCGGATATGCATTTCACCTGCCATTCCTTCAGGAACCTTGATCGTGAAATCAAGATCGTAAATTCTGGTTATTACCCCTTGGCTGACAAAGATAATTGTATTGACTATCTGTGACAGAACCGAAAAGTCCACCCGGTCGGAAAACCGCTGGACTGCATCCTGAACGCCATTTGCATGAATAACGCCGACCATACCAAGCCCGGCAAGCCGCATATCGGCAAAGACATTGAAATCCTCATTCTTTCTCAGTTCATCGAAGATGACATAGTCCGGCCTGACAAGAAGGAGAACATCTGCTGTATTGGACATACTGCCATCCAGCGTAGTATACTGCGTAATCTGGTCCGGCACCTGCAACTCCCGGGGTGCCTCCATCGTCTTGACGACATAACCACTGTCTGACAGGTACGTTGCAACACTCTGGGCGAGAGTAGTCTTTCCTGAACCTGGCGCTCCGACTATAATCAACCCTCGTTTATCGCTGGTGATCTTTTTTGTGATGAGATCTGCCTTTGCATAATCTTTCAGTGTTACGTCAACAATCGGGCGGACAGCAGTGATCTCCATCCCGTCGGAAAACGGGCGACGTGCAATCGCAATGCGCATGGAACCAATCTGGACGATGGTAATGCCACGTTTTTCGACTTCAATGAACCCGTCTGGATCGCGCTTTGCCCGCTCGAGTATTTCCTGTGCGAGTGCACGGAGCTCATACTCACTCGTCGGCTGATCGCGGATCCTGACGAGTTTCATATCATTGATGGTGCCCTTCTTTGCCGAGGGACAGACCCGCTCCTTAAGGTATACCGCTATCGTGTGTTCATCGAAGAACTGATCAATGCCGAGGGGAACAAAATCACTGACTTGGGCCTTTAAGTAAATGACGTCAAGTCCTTTTGCCCGGGCTACTTCAGCCTGCACAAAATCACTGGTGATAAACCGCGCAGAATTCTCAATTGCTATACCCCGTATCATTGCATCGATTTCGCCACCGCTCGCGAGCTTTACCTGCTCGAGGGAGGGTCGGATCCCGGAGAATTTAAGTTCTATTGTTTTCTCTTCTGCCATCCTGCATAACGACTGAAGCTCATTCAGGCCTGAAAATCCTATTTCACGACCGTTATTTGCCTGGGCTTCAAGTTCTGCAATCACTGCTTCGGGAACGATTATTGTTGCACCTTTATATTCTCCGGCTTTAATCATCGAGGTTATGCGCCCATCGATAAGGACGCTCGTATCTGGTACCAGTATCATAAAATATTCACCCTATCGTGTCCTATGGTATGCTCTTGTATGCTATGCTATTCTCTTGGATTTTTTAAAAGGAGTCGTGCAAGCGCTAGGACGCTCCTTTAACTGCACGAGCGCCTATCAAGTCGCTCACGCCGGTTATCAGGTTCAACGACCGGATGATCGTTGATACGGTAGATATTACCCCGCAGTGTTAATAAGGGGTTCGAAGGTGAGACGGGTCGAAGCAGAGATTCGATTGTAGCGCATCACTTCCCCAGATTTATTTTTCCATAAATGCGTCAGACTGTGTTCCTCCTCATCTGCGCTTCAGAAACCATGTTATACTATTATCGGACTTTTAACTTCTTTTTTAAATTCAATATATGAATAGACGACGGAAAATACAGCCACTGTCAGTACCGGCACAAGGATGAACCAGATTGCAAAATTCTGGAACAGCAGTCCGGCAAAAGCGATAATCCCGGCAATTTTGAACAATTTTCCGCCCACCTCATGGGTCTTTTTCCATACTGTCGTACTACTCATTGTCCAAGGGGTACGGATACCCACAAACCAGTTCTGCTCCGCATGTTCGAGAAGAAACCCAAGATAGATAAAAAGAATCCCGAAAAGGACAGGAAATGTGCGGTTCGGGCTGATTTGGTACCCGATACTCCAGAGGATAATCTGGACCTGGATAGCCAGCAGGTAAAGGACAAACAGGAGTATGAACCCCTCGTAATAGTTCCTGAACTTCTCATAATTCTGTTTGAGCGGGTCGATACGCGGGATCATAGCAAAGAGGGCCACACATGATGCCATGATGAGAGGGATCAGACCCAGTCCCAAGATCTTCGACATATATCCATCAGCCTGCCCGGCAGCGTTCCAGTGCGAGACGATACGATCCGGAAGAGGCTGGTAAAAAGCGAAGGTGATAATGAAAGTAATAATGAGACCAGCAAATATTGCATAGCGAACAAGCTTCATTTGTTGGTTATTGAGAATCGATAAAATAAAAAATGTTCCCTGGATTTCATATTCGTAAGGCACCAGACCGATAAAGGGTAGGCAATCATGGAAATATAATCAAAGGATGATAAGCTGTTTAGATCGGAATTGAGTCAGAAGTGGGATTTTACAACCTTTTCCCATCGGAAGTTTATGCAGTAAAGCTAACTTTATTAACTCATGGTATGCATCCTACCGCGAGATGATTTGAAATGCCGGGAACTTATTTATCGAAATTGAATTATGGTGCAATCCATGAGCACATCCTGCCGGAAAAGGGAGGTATCTGAAATGGATGGATATGCAGGAACAATATTGTATGCAGACCTGACCAACGGGACACTGATCAAAAAACCGTTTCCGCAGGAACTGAAACAACAATATCTCGGGGGAAGGGGGCTTGGTGTCAAGCTGGTAAGTGATATGGTCCCTCGCAATGCTGACGCCCTTGGAGAGCAGAATGTGATCGTGTTTGCCACCGGACCGCTAACGGGTTCCGGTGTTCCTCTTGGGGCGCGTCACCAGGTGGTGTCCAAATCTCCTCTGAATAACACCTTATGCAGTTCAGACAGCGGGGCGTTCTTCGGCCACGAACTGAAGCTTGCCGGAGTAGATGCAGTAGTTGTTTCGGGAAAAGCACAGAAGCCGGTTTTCATCTGGCTCAACCGGGGGGAAGCGGAGCTTCGAGATGCTTCATCATACTGGGGTATGACTGTGAACGAAACCACGGCCGGTATCAAAAAAGACCTTAATGATGAGCATATCCGGATTGCCTGTATCGGCCCGGCAGGGGAGAAACTCAGCCGGATTGCGTGTGTAATGAGTGACCAGTTCCGGGCAGCCGGCCGGGGCGGGCTTGGGGCAGTAATGGGCTCGAAAAATTTAAAGGCAATTGCAGCCCGGGGAGAAGGAAAGATAGCTGTTGCAGAGCCTGAGAAACTAAAAGAGGTGCTCGTGGGGGTACGAAAGAAACTGACCGAAGGTCCAGTGACAAGCCAGAGTCTCTCCAACTACGGGACACCGGTTCTCATGAACGTGATTAATAACCATTACATCCTGCCGACCAGAAACCATCAGACTGCATACTTTGCGAATGCAGAGAATATATCCGGTGAAAAAATGACCGCAACAACGCTTGTGCGCAAGAAACCGTGTTATGCCTGTTTTATTGCCTGCGGGCGGGGTACAAAAGTGGATGGAATCGAAGCAGAAGGCCCCGAATACGAGAATGCGTGGGCAATGGGTGCCGATTGCGGCATCGATGATCTGGTCTGGGTTACGCGTGCGAATAATCTCTGTAATGATCTTGGCCTGGATGCGATGTCGGCAGGTGTCACGATCGCATGTGCCATGGAAATGTCGCAGAAGGGCTACATCGAACAAAAAATTGCATGGGGCGATGGAGCTGCCATGTGCGATCTTGTAAGAAAGATGGGTTATCGCGAAGGATTCGGCGACGAGCTGGCTGACGGATCATACCGGTTTTCGCAGAAATACAACCACCCCGAGCTCTCCATGAGTGTGAAGAAGATGGAGCTTGCTGCGTACGACCCTCGGGGCCTTCAAGGGATGGGACTCAGTTATGCAACCGGAGTTCGTGGAGGAGATCATATCAATGGTTATATGATCTCTCCCGAAGTTCTCGGAGTCCCGCAGAAACTTGACCCCTTCACCAATGACGGCAAGGCAGTGTGGACAAAGGCGTTTCAGGACCTGACGGCTGCGATAGATGCGGCAGGAATCTGCCTGTTCACCTCGCTTGCACCGATGGGTGCACCAGATTACGCAGCAATGATCTCTGCGGTTACCGGTATGACGGTGGACGAACACGAACTGATGCGCATCGGGGAACGAATCTGGACCGTTCAGAAACTGTTCAATATGAAGGAAGGGTACGGGAAAGCTGACGATACACTTCCTTTACGACTTCTTACTGAACCGTTGAAGGAAGGTGAACCGGCGGGCAGAGTCTGGCAGAGGGATCCTCTTCTCGACGAGTATTATGCTGTAAGAGGCTGGGATAATCTGGGTGTTCCCACTCCCGTGAAACTCAAGGAACTCGGACTGGCCTGATCTGCAATTCCCAAAAGAACCTTGCGTATACCTTTATCCCAATACCTCCAATCTGTTTTTTATAAGGTTATGGAATATCGGAATGATTGTTACCATTGATCGGATGGGCTGCGTAAGTTGTGGGGCATGCTGGAACATCTGCCCGGAGCTTTTCGACCAAAACCATTGCGATTCTTTCTCGGAAATTATAGAAGAGTATCGTTATAGTGGTAACCTTGCAGAGGGGGTTATACCGGATACTCTTTGCAGTAGTGCAGAGGAAGCTGCATTTCTCTGTCCGGTGAACATAATCCGCATCTGCTTATAAGATCTTCATATTCTCATTTTTTGTCGATGAGGGAATAAAAAAATCCAAATACCGGGAATATCCCGCTGAATGATGTTTCAATAAAAAATGAATTAGCGACCATTCTTTCCGTACACTTTTTCCGGATCAAAGATTTTTGTTCCTACGATGTCTTCTGAAAGTGTACGGTAGAAGCATGAAACATATCCTGTATGGCAGGCTGCACCCTTCTGCTCGACAAGATATAGCAGGCAGTCCTCGTCGCAGTCTGTTAAGACCTGCCCGACTTTCTGGAAATGCCCGCTCTCTTCTCCTTTCTTCCAGAGTTTTTTCCGGCTCCGGCTGTAATAATGTGCATATCCGGTTTTCAGCGTGAGCTGGATTGCCTCCTCGTTGGCATATGCCATCATCAGAACCTGTCCGCTCTTTTTGTCCTGCACAATGACCGGAATCAGTCCGTCAACAAATTTAAGATTCAACATGGTCAGGCCCCTGGCACAAATATTTTCATTATTGCCAGAAGGAAATCACCAAAGATTATCGCGGTTATGAATCCTGCTGTGATCGGGATTATAAATGGAACTGCATAGGATATCCAGACCGTGCCGGCTTTTTTGTATATTGCCAGCTCTTCGGTGAATTCTTCGGGATGTTCCCGGAGATCCTTTGTGTAGACCCGGCCTTCGCCGCCGTACATTCTTCCGATGGAGTCAAAAAACCCGATGAATTTCCGGCTTACCTTCCCTTGATTTTCTTCGAAGTCTTCCATTATAAATCCCCATTCCTGCTGTATATTTTCACCTTTGACGGGAAACCCAAAGAACATATACATCAGCGGGGCACGGTTTCTTCGGACAATATTGATGGCGAAGATCGCAAGCGGGGCAACAAGATTGAGGAGCAGTGCATTAATCAGGACTGAAAATGCGAGAAATCCAAGGGGTGTATCTCCAAGCAACGGTGTGAATGGAAATGTTGGGATGCAGAATGAGATGAAGATAAGAGCCCATGCATCCGCTCCCCCGAATAGGTGCATCCGGCCAAAAAGATAGAATACTCCGCAGAAAACTGCCGGTAACAGAACAAAGAGAGCAGGATTACCCCAGCCGCCGGAAAAGAGGAGCAGAACGGAAGTGATTGCAAAGATAATGACAATCAGGATAAAGTACCATCGGTTGAGTGCCTCTTCAACATTCGATTCTTGAACTTTGCGTTTTGGCTTAATCTTTCCCTCCGGTTTCTGTTTCCAGGTAATATACGATATGTATGCAAAAATCCCGGCAAACATTGCATACCAGGGAACGAGTGTCAATGCGAATGGAGTGGGCAGAACCAGCCAAGCCAGTGCGGGCAGGAGCAGAGTGATCACAAGGAATTCAAACCTAATAGGTTCACCTGGTTTATGAGTGTCGAGATAGTTACTGTAAAAGAAACTCGCTATTAGTGATAAGAATCCTGCAATGAGACTGAAATTGCCTGTTTTTATGTACAGGAGCCACACGGATGCGGGAATCCCGACAAACAGCATTGGGTACCATGTCTTAAACGGAACCCGTCGGTCCTTGATGTCGAGGAAAGAAGCGTAGATCAGAGTAGCGAGGACTGCAACTGCTGAGATTACCATTGGGTAGAGAATTTCCATAAATCCATATACCTTTTTTCTTACCAACACTTATGTATGGCGATGAAGTGGAACTCCAAAAATATATCCGCAAATGTAAAATACACATGTTACAAATAACTCCTCCAGATAAAGAAGAGAGATACGCGTAAATTCTTTCTCGAATATCACGCCCGATGAGATGAGTTTCCCCATGAAGATACAGGACATGATAAAAAATATTCATAAAGGCTCGAAGCATCTGGGAAACTTCTCGCTTAATGAACTGTTCCAATATGCCTCATCAAGAAGCTTCAATGGAATTGCAGTTGCAAGAGAGGACGCACGGGAATATTATCTTGCATTCATTGCTGGCGAAGCGGAGGGTGCTATCTACATCGATGAAAAGGAAACTGAGTACGGTGATAAAGCCGCGAAATTGATCTCCGGCAACGAAAAATTTGATTTCTATGAAATTACTCCGGACATCGTAGAAACAATTGTTATGAGGTGTCGGATTTTTGAAAAGACCCATTTGAAAAGGACTATCCCCAATGTGATACACGATCTTCTGGAAAATATCATCCGGGGGTCAAAATTTGTAAATATTTTTACACTTCATGAACTTTTCCAATACGCCTTATCCCGGAAATCCAATGGACTGGCTGCAGCAAAAGAGAATGATCGTGAATATTATCTTGCTTTTATTGATGGAGAGGCTGAAGGAGCGATCTACATCGACGATAAAGGGTCACTCTATAGCGATAAAGCTGTGTTGATGATTTCAGGACATGAAAAATTTGAGTTTTATGATGTTATTTCGGATATTGTCGATGCTGTTGTAATGGGGTCAAGGATCTTTGAAAAAACACACTTAAAAAAGAGCATCCCAACTTTAATACCCGAAATCGGCAAAAAAAGTGAGGGTATGGGGGTTCTTGTTATTACGGTACAGAAAGACACAATCCCCCAAAATGGTGTCACCGTGTCAATCCGGAGCAAGGGCAAGATATTAGGGAATGATATAACTACTGATGAAGGAACTGCCGGGTTCAAACTAATGCATGGGAAATATGATTGTATTGTAATGGACCGATCGCAAAATATTACCACTTTTCCTATAACTTTTGATGACTCTCAATCAAAAATTGTTCTGGATCTTAACGTAAAAGCACTTCTGGAAATTTAATATTCTATTAATACCGTTTTTTAAAATTCTCCAATCGAGCCGGAATTGTTACTGAACCAAATATATCGAAATCATATAATCAGAGAGTTCCAGACTTCTCATCCATGAAGATTGGGTGGGAAAATACGATATCGTACCATTGGGCCAGACATTGTATCTTTACATTGACAAATAAATCCAAATAGTGTATTTTTCCTTATATCAGCCGGATCCTTCATTATTCCGATTAATCCAAAAGTGCAACTCCACTCCACAACGATAAAGAATTCTGGTGCCTGCGGATAACAAATTTTTAAAATATTTCGGCAATGCCGAGCAGCAAAAGGTGGTAAGTCATTGGTAAAAAATATCGCAGGATAAAAGTGATGGTGGAAACAACGGTGCTGGCTGAGTATTCCTTAATGGATTGGGAAAAAACAAATCTGGCTGTAAGTAATAGGGAATTGGAATTACTCTTCAATTCCCTTTCTTTTTGGCGAAAACGGCTTTCGTAAATCTTTCGAGAAACCCTTCTTTCTGTTCTTTATCTTCCTCATCTTTATAACTTACCCCAATAAGGCCCGACGCAATGCGGCGGATGGCTTTTGATGCAGGTGATGTCGGGTACTTAATCACGAGGGGTGTTCTTGCAGAAGCCGCACGACGGACATTAGTGTCTTCCGGTATATACCCGATTACCTTGACCCCGAGCACTTTCTCCATCTTTTTTATCATGATATCGGGTTTATCCTGATCAACACGGTTGATGATTGAACCAAGAACATGACCCCCGACAAGTTCGGTGAGAATTCTCGTCTTAAGCGCATCAACGATGGAAGAGAGTTCAGGATTGACAACAAGGATAACTTCATCGGCGACCGCGAGAGGAACGATGCCATCCTTGCTTATTCCGGCCGGGGCGTCAATTAATAAAAATTCACAGCGTTTAATAATTTCACCCATAACGTCACGGATTTTCTCCGGATCTGCCTGTTGGAAACCTTGAAGAGAGATACCCGCGGGAATAACCTTAAGCCCTGCCGGGCACTCGTAAATCGCATCATTAATATTGGCTTTGCCAGCGAGAATTTCATGAAGGGTTACTGGGGCATCCTGTAGTCCAAGAAGCAGGCCGACATTTGCCATGCCGATATCAGCATCCATCAGGAAGGTCTCTTTACCGAGTTGGGCAAGCATCGTTCCGAGATTAACAGAAACAGTTGTCTTCCCAGTCCCACCTTTTCCGGAAGCGATTGTGTAAACCTTGACCATTGAACACCCTGTTGTGTGAATATTTCTATTTGATTTATATAAGATTACCCAATTTTCACATTACATTCATTTGTTTTATCAAAACCTGTGTTTCCGCTATCATTTTTTTAACATCACCTCTGAAACAGGTTTTTTATCCTGATTATTCAGACAAGTTTTGAATCCTTAAGGTTCGGCCCTAAGATAATATTGCCGCAAATTTCCCGGATTTGATCAGATGATCTTATCTTGTTATAGTTTGCGGTGTCTGATAGTGCCTGCTTCCCTCAGACGTGTCTACTACAGATCTGTATGAGGTCTCGAGAGATGAATCGGAAGAATATTTCCGGATGAGATTTTTTTAGTAAAAGTGTTAAATCAGTTCTTTTCCCAATAAATGTTATCCCAAGAATAGAGAGCGAGTTTTTCAGTGAGGTACTTAAGGGTAATAATGTGAAGAATCCTTTGCAGCATTTTTTTAGGATAGATAATCCGTTTGCAGATGTGAAAAAATACGTTACTTCTTCTCCTGTTGAAGGTTGTTTTTTTTATTGTTATCCTTCTGAACTGTATACCGGAACAACACTACTTCGAAGATATCGAAAAGAATTACCATTATATTATAGATGTGAGTTGGCTGAGGTTGATGGCAAAACCGATACCTTATATTCTTCCCTGTTTAGTCATCAGTCAGATGTTCAAGTTGAAGTTGTTTAATTAAAGTCTCACATTCGCCGCGAATTTTATTCGTAATGGATTCCACATCCATGGTTTCAAAAGTGTTGATATCTGTCTCAAAACTACTGGGATCAGTATCCTTTATGCATGGAATAGAATCGTCCGATTTCGACTCCTCGTCCTGACTGTGCGAATTAATTGGAGATTTCTGGGGGATTGGTCCGGCTGGTTGTTGACCAGCTCTCCTGAACTGGGCATCACTTAGTATTTTTGGTATTTCAGCGGAACGGAATTTTTCATTTATGCCAGATTTATTAAAGGAAGCAGTATCTGGAATAACTGGTTTAGGATGATTTTTTATCAAATCAATGAATGGCTTTGTTGGAGGATTCACTGGGAATTTTTTCATCATCGGGCTTTGAAGTTCCGGGTTTTTTTCAGGTGGAGAAATAACTTTCTTCCTCACATTACCTATCCGGCAATTTTTATTGAATTCGAGGGAGAGCTGAATCTGAGCTTCATCCAGGGTGGATAATGCAGCATCTACATACTCAGCCAATATTTTCTGAAGTTGATCCCATGCAGCCTCTCCCACCATTTCCTGGAACTGGGCAAGAATACATTTGCCTGATTTGAATACAACAGAACAGTTTTCAGTTTTAAAAGAGATAGTACAAATCCCGGTATATTTCACCTCATGGAGTTCACCAAGAAGTGCACCAACTTTAGTGTGCCTTTTTATATTGAGAAATGTTCCCCTGGGGAGTTGCATTATGATGTATTGTTTCGGTTTCCTACTATATAGATTCCTATTTACCGGGGAAACCGGATAAATATACGGTCATAAAAAATGTAAAGATTGAGGATTCTTTTCGACTATAAAAAAGGGTGGAACAAGAGCCCTTATTATTTTTAACACTTTTACGAAATCTGTCATTTTCTTCACGATTCCCAGAGAAAGACCAACATTTAATAGCCAAAAAAAAGAAAGAATCATTTATCTGGTGATATTGAAATGCTGAAGCCATTATTGGAGGAATTTTTAAAAATCGAAGGTGTATCAGCGGCAGTCGTGATAGGAAGAGATGGATTCGTTATTGAAAGTGCGATGTCGGGGAAAGTCGATATCGAAGCATTGGGTGCCATGGCTTCCACGGGTCTGGGAACGTCCGAAGCAATGGGAAATACGTTGGGAAAAGGCGAACTCTCTCAAATGATTGTCGAGCTGGAGAAAGGGCCTATCATCCTGTCTCCACTTTCCGTTGATGAACTCATTGCGATTATTGCCGATACTTCAGCCAATATAGGAAGGATCAGATATGAATTAAAGAAGAACAAGGAACGGCTCGTTGCTGCACTCTGACCTTTCAGCTTTATGAGATTACCTGCAGGAACCGTGGAGGGAACATTTACCAATCCCTTGAAAGAAGGTTTACTGCAGTATCTTATAAATTTCAGTGGCTTAATTGAAGTTGAAAGTCCCAATGGTCATGGATTTATTCTCACCGACAATGGGAACATCTCCGGGGCATACTTCAACAATAATAACAGATTTTTCCGCGGAAACTCTGCCCTTTTACACATGCCTTTTAATGGTACGGGCCTAAGTGAATCCCCTCAGACACTTAACGTCAGAAAATATACCGATGCAGAATTTTCCCGCGCGATCCAGATATCACAAGAAGAAGGGTTACTCACTGAAGGGACTCAGTCTCTTATATCCCCCTCCGGGGCATTTCTGAAGACTGGCGATACCGGAGACTTACTCAAAAGAGAGTTTCCCGAGCCTCTCGACGAAGCAAAATTAAGGAAAATAAAAAGCCTGACAGGAGTTATTGCGGTTGCTACATTCTTTGAAGGATTCCCCCTTCAGTGGTTAGGGAGCGCGGATTTTGAGCATCTGGCCGCTTCTGCTGAAGATCTCATGCGGGCCGGAAGGAAAACAGCCAGGGATCTGAAAATTGGCTCACTTGACCAGCTGATTCTTGAGACCGATGAAAACAAATTCATCATTGCTCCCTGTGGGGATCTGTTCCTGTGCGTTTTTACAACAGCGGATGCGCACCTTGGTCTTATCCGGGTTGTAATAAAAAATATCCAATCAGAGATTTCATGATAATGCATCAGTGAATTAGCAGTGATGATGGATTTTATTAATAAAAACTCGGTTTTTTTGCCATTATTAAAATAGCAATAGTATAAATATAGTTAAAGTAAAAAAAAACATTGAAGGTCTTAGATACAGGTAAACGTGGGGATGTCTGGTTTGAACAAAGATGATGAAGATGAATCACTGGATGATGTAAACTCCCTGATCGGTCTGATTAAGGGAACCAAAAAGAATGAGGATGCCAAGAAAACGAAAGATATTTCTGACATCCAGAAAACTCCGACTCCCGGGGGTGAATCACTAACTGGCATCGGAGATTTTGCTGCCCTCAGAAAAAAAATGGAACTTTCTCATGAGGAGGACCAGCATCTCTCTGCCAGGCAAACAACAACCCGATCTACGGAACATGAAGATCTTGACTTTTCTGAATCAATGGACCAGTCAGACCAAATCCAAAAAAAGCCGGATCGCGAGATTGCCGGAAAAGATATTCATGAGACACTCGGTAAAATCATGGCCAGTCCTGGAACCCCTCAACCTGCTGCTTCCCCCCCCAGCTGGGAACCCTCCGGAGAGAAAAACGAGATAGAAATTATTGATGAGGATCCCAAGGCGGCGATAAGGGCTAAATCCATAAGGAAAAGCAGCGAATCACATTCGGTCGATAGTGAGCCGGTAACTGATGCTGACAAAAAGATTGTTAATGTTGACCAGATCTCTGACATATCAGGTCTCATCCTTCCCAAAGGTGCGTCCTTCAAAATTGATGAACTCAAACTTCATGGACGTATCAGCGCGTTTGAAGGGACCGGTACCCTGCCGCCGGATTTCAATGAAATCTGGAAGAAAAATTTTTCTACCGCAGGTTTTAAGGATCTGGATATAGGAGCTGATACCGGATTGGGGAAAACAAAAACCAAGACAGAACCTAAAAAATCCAGCCTGATTTCACTTTTTAAAGCGATTCATACAACAATAGAAGACTATGATCCCAAGATCCATGGCCCTCTTGTTGATATAACTTTCAGGCCACAGCCCGGTGTTGAGGAAGTGGAAATATATCCGGTGAACCCCCCTTACGCTTACATTCGTATCATCTATGATCACACTACCCACGAATATACTTATATGGTCCTTGAACCGGTCCTCACTGATCCCGAAAAAGAACTATTAAAAGAGTTGAAGGAACGGTTGTTTGAAACGCTCGATATCAACACAAAAGACATCTCAAAAGAGGAAGCTGGAAGTAAACTTCGGGCTGCAGCGACAGACGTAATTCTTGATTTTGGCATTAAACTCACTCCTGTGCAGCGGGAAATTATTCTCTACAATATGCACAAGGAGTTCCTTGGCGATGGCCTCATCGACGGGATTATGCATGATAAATACATTGAGGATATTTCGTGTGACGGAGTTCATACCTCGCTGTTCGTCTATCATTCTAACTATGAATCAATGAAGACGACTCTTTCATACACGAATGCTGAAGATCTTGATTCGTTTGTTACGAAACTTGCCCAGCGATCAGGTAAATACATCTCAATTGCACAACCGATTCTGGATTCCACCATGCAGGATGGCTCCCGTATCCAGATGACACTGGGTCAGGAAGTAACTGCCCATGGTTCCACTTTCACAATCCGTAAATTCAAGGATGAACCCATTACGCCGACTGATCTGATTGAATGGCGGACCTTCGCACCGCTTTCAATCGCATACATCTGGCTCTGTGTCGAAAACGGAAAATCTGCAATTTTTGCTGGCGGCACAGCGTCGGGAAAGACGACCGCTCTTAACGCGATTTCATTGTTTATCCCCCCGTTATCAAAAATTGTTTCCCTTGAAGATACGCGAGAATTAAAACTCCCTCATCCAAATTGGATCCCAAGTATTACCCGTGACTCGTTCGACACTTCGGGTAGGGGTGAGATTAATATGTATGAGCTTCTGCGGGCTGCGATGCGACAGCGTCCGGAATACATCATTGTTGGTGAGGTTCGTGGAAAAGAATGCCAGACCCTGTTTCAGGCGATGAGCACTGGCCATACCACCTATTCTACCACTCACGCGGATTCGGTGGCAAGCGTAGTTCACCGTATAGAAAACCCTCCCATGGATGTGCCACGGAATATGCTTTCCGCGCTGGATTTTATCTGTGTCCAGGTCCAGGGGCGTGTCGGAGGCAAACGCATCCGGAGAAACAAGCAGATCGTTGAAATCCTGGATATTGATCCAAGGACCAATGAGCTCATAACCAACGAAGTCTTTAAGTGGCGGTCAGCTACTGACGAAATTACCTACTCCGGCAAGTCCTACCTTCTTGAAGAGATCATGGAGGCAAAGGGCTGGAGCGAAAACCGCATGCGCGAGGAACTGAAACGCCGCCAGGAAGTTCTTGAGTGGATGCGTATCAAGAAGATCCGTCACTACAAAGATGTTGCGAAAATTCTTATCTCATATCACCGGGATCCTGAAGCAGTGATTGAAAAAGTGAGGAAGGAGCTGTATGAATAGTTTTGAACGGCTCTGCTTCAATCTTCTCGGCAAAAGGATGAAGGCAAAAAGAGAAGATTACGCGGCTTTGAGAAACGACCTTGTGTCAGCGAGGTTCAAAACCCCGTTTGAGGTCTATCTCTCAACGGCATATATAAGCGCGATTATTGCCGGCCTTTCCGGTGCCGTATTGCTTGGAATTGTCAGCTGGGTTTTCCAGGTCCCAAATATGATCAAGTATAAAGGGGAGGTACCGGAAATACTTGTCGGACTTTCAGCACATACACTTCTTATCGGGACGATAATTATCACGATATTCTCTCTTCTTGTATTTGGTGGAATTACTTATCTGATTTTTTTGCTGTACCCGGGCCTTGAAGCAGGGAACCGGCGCAGGAACATCGATGCAAGTCTGCCCTACGCAATCAATTATATCACTTCTATGTCCACAGCCGGTATTACACCAGCAGAAGTGTTCCGGCTCCTCGGCAGCAGTTCGATTTATGGCCAGAGTGCAGTTGAGGCACGATACATATCACGTGAGATTGACATTTTTGGAAGGGACTTAATCGATTCTCTCCGTCTTGTTTCGGCAAGTACTCCAAGCAGAAGGATGAAGGAATTTTTACAGGGAACCATCGCAAGTGTTGCGAGCGGAGGAAACATTACTGAATATTTCCGGACAAAAGCCGAACAATATGCGCTGGAAAACCGGCAAACCCAGAAATTATTTTTAGAAACACTTGCTCTTGTGTCTGAGTCATATGTGACCGCCATGGTTGCGGGTACGCTTTTTCTGATTATCCTCCAGTCGATCATGTCTGTTCTCTCCGGAGATAACCACCCTTTGTTTCTGTACGCGGTTATCTATGCAATGATCCCGTTAGGCAGTGTTATGTTTGTGATCATGATCAGTTCCATGACACCGGAGACCTGAGATGACCATAAAGGATCAATTCAAAAATATGATCAACCGGGGTGACCAATCCCCGTCTCCGCTTAAATCCGCCGAATTAAGCGCTGCAGAATCTGAAATTGACGCGATTACAACAAATCTTGAGCGGGATCGTCAGACACGGGAAGGATTGGGAAAATTCTTAAAACACCCCTTTAAGGTTTTGACGGAAAAACCTGTCAATATACTTATCCTCAGTTTACCTCTCGGTCTTATCCTGTTTGTTGGCGGTTTTGCCATGATGGTTGCTTCAAACGGAATACAGGTGATTTTTACCTCCACGGTGATTGATGATTTCGTTATTTTTGCTGTTCTGATTGCTGTTGTTCCGGTAGCAATCCTTGATTTCAGGGAACAATGGCGTATTAAGAACCTGGAAAATTCCCTCCCGAACTTTTTCCGTGATCTTGCAGGTATGAATGATTCTGGCATGACGCTTCCGAATGCTGTTCACATTGTTGCCAGTGCTGAATATTCGACACTAACGCCTCATATCAGGAAGCTTGATACCGATATGTCGTGGGGTGCCGGATTTGTTGAAGCAATGTACCGTTTTGGCAAAGATCTCGGTACCCCTCTTGCGGACCGTAGCGTGGATCTTATTGCAAAAGCAAGCAAAGCCGGTGGAGATATCAGTGAGGTACTCAGGGCAGCCGCAAAAGACACCTTTGAAGTGGTAAACCTGTCCCAGGAACGGAGCAACAATATGTTGATCTACGTTATCATTGTCCTTGTATCGTTTGCTGTATTCCTGTTCGTGATTGCCATCCTCGTTTCAACATTCCTGACAACGATGGCGACAGCTGGTGCTTCGGCAGCAGCAGCAGGTGCGAGGGGTTTTATGGGACAAATTGATCTTTTTGCGTATAAACGCCTGTTCTCCCATGCTGCGATGCTTCAGGGTTTTTTTTCCGGGCTTGTTGCAGGTCAGATGGGTGAGGGCCGGGTTATTGCGGGCCTGAAGTATTCCGCCGTAATGCTGTTTATTGCCTGGGTGACCTTCAGGTTCTTCATCTGATTTTTATAAATCGAAGAATAAATTACTCCACGCCAAAATTTTTGTTTCACTCTGCATTTGGAAGTTTTTTATAATAATTAAAAAAATCCGATAGCAAAAAAAGGGTCAGGAAATATTTTCTATGCTATAACCTTTCAACGACAACAGTTCTTTGACCCTGTCGCGGTGGTTGCCTTGTAACTCAATTGAGTTTCCTTTTACTGTCCCCCCGCAGGCAAGTTTACTTTTCATATATTTTGAAAGGTCTTCAAGATCGATATCGGTTGGATCAAGTCCTTCAATGACGGTTACTTCTTTTCCGTATCGGCGTTTGTTCACTTTGACATTGATCCTTTGCTGTTCTTTTGCTACCTCTTCACAGATACACAGTTCTTTAGGTAGTCCACACGTCGGGCAAATCCCACCAATCATTACATGTATTTTTACGGTTCTGGTTATTTATTACTTGGCATTACCTGAAGGAAATAATGACGTATCTGACCCGGAACAGGTATTTTAAAGGAACCTTTTCCTCGAACCCGCGTGATGAAAGAGATGTTGTTTTTTATGATCTGAAAGTCTACAAAGTAATACCGGCATGTCCTTATTCATTGTGGGTTCGGCATCGCATGTAGGAAAGAGTGTCACTGTTGCAGCACTCTGCCGTTGCCTTGTCCGACGCGGGATAATGGTAGCTCCTTTCAAATCCCAGAATATGAGCCTGAATTCCTTCGTTACACCTGATGGCGGAGAGATCGGCATGGCACAGGCTATGCAGGCGATCGCTGCAAAAGTGCCTCCTCATACTGATATGAATCCTATTCTTCTTAAACCAAAAGGGGACAGCATTTCTCAAGTTGTGCTTCATGGACACCCTTATAAGGATATCCATATTGCGGATTATTACCGGGAAACTCCGGAACTCCTGATAAAAGCCCTCGAATCATTTAAACGGCTGGAAGCAGAGTACGGGCAGGTTGTGGTGGAAGGCGCAGGTGGTGCTGCTGAACTGAACCTTTACGACCGGGATATCGCAAACACCCAGCTCGCAAAAGCTCTCCGCCTGCCAATGATTCTTGTCGCTGATATTGAGCGGGGAGGGGTTTTTGCACAGATCATTGGAACGATTGAACTCCTGCCACCGGAAATACGACCTCTTGTGAAAGGAATTATCATCAACAAGTTCCGCGGAGACATCAGCATTTTTGAACCGGGCGTCAAAATCCTTGAGGATCTTACCGGGATAAAAGTGCTCGGGATCGTCCCCTATTTCTCCCTCCCTCTACCGAGTGAGGATTCACTTTCTCTTGGAGATAAAAAAACAAAAAATTCAGAAGTCAGGATAGGAATTTTAAAACTTCCCAAAATTTCCAATTTTACCGATTTTGAGCTGCTTGAACAACACGCTGCGGTCGACTACATATCCTGCGGTCAACCTCTTGATATTTATGACTGCGTAATAATACCGGGAACAAAAAACACGATTGCTGACCTTAACGCTATAATCGGGACTGGTACGGATCTGGAAATTCGATCAGCAAGGCTAAGGGGGATCCCGATAATCGGGATTTGCGGGGGATATCAGATACTCGGAAAAACACTCATTGATTCCGGTTTTGAATCCGATGCCGGAACATACGAAGGCCTGGGATTGCTTGATTGTGTGACCCGGTTTACCTCGTATGAAAAGAATACGTTCCAGATCAGGCGGAGCGCATGTCCAGTGCCCCCTATTCTCTCCGCGATGGGTGAGGTTACTGGTTACGAGATTCATATGGGAATTACTGAATCTGGCTGTGACCGGGAGGCGCTTGAAGGAGATGGCAGGGTAAGTGATGATGGTCTCGTATTTGGTACCTACCTGCACGGGCTTTTTTCGAATCCTTCGGCAGCAAATGCCCTTCTCTCTTACCTGTATTCGCAAAAGGGATTGCCCTTTATACCAATAACGGACGATGAGGGTGATCCCTATGAACATCTGGCAGATATTTTTGAAGAATATGTTGATATGGATACTATTGTACACCTGGTTACCGGATAAGGAGTATCAAATATATCATTTTAAAAATCAACTGATAATGCTGGTGAAGGAATGGAACCCCTCGCCCTGGCGATCCGCACATTTCACTGCTTCAGCTTTTGACAGATCTACCCGATCTGTTGTCCGGCATTTCGTGCAGTAAGCGAGGGAAGGTGACTTTACAAATTTCCCTTTTACTGAAAACTCACGGCAGTGAATGCAGAAACTGCAGTTCTCAACCGGCTCTTTTTTTTCCTGGAGGCATTGTACGCGTCCATTTTGCACCGGGAGAACCCGGTAATCCTCTTCAGCCATTGTCACACAATCCTGCAAAGATCACGTATATTCCTGAATATATTAAAAGGAGCACTAAAATCACTATGATTAAAACGATCCAGCACGAAAACTATACGCATGAAGGTGTGCATAATGTGCGGGGGTGAGGGGACCCGGCTCCGTCCACTCACGTTCGAACGACCTAAACCCTGTATTCCTATTGTCAACCGACCCTCCGTCCAGCACCTGGTGTCGCATCTTTCGAACATGGGTTTTCGTGAAGTCGTGCTCACTCTTGGTTATATGGGTGATTCTATTGAGGAGGCACTCGGTGATGGTTCCCTCTTCGGTGTTGAGATCATCTATGTACACGAGAAAGCCAAGCTTGGTACAGCCGGAAGCGTCAAAAACGCCCAGCGATATCTTGACGGACAGGATTTTTTGGTTGTTGGCGGCGATCACGTTACTGATTTGAATGTTCTAGAGTTTTACCGGACACATCAGAAAGAGAAGGCTACTGCCACCATCGGTCTGATATCTATTGATGATCCCGGCGAATATGGTATTGCTGAAATAGATGTCAATTACGAAATTAAGCGGTTCAAGGAAAAGCCGGCCCCCGGTGAAATTTTTTCCAATCTTGCAAGCACTGGAATGTACGTGTGCAGCCCGGAAATTTTTGACCATATCCCCCAGGGTACAAAATACGATTTTGCCCGTGACCTGTTCCCGAAAATGATGGAGGAAAAACATGTGCTGAAAGGCTGGCTTGCAAGGGGTAACTGGACTGATGTGGGAAGCCCGCACTCCCTGCGCCAGGCAGAACGGTGGAAGCTGCAGGATATTGCATTTACGGATATTATCGGGAACCTGTCAATGCACGGGGCACAGATCCAGGGCCCGGTCCAGCTGGGGGATTCCATTACCCTGGGAAAAAATACCAAAGTAATCGGTCCCGTGGCGATAGGTCCGGGAACAACGATTGGGGACAATGTTCTGATTGGGCCATATACCAGCATCGGTGATAAATGTATTCTCAGGAATAATGTGAAAGTATTTTCCTCTTCTCTTTACAACAGGGTCGTTGTTGGTACCAGCAGCACTATTTCAGGGTGTATTATGGATAATGACACCCATATTGGTGAATTCTGCAGTATTGAAAACGATACTGTCATCGGTCCTCGTGTGGTACTTCGTGACCGGGTTGTCGTGCATTCCAAGACCCGTCTCTGGCCTGAAGTCGTCGTAGCAGATGGAACAATAGTAAAAGAGCACGTACTCAACGAAAAGTTTGACCTGAGGTATGCCGGGTCTTAAGCGTTTAATCCGGTCAAAACAGTCACGAGTTAAGTGTTAATTTTTAATAGAGGATATTTTTTCCCAAATCCGGAATATCAGACTCTCCTTACAAGACGGTGGGTTATTGCTACAAGCGGGTGACGGGCGTAATCAAGAACCTGGACATCGTCCAGTGTTTTTAAATTCATTGCATGTGCGGTCCGTTCCATCCCCAGTTCTATTTCTTCTTTTATTTCGATAATATATGCATCGAGTGCCATAATTCCGAGCCGTTTTGCTGCGATCGCGCGATGATGTCCGTCGACAAGGATAATTTTTCCTGGTCGCTTTACAACAATAATCGGTTCAGCAAGCCCTTTTTTAATCTCGTACATCCGTCCTTCAAGTTCATCCTCATAAATCTTTGACTGGGTTGGCAGGAGATCATTGACCGGTACTGTGCCGCGATTCAGTGAAGGATCAACACCATAAAGCTTTTTGAGCGTACTGATAAAATTAAAAACTTTTTCAGGTGAAACGTGTTCAATCTGGGAGCGTATGACATCAGAATTCGAAATGATTCCCAGGAGGTGATTTTTTTCATCTACAACCGGCAGCTTCTGGATACCGCTCCGGAAGATCACCCGGGCTGCATCATTGATATCCATGTCCGGGTCAGCAACAATCAGATTTTTTGACATTACCTGCTCGATTGGCGTTGTTAACTGTACAAACAGAAGATCCCGTGCAGAGATATAACCGACAACTTCTTCCCCATCTACTACCGGGAAACCGTCATGATGTGTTTTTTGAATTTTTTCAATAACGTCTTTTACCGAACCGTGGAAATCAATACTGACGACATCATAGGTCATATAATCCCTGACCTTTTTTTTATCCATCATTACTGATTTTAGTATGAGGAGTACTAAAAGTCATCGGAGATAAAGGGGATAGAAACTCATTATTATTTCACATTAACTGCGAGGTCGGGAAGTTTTCTTACGCATTTTACCCATTTCATAAATACTGTGCTATTTCAATTAATTCTCATTTCCCAGATGTTTTATCGATGATCACCTGCATCTTCGTTGGATCGGGATTTCGCTTCAATCAGCGGACTTCAATAACCTCGATTAACCCCAAGTTTGTATTTATTATAAATAAAAATTTAAGGGTAACGTGTTAATACAGCCCCTAAATCTTTTAATTTCTACGACGATATTTTTCGAAAATTTTTTGTAACCAAAACTGAAATGAAAAAAGTAATAGTGATTTTACCGGTAACTTTTTCGTGTTGTGAGAAGTGTATGCGGATCTATCGCTGTGTGGGGGTCTCCGCAGCGGCGGGGGCGGAGGCATTGCTGAAGCCCCCTGGAGCGTCAAAATAATTGATCCGAGCGATATTATCGAAAGATTTCATTAAAAAATTGGGGTTAAAATAACACTTTACCCAAATTTAATATGGTGAGAAAGAGCGGAATAGTTTATGACCGTTGGAAAATGATGTAGTAAGGAGGAAAAAAAAGCATGGGTGAAAAGAAAAAGAAAGAGGAATCGACGAAAATGGTAAAAAAGGTCCTTATCGTGGGGGCCTGTGTCCTTTTTGTCGTTCTCATGATCATCTCGGGAATGGGTTCCAGCTGGCTGGTCATGTTTACCTCAGTTAAGCCGGGGGATTCAGTTGTTATCGACTATACTTTCTTTGATGCTGCGGGTAGTCCGATCCTGACTACTGACCAGCAGTTGTACGCTCAGACGTCTGCGAATACAAGCGGATTGGTCCTTGCCCGGCAAATTTCGGTTACATCCAACCAGACGTTAACCGGATCAGTCTATCCCGTTCAAATATATACCCCGGGAAGCGGATGGACTAAACAGTTTGCCATCTTCTCCCCGGAATTTAATGCTATCAGCGCAGGAATTGTTGGTATGAAGACCAACGAAAAGAAACGGATTACCATCCCGTCCGGCAACTCTATGACTCAGAACTGGTCAGCAGATCAATTGTCCAGCAATAAGGTCAACATCACCGATATTCATATCGGGGATATCCTGGCAATGGGGGTTTCAGACAGGCCCGAAGTGGAAGTCTCGAATACCTCTGCTATCCTGTATGTCCGAATTGGAGAAGTTACCCAAAAATCTCTATCCGGAGTAATCGTTGACTTCGGTTATCCCGTAGCCGAAGTCCGTGTAGTTTCGATCAATAAAGGTTAAATCCAGTACAAATCCTTTTTTGTTCCCGATAACTATTTACTTTTATGAGAGTGCGTGTAATTTGTTTTTACCAGCCGGGATGCATGGGCTGCATGGAGCAGGTTCCAATCAACAGGGAAGTTGAAAGGGCACTTAATATCACTATTGAAGAGATTGATGCCATAAAAAACTCCTATTACATCACGGAGTTTCAGTTAAAGGTTACCCCAACTATTGTGATTCTCAAAGAGGGAACTGTTCTGGAACGGTTTGAAGGAGTTGTTCATACGGAGCAACTCAGGGAAGCATTAAAAAAATATCTATAGCCGGTAGCCATATATCCGCTTTATCCGGTGAGCGACTGTTTTCCAGCCTTCTTTTCTCATCAGGGGCCCGTCACGCAGTTTAAGGTGAGAGACTTTGAATCTCTTTCCCGAAGCGACATACATCTCACCTACAACAAACGGTTGTTCTCCGTCGACCTCCATGTAGACGGGTGCCGTTTTTCTCCCGTCATGGATGGAGATTTTTACAACCACCTGTTCGATCGTTCGGGTCCACAGAGTCGTGATATCGGTCGCTTTTGCCCGGTTTTGCCGTCTCTCTCCGCATTCAATGGAGCTCACCTCAACACCGAAAGCATCATCCCCGCACTCCGCTACCAGGTGGTCACCGACATTGCATTCGTCATCTTCTCCCAGTTCAATCTCGCAGACCAACGATGTCCCTTCTTTTGAGACAATCGTCTTGACCATGATTGACTGAGGTTCTCTCTCCTTTTTGATGCGCTGGTGGTGACCGCAGGTGGTACAGCGCACGAGCAGATCGCGGGATTCGGTGACTTTCTCGTGTTCAGTCTCCTCGTTGCACTCGGGGCAGTGGACGGTGATAAACATTGAATATGAATGGCAACCCTCACATGATAAAGCATGGAGGCTCAGGAGACTATCTATTGCCGGGGACACCCCTTCGTCCTTGGCAACCACACGACAACGTTCGAGGTTACCCGGGAGGGCCACCTAACGAAAAATGGCAACTGCATTATCGGTATTGCCGCGGACAAAGGCTGCGACGGACTTTCACCGGAATTCAAACGTGTCCTTTCCCATGACGATACCGTTCTTCATACCCGGCTCTCCTGTGAGGGAATAACCGCAGAGGTGAAATCAAGAGGCTCTTTCGGCTTAACCCTTGATCATCCGACCGATATTGTCTGGCGACGAAGTTCTTTTGTCTGCGGACGGACAATCGGAATCGTGTCTGACCACGTTGCGGCTACCCTGCCAAAAACACTCATTGCACACCTTGTGGCGGAAAAAGAGATGATCATTGTCCTGACCGCTAAGCGTCCCGGCTGAGTGTGGTAATTTTCAATTCCGCTTCTGTGAGCAGGATCTCGCACTGTTTTACCAGCATTGCACCCTGTTCATACAGTTTCATGCTTTCATCAAGCCCGGTGTTCCCGTCCTCGATCTTTTCGATGATCTTTCTTAACTGTTCGATCTTTGTCTCATAGGTCTCTTTCATGATCCACCTGCTCCACAGTTACCAGGCTGCTGCCATTATAAAACCTGATATTCATGTTATCTCCCTTTGTTATAGCGTCCGCACTCCTCACGATTACACCCTGCTTCTCTGCAACACAGTAGCCCCGGGCAAGGACGGCAAGCGGGTTCCTGCTATCCAACGCCGTATTCATTTCCTTAAGAAGAAGATGTTCGTGCTCGAGACGGTTTGAAAAAGCCCGTTCGAGACGATCTGACAAGTCAGCAAGGTTCTGCTTTCTTTCTTCGATTTTCCGGCAGAACCTCTGCGGGCGGAGCCGGTCCCGAAGGTCAGAAACCTGATCCTGTGCCCACACAACCCGGGCCTGCAACGAAGCGTTCAGCTGGGATTTGAGTTCCTGCAACCGGACCGTCAGCACCAGCCGGTCTGGTACCACCAGTTCCGCTGCGGCAGAGGGTGTAGCTGCCCGAAGGTCTGCGGCGAGATCGCTCAGCGTTACATCCACTTCATGCCCGATTGCGCTGACGACGGGAACAGGGCATGCAACGATAGCCCGCACAACATCCGGATGGTTGAAGGGGAACAAATCCTCAAAACTTCCACCCCCCCGGGCAACGATGACTACATCCACCATACCCGCAAGGCGGGTAATCGCAATGGCAATCTCCCGGTGTGCCTGTTCGCCCTGGACTGCCGTGGGTGAAATGATAATCTCCAGGGGGTAACGTCTTCCCACAACTGTCCTGATATCATGAATTACCGCACCTGTTTCGGAAGTAACTACACCGACCCGTGACGGGAATGCAGGGAGGCAGCGTTTCCGTTCCAGAGAAAAACACCCTTCACAGGCAAGCTGTTTTTTCCACTGTTCCAGGAGCAGGAATTTTTCTCCCAGGCCTGCTTTTCTTATCTCTTTAACCTGGAGCTGGTAGGATCCATGGGGTGCGTAGGCTCGGACCGTCCCTGATACGATCACCTCCATGCCCTCGGAAGGATTGAATGAAAGCCGTTCTGCATCGGACCGCCACATGACGCATTTAATAACTGCAGCGGTGTTACCCCCGCCCTTCTCCGAGAGCGAGAAATAGCGGTGTCCCCGCGCGTGATGGGTATAATTGGTCACTTCGCCACGGACCAGGATATCATGCAGGAGCGGGTTGTCCAGGAGACCTTCGATAATCGCTGACAGCTCGGAGACACGGAATTGTGCTTTTTCGCAAACGGTGGTGACATCAGGGCGGTTGAACCAGTCCATCAACCATTATTAGGCTAAAACCGCATATCAAATAGTACTACCATGGTTTCGTTTTCCGTCGCTAGCATGTTCTTTCATGAGTATACGGTCAGTGAAATTTTTAATTTTGTATCCCGCTCGGGTCTGAATGCGATGGAGTTCTGGCTGGAGACACCCCACTTCTGGCTTCGTGACCTTCCCGTGAATGAAGTGATCGCGTGCAGAAACCAACACCCGGAAATAACCGCACTGACTATTCATTCACCGATCCTGGACATGAATCCTTGTTCCATCAACCCTGAGGTTGCACGGGTCTCCGTTGAATATGCAGTACGTTCCGTAACGATAGCTGAACAGCTGGGGGCCGGTATCCTGACGGTCCACCCGGGCAGGAGGACTGCAAAACGACCTCCCAGTTCTGCGGATTTTGCCCGATTTGATCATTATATTTCTGCACTCCGTGAGGCAGTGAAAAATAACTCACTAAAAATCGGAATGGAGAATATGGAGCCTGTCGTGAACTCGCTGCTCTGTACTCCTGAGCGCATGCGTTTACTCCTGGATGAGGAGCCTTGGCTGTTTTTCACGCTCGATGTCGCCCACGCAATGGCAAAATCCGAAGATGAAGTAATCCGGTATATCGAGCTCTGCCACGACCGGCTCATCAATGTGCATATCAGCCGGTTTGACCGGGGCAAGGCACATTTCCCTCTCGACAGATATGCTTCCATGGAAAAGGTTATGGCCTCATTGAAAGACCACCACTATAACCGCAGCCTGACGCTCGAGATCGAGGACCTGAACCTTGACCGTTCCTTAACCGCAGAAGAAAAGGTCGCATTACTTGCACGGGATTGCGCCTTTATGCAGGAATGCATGGAGTAATGCTAAAGTTTTATTTAATTCCTCCCCGAATACAGATAGTGTATTTTTATTTATGATTCCCGATAATCTGCGTGCTGCAGCACAGCGTGAAATGCAATGATAGAGTACGTTGTTGAAATCCTGCTCTTTGTTATCTGCGTCCTTCTGACGGCTTTTTTTTCGAGTTCTGAAGTCGGCCTTATTTCAATCACCCGTGCAAAAGCCCGGACGCTCGTCAACGAGGGCAAGGTCGGTTCGCATGCCGTTGCAGCACTTAAAGAGTCTCCTGAGCACCTGCTCATCACTATCCTAATCGGAAACACCATTGTCACCACCGCCGCAGCATCCATTGCAACAGCTGTTGCAATCCAGATTTTTGGTGATATCGGGGTCGGGATCGCGACTTTTTTTGTTATTTTTATGCTTCTTGTCTTCGGCGAGATAGGTCCCAAAGTCTATGCAGCCAGGGCATCGGATTCGTTCGTCCTCACGATAGCGCCAATCATCCTGTTCCTTTCCCGCATTTTTACCCCGATCATCTGGCTGGTAGAGCGGATAAGCCCGAAGTTCGGCATTGGTAAGGAAATAGCTGAACCGTCGCTTACCGAAGAAGAGATCAAGGAGTGGATCGATGTCGGTAAGGAGGATGGTACTATCGAACAGGGTGAGCAGGATATGCTCTACTCAGTGCTGGATTTTGCCGATACAACTGCCCGTGAGATCATGACGCCGCGGATTGACGTGATCGCGATGGAAGATACAGTCTCTTTTGAAGAAGCGATCCGGCTCTTCAATGAGACCGGTTTTTCCCGCATACCTGTCTACCATGACCAGATTGACAACATCGTCGGCATCCTGAACGTCAAGGATGTCTTCTCCGCAATGGTCTCCCGTCGTAAGGATTCGACAATCAGGGAAACCATGTACGATCCCATGTTTGTACCTGAAACAAAAAAGATCGACGATCTGTTAAAGGAGTTGCAGGTACACCGGGTCCAGATCGCGATCATCATAGATGAATACAGCAGTTTTGTCGGTATTGTTACTGTCGAGGACATCCTTGAGGAAATTGTCGGGGACATCATGGACGAATATGATAAGGAGGAACCTGATGTCCAGAATATTTCTGAAGGCGTATTTGTAGTAGATGCCCAGATGTGGGTAGAAGATATAAATGAACAAATGGAGATCGATCTTCCGGTCGACGAAAGTTACGAGACGATTGGGGGTCTTATAATTGACCGGCTTGGTCATATCCCCTTACATCCCGGCGAAAAAATTGAAATTAATGAAGGTAAGATTACCCTCGTCGTAATGCAGATGCATGGCCGGCGGATCGTGAAAGTGAAGATCGTAATTCACCCAGTACCGGGGAATAATAATCCTTAAGGGTGTATCTGATTTATATATCCCGGAAAGGGAGATCATCGATGAAAAAAAGGATTGTTGTTCTGGCATCTGGCAGGGGTTCAAACTTCCAGGCCGTGGTCAATGCCTTGAAATCAGGAAAAATTTCAGGGAGCTGTGTATCTCTCATTACCGATAACCCGAATGCCTATGCGATTGAGCGTGCCAGAGAAGCAAAAATCCCGGTTATCGTCATAGACTATACTTCGTTCTCTACTCGCGAGGATTATGAACAAGCTCTCCTCTCGGCCATGCACCGGGTCAATGCAGATCTTTTTATACTGGCTGGCTATATGCGGATTCTGGGTAATTCTGTAGTAAGTGCATTTCCCGGAAGAATTGTTAACATTCACCCTGCCCTCCTCCCCAGTTTCACCGGCCTTCATGCACAGCGGCAGGCTGTGCAGAATGGCGTAAAGATATCTGGTTGTACGGTGCATTTTGTTGACGATAGCCTTGACGGCGGACCTATCATTCTCCAGCACTGTGTCGTGGTAAAGGAAAATGATGATGAGGATTCTCTGGCAGAACGGATCCTGAAATACGAGCATAAATGTCTCCCGGAAGCAATACGGCTTTTTTGTGAGGACCGACTGGAAATTATCGGAAAACGTGTCAGGATTCACTAAGTGGATTTACCTCGGTACATATTGGTTAATAAAATATCTATGATCTCCCCTCTCCTTTTTTTATTACGGACGCTTATAGTTGACAACAACCGGAATCCGGTAATTCTCATGAAAGAACGATCCCGTACTCCAGCGACAAAAAAAATTGCCATGGAGCGTATTGAAATCCTTTTCGAGCAGGCGCGCCTGGAGTTTAGTCGACATCCGGAACGGAGTAATCGTTTTGTCGGACTCGCACGCAGGATTGCAATGCGACAAAGAATCCGGATCGACCGGGAGTTCCGTCGCAAGTTTTGCCACCATTGCTATGCTTTTCTTGTTCCGGGAAATAATGTGCGGATTCGGGTTCACCGAAGCAACGTAGTGGTCACCTGTCACCGGTGCAATAAAAGAACACGCTATTCTCTGGTGAGGCCTTATGTCTAATCCTACTAAGCGTTCGATGCAGGATCTCAAACCTACCGTCTGGATAGGTAAACAGGGATGTACAAAAACAATGATCTGCGAGATTATGGAGCAACTGAGCAGACGAAAGATCATTAAGGTAAAATGGCTCCAGAATATTCCGGTGGATCCCGAAGTGGTAGCCTCAGAGGCTCAGGCAACACTCCTGGATGTCCGGGGAAGGACGATGGTTCTTGAAGAAAAAAAGAAAGCCGGTAAAAAATAACTGATTTTTCTTCTGGAATAGCGTGGTTCCGCTTCTCGAAATATATAAAAACCTTATCCACAAATAAGTAAAGACTGTTATTGAATAATTCAACAGTGAGGTCCCTAGATGACAACGGTATTTGATGCCTCGGCTGACCACCTTATCAGGAAGGTCGCAGAGGAGCTCAGGAAACACAAGGAAATCACTCCACCCCCCTGGGCTGCTTTTGCAAAGACCGGGGCGCACAAGGAAATGCCGCCTGAAGACCCGGACTGGTGGTTTGTCCGGGTAGCGGCAGTGTTGAGACGTGTCTATGTCGATGGCCCCTTGGGTGTCGAGAGGATGCGAAGTTTTTATGGCGGGAAAAAGAACCGGGGTTCCAAGCCCAATGCATTCAGGAAGGGAAGCGGATCGATCCTGCGAAAGTCGCTCCAGCAGCTGGAAGCTGCAGGTTTTATTGTCCATGACAAGACCGGTCGGAAAGTATCACCGGCGGGAATGGCATTTCTTGACCGTATGGCCCATGAGGTGAAGCTTAACCCTCCGGCACCGGTGCAGAAGCGTGTTAAGGCCACTGCGGAACCGGAGCCAAAGAAAGCAGAAGGGAAAAAGTCCGAATCCAAGAAAGAGAAAGCAGAAAAACCTGCCAGTGCAAAAGGTGAAAAAACCGAAAAAACCGAAAAGAAACCAGTAGCAAAGAAAGCTGAAGCTAAGAAACCGGAAAAACCAGAAGTACCGCAGTGAGGAAGAAAACTATGGGAGACGACGAGCTTAGTGAGCTCCGAAAGCGCAGGATGGCTCAGCTGCAGCAACAGGCTGGTGATCAACAGACCATGCAGGCAGAACTTGAACGCCAGGAGCGTATCAAGTCTCAGATGCAAATGGTGCTCATGTCAATTCTCGAGCCGGATGCCCGGGAACGTCTTAACACCATTAAACTGACAAAACCGGATTTTGCCGGGGCTGTTGAACAGCAGCTCATCCAGCTTGCCCAGAGTGGCCGTCTTAAAAATAAGATCACGGATTCACAGTTCAAGGAACTGCTACGGCAGCTTGCGCCAAAGAAACGTGACTATTCAATTACGCGAAGGTAATGAAGGCAGGAGTGCTCTACAGCGGCGGAAAGGACAGTTCCCTTGCAGCAATGATGCTGGGTACGCATTATGAGGTTGAACTCAACGTGTTTGTGTTTGACCCGTCCCGCCAGGTCCCATCGGTGGACGCTGCAGCACAATCGCTTGGGTTTCCGATAAAAAAAAGAATTTTTAAGGAAGGGTTGTTGAACGAGATGGTGGATCTGGTCAGGTCGTGCGGATATCCGAATGATGCGATAAACAGAGCGCACCGGATAGCTGTTGAAACACTGGCATCGGAGTACTCCGTAGTTGGAGATGGTACGCGGTTC
>PMDE01000012.1 GCA_003154335.1 Methanoregula sp. | reverse complement strand
TTCCACGGGGGTGAGCCACTCCTTGCCGGTGCGAGTTTCTACCGCGAAACACTACCCCTGATTGCGGAAGGATTGCCCCTTCTTACCCCGGAGTTTGCCATGCAGACAAATCTCTGGAGGATGACTCCGGAAATTGCCCAAATCCTGGCAGAGTACCACGTACCTATCGGTTCAAGTATTGACGGGCCAGAGGAGATCACCGACTCGCAGCGGGGTCACGGGTATTTTAAAAAGACGATGACGGGCTATGAGATAGCACGTGCTAACGGCCTTCTGGTCCGGTTTATCTGTACATTCACCAACAAATCGGTAAAACACCGGGATGAGATCTTTAACTTCTTTAAAGAGAACGGATTTGACCTTAAGTTCCATCCGGCCCTGCCTTCCCTCCGGTCTGATAACCCGAAAGAATGGGCGCTTGAACCGTCCGAATATGGAGATCTCATGCTCTATCTTCTAGACAAAGCACTCGAAAACATTGGTTCCATGGAAGTAATGAACATCAACGACTTGTGCCGGTGCGTATTCACCCGACGCGGCAGCGTCTGCACGTTCGTTAACTGCATGGGTAATACTTTTGCCATCGGCCCTGAAGGAAGTATCTATCCCTGCTATCGCTTTGTCGGGATGCCGGAGTGGGTAATGGGCCACGTCAGGGATCATCCGGGGTTGGAGACGCTCATGCAGTCCGAACCCGCCAAGAGGATGATAGCGTTCTCCGAATTCGTCGATAAAGCCTGCGGAGAATGTCCGCATATAAAATACTGCAGGGGCGGCTGTCCGTACAACGCGATCGCTCCATCAGGCGGCTCCCTGGTTGGAGTGGACCCTCACTGTACAGCCTACAAGCGGATCTTCAGCGAACTTAACGAGCGACTGAACAAGGAGATGTTCGAAGGCCCGATGCCGGGAATGAATAATTTCGGAATGCCGTCGCCGAAGAAACCGACAATGCCGGGTGTAATGGCGCTGATGCGGGCGATTGTCGGGAGATAAAAAAAAGATTTTTACAACTATCTGAAAAAACAATACCCGAATTCACTTTTCCTGCTGTTCCCCTATCGTATTATTGATAAAAATGTGTAGTGCCCATAAGTTATCAAAGAAGAATTGCGCTCTGTTCGGACCAATCAATATACAATGCTTCGCAAAATCAGATCTCTGTCCAGATCCAAATCCCAACTCAACTTTTTTTTCGTTAAAGTAAATTTACATGATTAAATAATCCGATATTATCGCTGGTTTTATAATTCGGGCGATTTAAAGTGCAATTTCAAAAATTTGATTTCGAAACCTTTTAATTGAGATCTCACTAAATTTACACTAACCACAAAGAGTTTTAACTCGTTGTGCGTGGCATTGCATTTTGAATACCTCGTGCATTAGCACGCAGGGAGGAGGCTAAATGGTAGATATTGTATTTGGCATTGGAATTACTGCATTGACAGGAGCTCTTGCCACTATAGCCGGTTCTGCGGAAGATACTGAATCCAACATCGGATCCCAGGGTGATCCGAACTCACAGGTTCAGCTCGCACCGCAGATGGGTTTTCTGCACCGCATTTTCAATAAGGCGGTTGCCGGTGAACCCCCAGCATACGGTCTCTGGTGTGCACTGGGTGCAGGTCTGGCATGGGCTTTTATGGCGATGCAGATAAACGCGGTTCTCGCAATCGTTCTTGGCTCCGTACTCGCAGTCTTTGTACAGGGCGTATACGCAACGACTGCGTACCTGGGCAGGACAGCAAGTCTTGCCAAGTTCGGACAGCCGGTCTATGTGGACATCCTTAAGTCCATGACGTCGGTTACTATGGCACATGCCTTCATCGCAATATTCAGTGTTGTTACACTCTGTCACCTGATCAACGGTGCATTGGGACACCCGTTCCCGTTGCCGCTGCTTGGGCTGATCTGGGGTATTGCGCTCGGGGCAGCAGGTTCCGCGACAGGTAACCCGTATTACGGAAAGGAACGACAGTACCAGAACCAGAAGTTTGGTGCTGGCGTACCGATCTCAGCATCCGGCAACATCGTCCGTTACGCTGAAGCCGGTGAACGCAACTCGCTGGACAACGGATGGTTCACCGCAAAGATTGGCGGTTCGGCATCAGGTGTCTGTTTTGGTCTGATTGTATTCCTTGAACTCTGGCGAACTATTCTCTTTGATAAAATCAGTGCCGGATGGGGAGCAATCGTTGTAGGTATCCTGCTGATTCTCATCTTCACTGTCGTGGACCGGTACATTGAAGTCTGGGCCAGAAAGACATATGGTCCTTACACAGAAGCCAAGGTGGCATCATGAGCGCAGTCGCAGCAAAACCACAAGCTGGAGGCGCAATGAACCCAACAGCAATGGCTGTGGGGGTTGTCATGCTTCTTATTATTCTGGCACTCTGCTGGTATCTTTCACCGGGTATCGGTCTTATGGCACTCGTTGGAGTTATCATCGGGGGTGTACTGATAGGATTCGGCACTCACTTTGTCCCCGTCGGAGGTGCTCCTGCAGCAATGGGGCAGGCTCCGGGTATCGCAACAGGTGTCGCCATGCTCGCAGCCGGTGCAGGCCTTGCAGGTCTCTTTGGCGGTGCATGGGCGGCAGACCA
>PMDE01000015.1 GCA_003154335.1 Methanoregula sp. | reverse complement strand
ACTCCGGAGTTCTCCCGCTACCGATGCCGCAGCCACGCGTCTGTTACAGAACCAGGTGGATATCGGCAATGCAGTCAAGCCCTATTACGGCGATGCTGCCGGGACACAACTCACGAGCCTGTTAAAAACGCACATCCTGACCGCAGTTGCAATAATCAACGATGTGAAAGCCAAAAATTCTACAGCCCAGGCAACCGACGAAGCCAACTGGACAAAGAACGCCGATGATATTTCTGCATTCCTCGCGGGTGCAAACCCCAACTGGCCGCTCCCTGCGCTGAAAGACATGATGCATATGCACCTTGCCACGACGAAAACCGAACTGGTTGCGCGATACTCAAAGGATTATCCTGCAGACGTGAAAGCGTATGATGCGGTATACACTCACATCCTGAACATGTCAGATACATTGTCAGATGGTATCGTGAAACAATTTCCAACAAAGTTCTAATAACAAATGAGTATGACAAAAAAAATTGGTCGCGTCAAAGATCGCTGACTTCGTGCCTCTGAAAGGGCGTGGTAGTTGACGAAAAAGGAAATATTGGAAACGAAGACAAATAAACAAATTTTTTAGNNACGTGCCAGGCTCCGTATTCAGCCTTATAACCGGTAAAGGGGTAAAAGGACCCGCACAGAAACCGGAACCTGTCTGTTCCATCTCAGTAAAGGATGGGAAATTTTTCACTGATGGATAAATTATTATTTTTATTTTATGGATCTAATTCCCTGGTTATCGACACATTCAGTCGGGTAAAAGGGAGAGAAGGAGAGTGAGCATGAATAGGAAAGAAGCAACAGGGCTCTGTACCTGTCCGATATGCCCGAGTTTTGTGGGCTGTAACGAAGAGATCGCATTCTGTCTTGGAACAACCGGGAAAAGCAACTGTATAAAAGAAGAACAGGGATGTCTCTGCCCGGGATGCCCGGTACTTGAAGCCGAGGGATTTTCACATGTCTATTACTGCACCAGAGGAACTGAAACCGACCAGCTCGTCACCAGATAAAAGCTGGAAATGCTGCGTGTGCGGGTATATCCACACCGGCAAGAAACCTCCGAAAGAATGCCCGGAGTGCGCCAGCACTGAACGTGAGTTTGAAGAAATTAACGACAAAAAGAAACTCAGGTTTGATGGGAAGAAGTTCGATGTCCTCCTCATCAATGGCAGCAATCACCGGGCGAACAACACCGGCTACATGGTTGACCTGATCGAGGAGGTCCTCAAAGAAAGGGGCACCAGTTACCGGCGGTTTAACATTAATGAATATAACATCAATCATTGCTGGTGCTGCTACAGTATGCGGGACAATGCCTGCAGGTTCCCGTGCCGGAACCAGCGTGATGAGATGCCGGCGTTCCACGAAATGATCATCGCCTCAAAAGCCGTTATTGTTGCATCGGCAATAAACTGGAATAATATGACAGCACGGCTCAAGGATTTCCTCGACCGTCTGAACTGCATCCAGAATCTCTACCTGTTAGAAAAACCGGGGCTGACGCACGGCAAGATCGTGGGAATCACGGTCTCCGGACATGAAGACGGTGCAACAAAGACCGCCATGGACATTTTCCTGTACTTTCAGCAGATGGGGTATGTCCTCGCTCCGTTCGGCGTCTCTTACCGCACCCACGGGATGCAGTTTAACACGGATACCGATACGAAATTTCTTAAAAATGATCCTATTGTTACCCGGAAAGTCAAAGGAATGGCAAATAATGTCGTGGAAATGCTGAATCTTGATTTAGAGAATAAGATGTCAAAGAAACTGGTTCCTGTCTGTGAATGAAATAAAGGGAGTAATGCCTGGTTCAGGCTGAAATGGGAGATGCCCTCAGGGAAAATTGATCTCAATTCAGTATTGCAGGGGTCCGGAGGAAACCAGCATTATCCCTGTTCAACTTCTCCCGAAATCATGCATTTACCCAGAAATCCGGGTTGAAAAAAGATGGACCTCTTTGAACAATCATTACAAAAGATCAGGAACTTGTCGCCGTTCGAACTGTCACAGGTTATGCTGGAGTACAGCAATATGTGCATCTGCCCGGTATGCCCGAACCATAACACCTGCGCGATGAGTAACCATGAATGGTTTTACTATTTTGATGGCAGGAGTTTCAGCTGTATCGATTTTGAACGGACCTGTATCTGTGAAACCTGTCCGGTGGCAAAAAAGACGGGACTAAAACAATCCTTTTTCTGCACGAGGGGTGCAGAAACTGCACAGCGGTACGAGCATACTATCTGGGGGACAAAAATTCTCTGAATATTTCTTATCTGCCGTCATTCCTGTCGCGGAAACACATAACCGACAGGGACGAAGGTAAAATCCAGGAACTTCACTATGCTTCATGTTACTGAAAAAACAATCAAAAGATTGGCAGGGAATTTATTTACCTATCCTATCGAAGATTATCTGTCTTCAGAAAATTTCCTGATTTATTGCAGGAAATATGATTTGGTTGATAATTGGAAAGAATACCTCGTAGTTTCCCGGGACAGGCCGGATTTGTATGGCGGTTCCGTGATAAAAAACGCTTTTGTTTTGTTTTTACACCATATTTTCCATAGCAGGCCAAAAGAATTCCTTGAAGTGTTTACCTGGTTCTTAATGGAATTTTCAGAAGGGATTTCTCAGTCACT
>PMDE01000104.1 GCA_003154335.1 Methanoregula sp. | reverse complement strand
GTCTGAAACAAATCCGGTTCGGTCCAACAATCAAGAGCAGACCCGGGTTCGCCCGATACATGCGCCACGACTAATTCAGGTACCGGCGCGAACCCGGTGTCGGAATTGAAAGCACTGATGGAAGCGTAGGTACTGACGGGTCAGAGCGATATGAAGTAAAGGGACCTTTTCCGGGCAATGTCAGATCAAGATGGGAAATACCTGGAATTATCCCGATTATCCCGATTCCTCCCAAACTGGCCACCACGTTTTTTAGATTCAAGACAGCTTTTTCAGCCACGTAATGATGGTATTTGTGGCTTCGTCATCAAGTTCCGTACCTGCAGCATTGTAATGTTCCATGACATACTGAACGATGAGTTTTTCCCGGGGGGTCTCTTCATGCTTCAGGATGTGGTTAGCATTTTCCGGGAAAACAAATGTCACCGCAGGTTTTTTTGACGTCGCTTTTTCGAGAGCCTTCCCATCGGTCTGCCAATCAATCTGCAGGTCTTTCTTACCGATAACAACTAACACGGGCTCGTTCACTTTTGCGACATATTCCGAAAGATTATAAGCCCATAATTCTCTGGCGAACGGGAGACTGGATGGATTTTCCAGGCTGTGTAGCAATTGCCGCACTCCCTCGGGAAGAGAATGATCGATGATCATCGGTTTACCCGCGACAAACGCTGCAATGGCTTCGTCATAATGGTTCATGATGGTTTCCGCGTCGGGCAGAGATTTAGTCTGGCTGGAGATTTGACTGCGACCAACTTCACCGATTGATTGGCCCGGGGCCCCCGTCAACACGAGGCCCCTGAAGCGGTTCTTCTTTGCCTGCAGCTGATAGTTTACCGCATGAATCGTACCCTCGCTGTTGGCGAGTACAAAAATTTCATGAGTGTCAACATTTTTTTCAGATACGATCGTTTCGACTGCGCCGGCAAGTTCATCGAGGTGAGTCTGCATACTCAGTTTGCCGGAGAATGCGGGGACGTTCTCCCGGGCGTGTGGGCCTGAGGCGAGTTTGTCATATCGCAGGGTAAGAAACCCCTGGTTTGCGAGTGCCTCTGCCAGCAACCTGGCGCTGCCATTTGTCCCGGGCAGGAGAGGCGAACACCAGTCCCGGTCTGTCGGGCCGCTCCCGGCGACAAAGATGACTGCCCCGCGTTTCTCTTTATCCGCCGGCGCAGTAATAGTCCCGTAAACGGGAATATCAAGAACATTCCATGTTACTTCCCTGTTTTCAAACAACGCATTTGTCAAAATATGCTCCTTGGGCTAGCTCATGTCACGTGAATCTATTGCGATATGAGTTTCAAATAATTATCTTTGTGCCTGAGGTTAGTTCGTTTCCTGCAGTCTTTCAGTCATTCCTCCCATGCCCGGTCGCGTGGTGGTGCGGACCCGTCCCCTCGTTCGATTGACGGACCCGGAACCGGAGTGTGGAGGAGGCCGTCGTGCTTCTCTGTAACCGAGGGCAATGATAAACCCCGGTACTGTACGGGTGACAGAAGATCGAAATGTGTGTTATCTTAATAAACCTGAAATCATACCGGTGGATACCGGGGCTGCGGATTTTACAGCAATAGAGAGACACATTACCATGGAGATTGAAATGACAACCGATGATACCCACAGAAAGACCGCAACAATTGCTGGAGTATTATTCATAATTGCTACGTTTGCAAGCATACTGAGCACCTTATTTTTAAAATCTGTTAATGCTTCAGATTATCTTGTTGCAGTTTCAGCGAATCAAAGCCAGGTAACTGCAGGAGCTCTCCTTCTGTTTATCGCTGCAATCACCTCTGCCGGGATTGCAATTTCTCTGTACTCCCTCCTGAAGAAATATAATAAAGGTCTGGCTCTTGGAGCTGTTTGTTTCAGGCTTATTGAGGCAGCTTTCTATCTCATTGGTGTACTCGGACTTCTCTTACTATTGACATTAAGCCAGGAATTTGTAAAAGCGGGTACTCCGGATGCTTCCTCTTTCCAGATCTTAGGCACAGTATTACTGGCAGGACGTAACTGGGCGGGCTTTGTGCTCGCACCATCCGTTTTTGGCATTGGTGCCCTGATGTATTATTATATTTTTTACCAGTCAAACCTCATCCCCCGGTGGCTGTCCGGCTGGGGACTTATTGGAGCCACACTGATGATAGCAGCAAGCATGTTGGTTATGTTCAATTTCATCGGTCTGATGTCGACGATCTTTATCGTTTTGGTGATTCCCATAGCTATTCAGGAGATGGTTCTCGCGTTCTGGCTTATTATAAAAGGATTCAACCAGTCAGCAATTGCTGCCGTTTCCGCCAGAGGATAACAAAAATAGGTGAAAACGGGAAAAAATTGTACATGATTTAAAAAGAATCGCTCCAGGTGAATTTTTCCTTTCATCTCCAACGTCCGGAACATATTTTTCCGGAAATTTTTCCTGCGTAGGAGCACATTTTTCTTTGCTAGTCGGGCCTTGCGTTTGGTAGAGCCTGACCCACCCACTCCATTTCGCCGACCGGTGGTGCGGACCCGTCCTCTCTTTTGACTGGCGGACCCGGGACCGGATGGGTACAGAAGCCCTCGTCAATCTCAGACACTGAGGAATGGCTGGTGCAGCAAGCCAGGATTGTCTTTGTTTCACGGATCGGAATTGGACGAGAAGAAAAGCTGATAATAATAAGGAATGTTTTTAATCGATCAGAATTCACCTTAGATAAATAAACAGTCAAACGGTCTATTAATTCTGGATTATTACAAGAAACGAGACTGATAAAATGGAAACGGAAAAAGTTCATTTGAAAAAAGAGAACGAAACATATCTTATCACGCTGTACGGTAAGGCACTCGACAGCCGTAAGGAGCACCCGATCCTGAATGATACGTTTGCAAACGCTGTGGTCCGTAAGATAGACTTCGATTTCGAAAAACTGAAGACCCCGAAAGGTGCCGAAGTCTCGCTCCCGGTGAGAGCCAAGCATTTCGATGGATGGACCCGGGAGTTTATCGCGGCCCACCCCGTTTCCACCGTTCTGAATTTGGGATGCGGTCTGGATAGCCGGGTCTTTCGGATCGATCCCCCGTCGACCGTTAACTGGTACGATGTCGATCTCCCTGACGTTATCGATCTGCGGAAGCAGCTGTTCCCGGAACGCCACGCCTGCGTACTGATCGGATCTTCGGTCACCGACCCGGGATGGCTTGAAAGGATCCCGGGAGACCGGCCCGTCATCGTCGTTGCCGAGGGACTGCTGCAATACCTGACAGAGCAGGAAGTGATTGCCCTCTTTTCCAGGATCACCGGAAAATTCCCGGAGGGCCAGATTATTTTCGACGCATACAGCCGGAACATGATACGGTTCGTCTTGCTCCTCGCTGCTGCCAGGAGAGCCCGACCCTCGCTCCTATGGGGAATAGGAGATTCTCGTAAGTTAGAGAAGGAGGTTCCCCGTCTCCGGCTGGTAACGGAAATCTCGTTCCTGACTTTACCCGAACTTGTCGAACGGATATCGCCTTCAGGGATCGGAAGAGCGCTATTCCGGGTCATGGGCCTGTTTATGAAAAAGATGGTACGTCACTTCCGCTATGAATTCTGACGCTTCTTTGGTTTAGAGAGGAGAAGACCATGGCACGACTTGTCAAGGAAGAAGAATATGCCGCAAAACGAAACGAGATTCTCGACGCCGCTCTGGCCCTGATTTACTCTAAGGGGTATGAGCAGATGGCGATCCAGGACATCCTGGACAAGCTCGCTATCTCCCGGGGAGCATTCTATCATTACTTTGATTCGAAGCAGGCCCTTCTCGAAGCACTGATCGACCGAATGGCAAAGGATGCGGAACAGTTGCTGCTCTCCGTCGTCCAGGACCCGGACATGTTCGCGCTCGAGAAATTCCGCAGGTATTTTGCAATATCGACGCAGTGGAAAACGAGCCAGAAGACGCTGATCGGGAGTCTTGTTCGTATGTGGAATGCCGATGAGAACGCCCTGTTCCGCCAGAAGATGGCCGCAAAATCGATCAGGTACATATCCAGAATTTACGAGCCGATCATCCGGGATGGCGTAGAGGAGGGAGTTTTCACTACTGAGTTCCCGGAGCAGTTGGCCGTTATCGTCGCACGGATGACCCTGAGTATCTCGGATGCCGTCCTAGAGGTTTTACTTTCTCCCGAATCAGATGGAGATCCCATCCGGAAGGCCTGTCTGATCATGGATGCGTATACCGATTCGGTCGAAAGGATTCTCGGTGCTCCTTCCGGTTCTCTCAGGGTCTTCGAACCGGGAGCGCTCGAAGAATTGTTCATCGCAATCCGGCAGGAATCCATGCCGGAAAACCCGGGCCGGAAAGGATCAAAGAAGAAGCCGGAGCCGATGGCGGAAAAGGAGGTCGCGAGAGATGTCAAACCCAGGAGAAGAAAACAATAAACCCGCACTGCCTGACAGGGGACCCGGAATAACAAAAACCACGACGATGCTTGCAGCGCTCGCAGGCATGGCCGGGTCTGCCCTTTTTGTCATGGCCTTCACAATCGAGGGCTGGCTCCGCCCCGGTTACAGCCCGTTCAGCATGTACGTCAGCGCATTGTCACTCGGCCCATCCGGCTGGATCCAGATCGCCAACTTCATCATTTCGGGATCGCTTCTTCTTATCTTTGCATGGGGCATCGCGCCAGAGTTCCCCACTGGCAAAGCATCGAAGACCGGCACTCTCCTTATCGGGATCATTGCTGCCTGTCTTTTCTTTTCAGGTCCTTTCGTCATGGACCCTATGGGTACTCTCAGCGACAATGCAAGCCTACACGGGATGGTACATGGTCTTCTCGGAGGAATGGTATTTATTTTCATGGCAGTCAGCAGTTTTGTGTTCCTGCGCCGTTTCCGTGAAGATCCCAAATGGCAATGGTTTCGGAGGCCGACCCTTGCTGTGGGAGTGGTAATCGCCGCATCGGCTATTCTTCTGACCCTCGTGACAAAGCTGCCAGTCGCGCCGGAAATTTTCGGTCCCTGGCTCGGCCTTATCCAGCGGGGAATTATTATTCCGTTTATGATCTGGCTGTTTGTTTTTGCGCTGGGACTGTACCGGCAAAACGGACGGGAAAACAGGGATAGGAAGTTGGGCACTGCGTCGTGAATGCACTTGTGCGAACCTGTCCTATCTGGATGAGAGGACCCGGAACCGGATTGGTATTGAAGCCGTCGTCAAGTGCCGGAACCGGGGGCACTGAGGACAGCGGTCGAACCGACGTGGGGTTCGCATTTTGGAAATTACGGAGCGGGGAGAAAAAATAATGGAAGGTCAATATTCATAATCACCAAATACTTTTTCACGTTTTATATTAATCGTTCCGTTCTTCCCTATGATTTGCTCAAATATTTTTACTAACTCTTTTATCCCCCCCCTTCACTTTCACTATCCTCAATCCTCACTTCTTTAAATACCGGCACCATTCTGTACCTCACTAAAAATGAAAGATATCATCATCAAAGGTGCCCGCCAGCACAACCTCAAAAATATCAGCGTCACCATCCCCCGTGACAAGCTCGTGGTGATCACCGGGGTCTCCGGCTCCGGGAAATCGACGCTCGCGTTCGACACGCTCTACGCCGAAGGCCAGAGGCGGTACGTTGAATCGCTCTCCACCTACGCCCGCCAGTTCCTCGGGGTCATGCACAAGCCGGACGTTGACTCCATTGAAGGGCTCTCCCCCGCAATCTCCATCGAGCAGAAGACGACCTCCAAGAACCCCCGGAGCACGGTCGGNNGAGATCTACGATTACCTCCGGCTCCTCTTCGCCCGGATCGGGACACCGTATTGTCCCGACCACAACATCCCTATCGCAGCCCAGACTTCGGATAAGATTGCCGACCAGATCGCGGCCGAACACCCGGGTATGGTTACCATACTCGCCCCCATTGTCCGGCAGAAGAAAGGGACGTACCAGCAGCTCCTCAAAGACCTCAACAAGGAAGGGTACACCCGGGTCAGGGTCAACGGCAAGATCATCCGGACCGATGAGGAGATCAGCCTCGACCGGTACAAGAAGCAGGACATCGAGATCGTCATCGACCGGCTCGAATCCTCTGACCGCACCCGCCTTTCCGAGGCCGTGGAGAACGCCTTAAAGAAGTCCGAGGGGCTGGTCCTCGTCGCAGGTGAGGATGAGAAAGAGTCCACCTACTCGTCCCTCATGGCCTGCCCGGTCTGCGGGATGGCGTTTGAAGAGCTCCAGCCGAGGATGTTTTCGTTCAACAGCCCGTTTGGCGCCTGCGAAGAGTGCCACGGGCTCGGGGTCAAGATGGAGTTTGACCCCGATCTCATCATCCCGGACAAGGACCGTTGCCTCGCTGACGGGGCCGTCGCCCCGTACCGCAACCCGATGGACGGGTTCCGGGGCCAGTACCTCGCAACCCTCGCGAGGAACTACGGTTTCTCGCCTCTCACGCCGATCAAGGACCTGACCAAAGAGCAGTACGAAGCGCTGATGTTCG
>PMDE01000032.1 GCA_003154335.1 Methanoregula sp. | reverse complement strand
ACCTGAAAAAAACCGGCCATTCACCTTTTGAAATAAGGAACTTTACCCTGCAGTATGAAGGCGGTTTGTTTATCCCGGTGGCAGGCTTGAACCGGGTGCGCAGGGAATTCCTCGGACTGGCCGAAGAGCTGATGGCTCAGAGCTATCGTCCACCAAAAGAAAGTCTGGATCAGGCACAGCAGCGGTGGCAAGTCTATAAATCGCAGTCAATTACCCATTCCGGAGGTGCCGGCACCAGCGTTTCTTCATCATCCCTGACGCTGGGGATATATACCGATTCACCGGAGGGCGTACAGGCAGCCGTGCAGGGAGGTTGCGATGTCATCTATTTTGAACCAGAGCTGACCAGAGAAGGTAACTGCAGGACCATGTCCGGTTCTCCATCACCGGAATCACAGATTACCGATGCGTCTGTAGTGTGCCGTGATGCCGGGATCAGGTTTGTTCTGAAATTCCCCCGAATTACGAAAAACGGGTATCTCGATACAATCTTTGATGCCGTGAAAAGAACGGGTCCTGACATTGGCGGTTATCTGGTTGAAAATTGCGGCGCAGCCCACGCGTGCATGAATCTTGATCCTTCAACTGTCCTTTATGGGTCTGAAGGAATCAATATATTCAATCATATCGCTGCTTGTCACCTTTCTGCTCTTTTTAAACAGGTTACACTCTCACCGGAGCTATCGCGGGACGAGATCAGGGGTCTTATTCATGAAGCGAAGATACAGGGCTGTGGAACACGCTTTGCTCTTATTGTCCAGGGAAACAGAGAAGTGATGGTCTCTGAGGACTGCCTCCTTCGGTCCTGGTTACCGTGCACAGGAAAAAATACAGAGGCAGACAATTCCCGTTTTTTTGGCATACGGGATGTGTCCGGAGATATTTTTCCTGTCCGCGTTGACGGGGAATGCAGGTCTCATGTGTACGATTCTCACGAGCTGTGCCTTATAGAGCATCTTCCGTCAATCCGGCAAATAGGCATTAATGAAGTGGTAGTCGATGCCAGGGGAAGGAACGATCGCTATATCCGGGACATGACCGGTATTTACCGGGATGCGATAAGCCTGATAAATAAGGAAAAATGGGATAATAAAGCCCGGTTTGAACAATGGAAAGACAAAATACAACAGTACTCCATTGGAGGAATCACCGCAGGCCATTTCATCAGAGGCTTAAAAGAGTGATGCAGGGGGTACTTTCATCCATGTCCAAATATTCATCTCACATGAACAGATATTGTATACCTGATACAACAACAAGGATCCGGAGTTATTATGCCTTCACCATTCATCCTGATCAACGTAAAGACGTTCAAAGAGGGGATGGGTAACCGAGCCCATATGATTGCAAATGCCGCACAGCTGGTTTCTCATGAGAGCGGGATAATGATAGGGATCGCCCCCTCGTACATCGATCTCCACCCGCTTTGTCACCATTTTGCTATTCCCGTATATGCACAACATGTGGATGGGTTTGAACCCGGAGCACATACCGGGCACATCTCCGCTGATGCCCTCCGGACGGCGGGTGCAGCCGGATCCCTCATCAATCATTCTGAGAGGCGGCTTACACTTGCCGAGATCGATGCATCCGTTGTGGCATTAAAGGCACAAAAACTCATTTCCGTTGTCTGCACGAATAATGAAGCAACGAGTGCCGGTGCTGCAGCACTTGGTCCGGATTATGTGGCAATTGAACCACCTGAACTGATCGGGAGTGGTGTCTCCGTTTCAAAAGCAAACCCGGATATCATCCGTCGGTCAGTCGCTGCGGTGCATACCGTAAATCCCGGGGTTAAAGTCCTTACCGGTGCCGGTATCCAGTCCGGTGAATGCGTAAAGATTGCTGTCGATCTTGGTACCGATGGTGTATTGCTTGCCTCCAGCGTGGTCAAGGCAAAAGAACCCGCAGTGGTTCTTCGCGATCTGGTCTCAAAATTTTAACACCCTTTCCTTTTAGGAAATTGCAGACTTTTAAACGTCAGCATACATCAGGAATCCGGTTCTTTATGGTATCAGATTACATGGACAGAATAATAACCGTGTCCACCCCGGAAACTCGGAATGCTGCCGGTTACCAAAGACCGGTTTTTTTCCCTATTATCAAAAACCATTTTTTAAGGTGAGGACCGGGCCTTTTCCCGAATCCCTTCGGCACTACTGGGACAGGTGATGAAGGAAAACCTGGTTTAGAAGGCATCGTTAAGTTCCGGAGAGCACAAAGCGTCGAATGAAACCATTATGGTTCAATAGTGTCTTGAAAAATACTCCGGCATCGGTTTTCATACAATTAACGAGATCAGGTCATGCTTGGTGATCACGCCGCTGACGATCCTGCCCTCGACAACAAGGACAGCATGATTCTGTTGCAGGATGTTTATCACGGTTTCAACATCCATATCCGGGGGGACCGTGGGAAAACCCGGTTCCATAAAGTCACGGACAACAAAGAGATGTGTTTTATGCAGCCGTTGCTGTTCAATCGCCTTTACGATTACGGTTTCAGAAATACAGCCAACCGGAATTCCCCGTTCTATCACGGGCAGTTGCGAGATATTATTCTTTTCAAAAATTTCCACTGCACGGGTTATCGCATCCTGAGGCTGGACAGAAAGCACGGGGGTATGCATAATCTGGGCTGCACGGATCTTTTTAGGTTCCGGGCTGTTCAGGACGACGATGATCTTGGATAACGTACTAACCCGTGGATCAACATTTCCCGCTTCAATCCGTGCAACCATGGACTGGCTGATTCCGGCGCGCTTTGCAAGTTCAGTCTGTTTCATGCCGAGTGCTTCACGGCGTGCACGAAGTTCTTCCGGGGTGGGGATGTGCATCGTTATTACTGATGGTGATAAGGGAATATTAATGTTATGTTAACCTTGTCTCTGGTCCTGTCAGGAGTCGATCTTCCTGCAATTGGCAGAAATAAATTCCTGTCAGGTAATAATCGACCGTTCCCTCAGGGACTCAGGAATGCCTTGAGCCGGTCCGTGTGTCTGCAAAATTTTTTAAAGACACTTACATATACCTATCAACGATAATCCAATGATGAAATTGGATTTGTGTTGAACATGAATGAATGTCTCAACAACGGTCACGACGAAAAAGGAGATCCCCGGTCGCCCTGTTCTTTTGCTGAAACAATAGCTTCTGCAGAACGGGGAATTCCTGCCCGGGTGAAAACAGATTTCCGGTTTAATTCCTGTTGTGGATCGAAGTTTCATGCTTATGATGAAAAACATCAGATTATTCCTTCTGTTTCAGAAAACACCTGAGGGTTGATTTCCCGATGAACAGAAAAGAGAATGAACCAATTCCTGGTAGGGATTNNCAAAAGCGGCCCAAAGCCGGATGGAAAGCGTGAACAGAATATGCATCGGGACTCACTTTTTATTCTCCTGCGTGACGGTATTTTCCATATCATCAGCGAGAATTACTCCTACAAGACTGAGACCTATTATTCAATCCTGACCCATGAACTGGAAAATAAACCCGTCAGGCCGTCAACCAGTACCATTCTCGATGCCTATGTAGTGCCGATTTGCCTTGAACGGGCTAAACTCGAAGGTATCCCGGTGTGTCCCTGGGGGATATCCCAGGGATATATCCCGCTGCCTGCCATTCTCTATGGCCTGAATTATTTTGCATCCCCCTCTGACTTCTTTGTCGTCAATGACACCGATAAGGCAAAAGAAGTGATAAAACATATCACAAACCGGGGAAAGTATCCCTTCTGTTACCAGAAACTGGAAGAAGAAGCGACACTTCATTCGTGTATTGCGATCTTTGGCAAAACAATCCGGCAAAGTGCCCCCGTGGCACTTCTTGCAGAAAAGGTATACGACCACTATTCTATTCCTTTTCTCACGATCGTTTTTGTAAAGAGCGGAGATCAGTACCTCCTCTCATCACTGGCCCCAACAAAATATTCTCAGATGTCCGATGAGGAACGATCGCTGCTTGCGGCATATCTCAGCCATCAGGACTTTCTATGACTCATCTCGGAATCTTCGTGGACAGGAAGACGCTCTCCAATTCAGAGCAGCTGAATGCACTTATCCGCTGCCGTGATGTTGCTGAAGGGATGGGACATGATGTGAATTATATTTTTCCGGTAGACATCGGTAAGATTCCCCGTATGGATGCCCTCTTCATACGGGCCAGGACTGACCCGATGAACGTCACGTATGTTGCTGCAAGAGTGGCAGCCCTGCATGGGATACCGGTACTGGATGACCCCTTGTCTATCCAGATCTGTTCTGATAAGGTCAACATGTATTCACACCTCATAAAAAAGAATATTTCCCTGCCAAAAACAGTCTTTTTGTCAAAAACCGATCTCACGGTTGATCAGGTTACCCGCCTTTTTGATGAACTCGGGTCTCCTCTCATTCTGAAAGAACCTTCAACTTCTTTTTCTCTTCGTGTTGAAAAAGTGCATGATATCGCGGGATTTTTCAAAGTTGCCCGCAGGTTTATCAAGCTCTCGGACTGGATAGTCGTACAGCAGTTTGTTGAAAGTAACTATGACTGGCGGGTTGGGGTGCTTGATGGTAAGCTGCTCTATGCATGCAAGTACACGATTCCATCTGATACTTTTAAAATCCAGGCTTCGGTAAATGGGCACCTCGTGTATTGCGGTGTTGAAAGTGTCTCTCCGGATAAGGTCCCCTCCCAGGTTATCCGGCTCGGTATTAATGCAGCAGATGCCATCGGAAAAGGTCTCTATGGCGTTGATATTAAAACTACTAACGGAGATGCGTTTGTAATTGAGGTAAATGACAACCCTTCCATAGAGAGCGGAGAGGACGACTGCTATCCCCTTGTCTTTGAACAGATTGTGTCGTATCTTTTTACGAAGTGATTTTTTGACAAGAAAATTACCCCGGATAAAAAAAAGGACTGATTACCTGTCATGACGATTGGTACGGAGCATGAATACTCCATCAATGACGAACATTTCAATGCATTGCCGGTCTCTGACCTCATCATAAAAACCATCTGCGGGCGTTTTGCGTCCGAGATACTGTTTGGTGACGTCAAACTTGGTAAAGAGCTCCAGAAGACTGTCATTGAAATTATCCCCCGCAATCCTTCTGATGATCTTGTGTCACTTGAAAGGCATCTTTTTAACGGAATCCGGAAATTTTACCATATTTTCCGGGACCGCTACTATCTCCTCGGACTTGGTATGCACCCGACGCTCGTGCCCTGCCGCAGTGCTGTCTGGGATCATGATGAGGGGGAATTTTACGAAACATATGACCGTATTTTCAATATCCAGCAGCATGGATGGCTCAATATCCAGGCATTACAGATAAACCTGTCCTATTCCGGAGAAAACGAACTCCTTACTCTCTATAACCGGATCCGCCTTCTGCTGCCGTATCTCATTGCGGTTACTGCGTCTTCTCCGATGGTAGAAGGTGTCCTTACGGGACCTGTCGATAACCGTCTCGTCTTTTACCGAAAGAACCAGAAAGAGATCCCCCTTATCTGCAACCGGATCATTCCTGAAAAGATCCGGTCTGTCAACGATTACCTTCTGACCCAGGAGGAGATTTTTTCTGCGCTCCGGGCGCGGGATGCTGAGATTCTTTGCGAAGAATGGGTAAACTCAAGCGGCCTCATCGTACGTTTTTCCCGGAACTGTCTCGAGGTCAAAGCACTTGATGAGCAGGAATGCATACACTCGGACATGGCAGTCTGTGCATTCCTCCAGTCTCTCCTGCGTTGCCCGGAACTACCTGTTCCCCGGGACCAGCAATCCCTGCTGGAAGCCACTGACAAGGCAATCCGGGGTGGGACAGCAGAGATGAGACCCGAACTTCTGAATTTGTTCAAAACAGCGTGGAAACACGCCAGCGCAGAAGAACGACAGTATCTTCCGGTCATAGAAGATCGTATAAAGAACGGAAGCCTTGGTGAGCTTATACGCGACCGGTACGAACGGGAAGGGGATATTGTTCCCGTTCTTCGCGATATGGCTGAGTGCCTGAAGACGAATTCTTCGTATGGTGGCAGGAACGAAAAAGCGTGAGTGTGCTTAGCGTGAATTTGTAGAAAAAGCAAAGGCGGAAAACGAGGATTTCTTATGAAAATTTTATTAATCAAAAACAATGTTGGATTGATACCGCTCTATCGATCAGTCACGATGAATGCCGCCGCCCCCGGCGGGGAGCCCATGCGGCGGATCGATTGATTAAAAAACTGGCTTTGTTGAAACCCTCAATCTATGAGGGGGTCAAAGTCCTCTGTAGAAGTTATGAGGGTGACCCCCTCTCTACCCCAGAGGGGGGAGGCAGCCCAAGGGGAGCGGTCCCCTTGACCCCCGACGATATGAACGCTTCCTGATTAACCTCCAGCCCAGCGAGGGTCCGACGAGGCGCCCGAGCGACCATGAGGGGGGGGTACGCTCATTGGCGTCAGAGCGTTTTTGTGAAACTCCGTTTCGGATTCAAGTGGGACTTTGGATCCCACGAACGGGATTTTACTTACCGGCAAAGGATTTCAACAGAGTCAAAAAACTATAATCCCGTTGTTCGGGAGAGGCCCTGAGACGAGTCCTTCGTGTTGTAGTACGATTTTCCTAGATCCGGGATGAACCCGATTCGTACATATCAGGTTTTCCAAAGCCGCCGTTTCTTTTTTCTCTCACACACCGCGCGATATTTTACCGGAATGGTAAAAAACCTCATAACCCTCNNGTTCCCGAATTTTTCGTTGTCCGGACCCGTCAGGAAGTAGCAGGTGTTTCTGATCAGGTCGGATACCCTCAGGTCATGAAGGTCATCTCTCCCCAGGTTATCCATAAAAGCGACACAGGGGGCGTTATCACGGGGATTGCCTCCTCTGGAGATGCAGAAAAGGCATTTGATCTGATTGGTGCGCGTGTAAAAGCATTTGATCCAGCGGCGGTCATTGACGGAGTGATTATCGAACAGCAGAAACCAAAGGGACTTGAGATCCTTATTGGCGGGAAGACCGATCCAAGCTTCGGAAAGGTAATTACCGTCGGCCTTGGGGGAACGCTTGTCGAACTGATACGGGACGTTTCCCTCCGGGTGCTCCCGGTCACGACTGAGGATATCGATGCCATGCTCCGGGAATTGCAGGCGTATCGCCTGATAACAGGATTTCGTAACGAACCGGCGCTCGACAAAGAAGGGCTTATTGCCCTGATAGACACGGTGGCACGGTTTTTTGTCAATAGTTCTGTAGTTGCGGAATTTGATCTCAATCCGGTTTTTTTGTATGAGAAGGGTGCATGTGTAGTGGATGCCCGGATCTTCATAACAGATACTCCTCACGAGGGAACCTCAGAGCAACGATCCCCCATGGCGCCGGAGATCCTGAACGTTAAATCGATTGTGATAATCGGAGCAAGTCCTGAACCGAGCAAGGTCGGGTATGCGGTTCTGCGCAACCTGCTCTCATTTCCGGGGAATGTCTATCCGGTAAATCCAAAGCACACAACAATTCTTGGGCGTAAAGTCTATCCCGATCTCGCATCTGTTCCCGATCCTGTCGGTATGGCAGTTGTCGTAGTCCCGGCACGTTATGTCCCAATAATCGTCAAAGAAGCCGGGGAAAAAGGCATTCCTCTTGTCATCATCATTTCATCCGGTTTCCGGGAGTCAGGGATAGAAGGTGAGAAACTTGAAGACGAGGTTCTGGCGATAGCACAAGAATATAACCTGCGGATCATGGGGCCGAACTGCCTTGGCATTATGCTTCCCCACCAGGGTATCAATACCACCTTTGACCCGGTGTCTCCCAAACCCGGTAACCTTGCTTTTATCTCGCAGAGTGGGGCTATCATCTCTACGATCGTGGACTGGAGCCTGCCGGAGGAGATCGGGTTTTCCGCAGTCATCAGTATAGGCAACCAGGCAGATCTCAGTTTTGAGGATTTCCTTTGGTATGCCAAAGATGACCCCCATACCCGTGCAGTTATCCTGTATGTCGAGCAGATCCGGGAAGGAAAACGGTTTATGGATATTGCCCGCATGATCACTGAAAAAAAGCCGGTTGTCGCCATCAAGTCCGGTTCATCCCGGATCGGGCGGATGACTGCATCTTCCCATACAGGTTCACTCTCGGGCAGTTATGAGGTATATATGGCTGCTTTCCGTGAGGCCGGTATAATACCCGTGGGATCCATGCGTGAAGCATTCCAGACCGCTGAACTCCTGTCTTCAGAAGGGTACCCGAAAGGGATCCGTGCCATTGTCATCAGTAACGCAGGGGGATTTGCAGTAATGTCATCAGATTATGCAGAACAGTTCGGTATCGATCTGGTGGAATTCCCCCCTGCCATTATCGCGGAACTGGATACCGTCCTGCCCGCTGACTGGAACCGGCGCAACCCTGTTGATATGGTCGGGGATGCTTCAGCTGAGCGTTTTGCCCGCACGTTCGATATTATGATAAAAAACCAGGATGCCTGGGACATTGCGTTTGTCATTGCAGTCCCCTCGGCAATATCCGACCCGATCCGTGTCGCGAATGAACTGGTCAGGTTCTCGAAAAATACCCATAAGATGATCGTCGGGTGCATGATCGGCGGCGATTCCATGAAGACACCCCTGCGCATACTCCGGGACTCAGGGATTCCGAATTTCCCCGACCTTGAGGATGCATTCAGGGCAGTAGGAAACATCTGCCGGCACATCTGCTGGGAGGAATACCATGGGAAAATCTGTGGATCCGGGCCAGGTTCCCCGAAAGGTCATGAATGACTTTGTGCCGGATCTCCCCCTGCTGGCAGATCTCCCTTTTCCCTCATTTTAGTTCTAACCTTATCGCCTGTTTCCAGTCTATTGTCCTGTGAGTGAAATTTCAGAATCTCCGAGACTCTCATTTCACGGTGGCAAGGGAAAAAAACAGAGCTGTGGAATTGGTGAAAAATCCTGCCCGGATATTGTTCAGCCATTTATCCCGCAACCAGGATTAATTACCAAGGGTGGAGATTTTTCCCTACGGGGCCTCACAAAATTTCTTCCCCCTCAATCCGGCTTGTCAATATTTCCCGACTATTCAGGTTCTCACTACTATCGTAGTGATTTTGCTGTGAGTAACGACAAAGGTGCTGACACTTCCCATGAGCAGGCGATCGATGTTGCTCTTGCCATGGGATCCGACCACGATGAGATCGGATTTTTCCTGTTCAGCAAGAGAAACAATTTCGATCCCCGCATGGCCCTGTTTTAAGTGAGTGATTACCGTAAGGCCCTTTTCGGTACCGGATTTTTTTGCTTTCCGGAGCACCTCTTTTCCCTCCTTTTCCATAACACGGTATAATATTTCCCGGGTGTTCTCCCCTTCCAAAGTATTGTCCGGGGTAAGTGAAGAGAAATTAATCATCTCGACTACATATATGACCTGGAGCTTTGCTTTCCAACGTTCAGCTTCGTCAACAGCCCTGACCAGTGCACGCTGGCTGGCTTCTGAGCCATCAAGGGCAACAAGAATATTGGTAAACACCGTTTTCCCCCTTCAAATCAATGCTGAACTCTTAATTGATTTTGAAATTAAAAACGTTTGTCAGTCAGCATGCAAAGAAATCCTCTTTTTTGGATATCACGTTATCTTTCCGGCAGGATCTAAAACCCCTCCCTGCTGATGGTTATTCTCTCTGCGATTATAATCGCCGGACTTCATGTCCCCTCATCCAGGACAGGACTGCGGCAATTCCCATGATACCGATCGATGCCCAGAGCGAGGCATCAATGCCCTGGAGAAATGCCACTGAGACTCCCCCTGCGAGGTTTGTCGTACCAATAAATACCTCAAAAGCAACATTCCGGGGAATAGATGCGGAGGCGACGGTGATGGCAATG
>PMDE01000122.1 GCA_003154335.1 Methanoregula sp. | reverse complement strand
CACCGCGAATCGTATTATGCCCCATTGCAACAAACCGAATGCCTTCCCGAAGCCTGCCTACCGATACAGTCATTCCATTTCCACGCATCCGGTCAAGGCGAGGTTGCGGACGGTCTTTTTCGTCGTCAAAAAAATGTATGGATTCTTTAGGTTGTGTAGGAAGGCCTTTGATAAGAGGTTTGTAATTATAAAAAGCAGATTTCAGTTTCTCCACCGGCTCTTTAATGTCGATCCAAATCGACATTGTATGACCATCAATCACCGGGACACGATGGCAACTGGCACTTACATTAAAGGAAGCATCGGTTATTTTGTTATTCTTCAGAGTTCCCATGATTTTAAGAGTCTCGGTCTCCATCTTCTCTTCTTNNCCGGAAAATCCGGCACCTGAAATCGCCTGCAGAGTTGCCACCCGGATATCCGAAAATTTGAATATCCTGAGTGGTGCGAGAGCGGCGACCATCATGATTGTGGAACAGTTTGGATTGGTTACGATAAATCCATCTTTACCCGAATCACGCTGGACGTCAATGAGACCAAGATGATCAGGATTGACTTCCGGTACAACAAGCGGTATGGAAGGCTCCATCCGGTGAGAACTTGCGTTACTGCAGACAGCAATGCCTGCATCGGCAAATTCAGTCTCCACATGTCCTGCAATATCTGCGGGAAGGGCCGAGAAAACCAAATCAACGCCTTTCATCGATTTTGGAGATATAGGCGAAACTTTAATTTTTGCGATCTTTTCCGGGAAAGGCGATTCGAGACGCCAGTTTACGATTTTTCCATAGGGCTGTCCCGCACTTCGTTCAGAAGCGGCTAGCGTTGAAAGATTGAACCAGGGATGATCCGCTAACAGTTCAACAAATCGCTGACCAACCGCACCCGTAGCTCCGAGCACTCCAACATTAATCATATAAGTCATGTCCTGTGTGTCTGCATTCCCGTAGAAATATGGCGGGTTGTAAAATCCCATTTCTCCTGCGATGATAAAAACGTTGTTTTTTTAATTTTTATTCTCATAACTGTATGGCATCCTCAATCGTGCAATGCTGGAAAAACCGCTATTGCTACAAAAAAAAGATCAAAAAGAAACAATGGAGATCCAATACGGGGATTCTTCCGAAATCGCAGTAACGGCGATTTGCCGGAGTATTCTCCGGCGTTATTCCATATGAATCGCTTCAGAAGGGCAGATATCTACGCATGTCTCACAGTCAACGCACATATCCTTATCAATTTTTGCTTTTTCGTTCTCCATTGCTATTGCCGACGCCGGGCATTCATTTACACATGTTTCGCATCCAGAGCATTTACTAATGTCAACGATCGCAACCAATGCATTCACTTCATTCTATATGTTTAAACAAAAGATAAAAAATAGGTTTCGATTTTACCATTCTGATAAAAAACGATTAACCAGGATCCCCAAAAACATTTTTTATCTTAAGAAAATCCGGAACCTGAAACAATTCCCTAATCTATCCGTATTTTTTTGATTATCAGATGAATAATAAAAAAAATGAGGTCAAACTATTATTTTCAAACCAGAATTCGCATCATTATTTTTTTAGATTTAATACGTCGCTCATGCCATAAATTCCCGGTTTTTTACCCACAACCCAGCGTGCGGCATGAAGTGCACCGGTTGCAAAAACCGACCTGTCATATGCCCGGTGAGAAAGTTCGATAGTCTCAAAATTTTTTGAGAACATTACTTTATGATCACCAACAATATCCCCTCCCCTTATAACATGCACACCAATCTCGTCCTGGCGTTCCATCACACCTTCACGACCATATACCTTCTTTCGGGGCCCCACCTCTGCATCAAGAATCTGCAGTATTGTTTTTGCGGTTCCGCTTGGCGCATCCTTCTTATTCCGGTGATGAGCTTCAATCACTTCAATATCGTAATCTTTCAGGAGTTTTCCTGCGTCCCTCAGAATCTGCCAGAAAATATTTACCCCCAGTGAAAAGTTGCTAGAAACGACAGCAGGAACGTATCCCTTGATAGCTTTTTCCATATCCGCTGTCTGTTCTGCGGTAAAACCGGTAGTCCCAACGACAAGTGCCACCTTGTTGCGTGCTGCCAGTTTGATATTTCCGATAGCCGCATGAGCAATCGTGAAATCGATGAGAACATCAGGTCTTACGTTTTGCAGGAGTGATTCCGCATTCTTTGATTCAACAATATCGACACCGAAAAATATACCCGGTTTAAGATTAATTCCCCCGACCAGCTCAAGATCAGCAGACTCACTGACCATCCGTCCAATAGTTTGTCCCATCCGTCCGGAGGCACCAGAAACGACCACTTTTATCATGTTGTGTTATCTCCGTACAATCTTTTTGTGATTGTTTTTCTTATTCCCGCCACAGTTTTCCCCGGTTTCTTCTGAGTCGGAGCGTGTCCTGCACGGTTTCGTTTTGGAATTGTGCCAAGAATTTTTTTGAGCTGTTCTGTCTTCTTTTCATCGAGTTCATCCAGCGGGAGCCTTACCGGTCCTCCAGCCATTCCCAGAATCTCAACTGCCTTTTTTACCGGAATCGGATTGGTGTCTATGAACATCGATCGAAAAAGCGGAGACAGCGCATAATGGAGAACAAGTGCTTTCTGATAATTCCCCGTTTTTGCGGCCTGATACATAGCTACCATTCGCAGGGGATCCACGTTAGCGGCAACGGATATAACTCCTGACCCCCCCAGTGCCATTATAGGGAGGGTAATATTGTCATCTCCGGAAATCACCGCAAAATCATCATCTTGCGTTTCTTCAATGATCCGGGAGATCTGTCCTATACTTCCGCTTGCTTCCTTGATGGCAACGATATTGGGATGGCCCGCCAGCTCTGCTACAAGCTCAGGTTCGATGTTCTGTCCGGTCCGTCCCGGAACATTATACATGACTATCGGGAAATCAAGATCGGCAAGCTTTGTATAATGCTTTATCAGTCCTGAACGATTTGGTTTGTTATAATAGGGGCTTATTACAAGAGCTCCATCAGCGCCGATGTCCTTTGCAGCTTTTGTCAGCCGGATCGCTTCTGCTGTGTTATTGGAGCCGGTACCGGCGAGTACTGGGATCTTGCCATTAACCTTATTTACCGTAATTTCAATAACTTTTTCATGTTCAGCAAACGTCAGTGTTGCAGATTCCCCCGTGGATCCGCAGGGTACAATTCCCTGGATTCCACAGGCAAGAAGAAAATCAATATTACGCTCGAGACCCTGAATATCAAGGTCCATCGCAGAGTTCCTTTTAAAAGGGGTTATGATAGCCGGAAGGACACCTTCGAACATGAATAAGGTTATGAGCGTTTCTTCGTATTTATTTTTCTCGTGATATAACCGGCGACCCGGTTTCGGACTCGTTTGCTTCCAATTACCGCAGATTTACCAAGTTGTTGTTTATTTTCATCGAAGCTTCCGGAAAAATATTCCCTCTGTCTGGCCAGCAAATCAGTGCCGAGAGTTTTGATGTATGACGGTTTAATTCCCATGTGCAGTTCCTCAAAGTTCTATATCTATCATGCGGTTCGATATCATAATAATATTGTTCGTTATGTCCATCGGTTTTTCACCAAAAAGACGAATTATTGGTTCTTTGCCCCTCCCCCCTTCGTCATAGCATATGTCCGGCACTCCATTTTTACAGCAGAAGGCAACCCCCCAGTCCATTGAACTAATCCCGGGGGGCTCCAGACTCGGATCAAACGCTTCACATTCGAGCAGCATGTTGTCAATGACAGGAAGTACCTGGGGGAAAAATCGTATGGTCGCCGCACATCGCATACGAGGATCAAATTTCATGGCGGTAAGCACGATTCGTCCAATATATTCATCCGCGCCGTAAATACAGGAACCAGCTGCATGCACCTTCCCCCGTTGAGATACAATCCCTCCGTGTACTCCCGCAATGTCATTTTTATCCCGTGCGCCAGCCAGAGCGTACGCAAACTTCGTTCCTCCTGCCGGGACAAGCCGGATATCCATTGATTCAACGAGCAGTCCCGCGGCCCGGGAAAGTTGTTCTAGTACTACATCATGCTCCTGGCCCGTAATTTTCATGACACTCACCTTTTTTATCGCGTACGATTTGGGTAATTGACCTTCAATGATATCACCTGGAATTCGGATATACATATATCCTTTTGAGTTAGAGATTAACGGGATGGATGCACGACTCCTTGATGTAGTCATCGGCGTTTCGGGATTCCTTGTCCTGATAGTTTTACTCGCAATTTTACCAATGATAATTGTTTCCGGAGTGGCCTACCTTGGGGCGATCATGACTTTTATTCTGTTCCTTTCAGGCGCCGGGTACCTAGTAAATGAAAAGATTATCTGAACATTAACCGGATTTTTTATTTTTTTCCTTGCCAGTTTTTATCGAATCCTTTTTTTTCACCTTATAATAAGAAAGCGGATGACTGATTCTTTCACAGAGAGTATCTCTATGAACACAGAGTCCGGTAGTTTTCATGGCAGGACAGGCCGGCGCGGTGTATTCTGTCCCTGATCCTCCCCTCCCGGTTATATGTTCTACCTGGTACATTGTTTTTTCTGCATCGAAATCCGGAGACATCTGGTAGAATTGAGCAATTTCAGCTACGTTCAACCCAATCGTATGAAGAAACGTGGTGAGGGCAAATCGCCCGGGATGGGTGAGGTTGGTTCCTGATGTCAATGCAAGAATTAACGCTTGTATACATGGGGGGTATGCCCCTTCCTCAATTACTCCAAACTGCTGAAGCATCTGCTCCTGGTATCTTTTTTTCAATGGTTCCGACACGGAAGCCAGTTGCTCGCAAAGTGATTTTGGGATTTTATAAGGCAGATCTCGGCGGAGGAAAACCCGTATGTGTTCGCGTAGTAATTCATACCGTTCTTCTTTTTTTATCCTGACAAATCCCTTTTGTAGCCTCCTGTTTACAAGTTTAAATCTCGCCTCATGGAGCGGTGCGATAATCTCAACGTAATCAGCTAGTGGCATGCTATCACTTTGGATATTTATGCCGAACTCATGGGCAATATATTTCGAAAGAGGACTATAACCCTCCTCATCGAGAAGAGTATTTTCATTCCATCCTTTTTCACCGTCCTCTGTTCCAATTTCTGATACAAGAAAATAATATGCACGTTCCGCTTCATACCGGGTTAACCGATCATAAATCTGTTTGTCCTGCAAGCATGATGCAATAATCCGGGATACCACATAGCTTGCAATTTCATCCTCGTCTCGCTGCTGAAAGTGAGTGATAAATGATCTTTTTGAAGATAATGCCTGTCCGATACGCTTTGAGGCGAGATCGGCAATAATTTTCCCCCGTTCCTGGCTGAGTAGGATCTCAAGGGGAGGGTATATATCTTTGATATGGTCCTGTGCTTTTTTTAAAAAGGGAAAATGGGAAAGTTCCTTNNTCGACGTGGCCATTACCTCCTGCTATAATAAATGAGAACCTGACCGGATGGTCAATACCGAGATAGATTTCGACTTCGGCAGCTTTGCTCATAACCTTCCCCATATCCTTAAGGTAATCGAGGGAAAAGAGNNGATCGTGCTTCAACCGGTGTCAGCGATTTTAGTTCATCTTTACTGAATTCCCGCCGGATATTATCGGTATCGCCTTCAGCAATCAGGAAAAATGTTTGCTCTTTTGGGTTGATTCCAAGAGCAATCTTATCTGATATCACTGCAGCCGTTTTCATGGCATTGTTAAAATCATCACCGGAAATTANNNNCTTATGAGATCCCCTTTGCCTGCCATCCCGAAGATGTTTTTCATCTTGGTAATATCTATACCCAACTGGCTTTTTGTTGCTTTGTAGGAATCAAAAGCCTCTTTTTTAAGCTCGATCCCGATCATCGCTACGTTAGCAGTATCAACTGCTCTTGTAGAGATCCCATTCTCATCAACATGCAGCCGGCACTCAGGGACGAGAGCAGAAATNNGCATCAATAGTTGCTTTTAACATCGCTTGTCTCACTTCTCCTCTTCTGATTCGCTGGAAAAAATTTTTGTTTTAAAACCCTGCTTTGTCTTTCCCGATTATTATCATTTTCTTGGGTTTTGAAAGTACGGTTTAACCATTCTACGTTACGTTATTTATTACTTCACAATAATTTAACTATAGTCTTTTTGTTTTAAAAAAAATTCACGTAAAAGAGCATTTTTTAAGAATTTTTTTTAAGTCCCGGAAATATTTGTTATTTTAAGGCATGGAATGACCGTTAAATCATAAAAATCACGGTAAATATGTTATTTCGGCACCTGATTTTTACACAAAATCTTCATAAAATAACACACAGATCAACGGGTTTTACGGTCCGAGGGAATAGGTGATACCTCCTCCCCCGCCACTGTTGTGACTCCTACAATACGAGAGATCCTTATACAAAATATGATGTCAATATAATTGTTGTCAATTTTTATTTTCAGTTTTTGCGTTACAAAAATTTTCAATTATCAAATCATAAAATCAAAAAAATTTAGGGGCAAAGTTAATGAATTACCCAAAATAAAATAGAGAATAATATGCAAGGGTGACGATACAAAGAAAAGTGCAAGTGATAACCATTACACTATTGATTATTTTATTTTTCCTGATCGGTTCTGAATCCTTCCCTTTCTGTTTACCTGCGATAGATCCGAGAACTAACCCTGATCCCGTCCCTGCCATCATTCCGAGCGCAATCACCATAATAATATTAAACGCATCTGCCATCACTGTCAATCCCTTTCAGTTATTTCTTTGCGTATAAACAGATATTGATTTTCAATGTTTTCGCATCTTATTGAACTTTTGTTGGGCAGGGATGCCGTCACTTATCTTCTTATAGCCCCGAGGAAGTCCGGGATTTAGTAGCATTAAATGATATCCAGCAGAATAATTATGGTTAATCCCGGGGGAATCCGGGAATACTCCCGTGTACCTGCAGGGGTTCATGTGGCATCTGGAGATCCGGCACAATCTGGAATATTACCGGTGGAATTCCCTCATTCGTTATCTGAACGATTTGTTGTATTGTAACATATCCTTATTTTTATACCAGTAATCGGAGGGTTACCAACCTGACATTTGAAATCGAAATATAGGCATTTCTTTGATCGGCTTTATCCAAAAAAACCGGGAATGAATAGATGCGAATTGATTTCATAGTCATCGTAGAACATTCGTCGGATATCTTTTAAATTTCCCGGACTCCACATAGGGAACTGCGGACTTGTTTGCATGCTCTGACTTTGAAAATGTTAACTAGAATGGGTTTCAAATCCCGATCCATTTATTGACCGCAGTGTATTGCCCTGGTAAAAATCATTAACAGGTACTCAACTGTATTGAGATTGTTAAACGATATATTCCGGTATTTATTCTGATCTTTTGAAAGACGGAGCTATTCATCTCTGTCTATGACTATTGTCTCGCCGGGCTGGAGAACACTTACTTTGATGTCTGTTGTTCGTTCAATTGCCTGTTTGAACGGGAGGGGGTCTACCTCTATTTTTTTCCAGGTATTGTAGTGGATAGGGATAACTTTCCTGGCTCCAATAAAATTAGCAGCAATCATTGCTTCTGCCGGTCCCATCGTGTATCTGCCTCCAATCGGGAGCAATGCTACATCAGGATGGTAGAGATCTCCAATTAATTTCATATCCGAAAAAAGTGCGGTATCACCAGCATGATAGACCTTCACGCCGTCAAATGTGATGACAAAACCTGCAGCAGCTCCCCCAATACTTCCGCTTTCGCCGTCTGATATTCCGGTAGAATGGATGGCTGGAGTCATAGTAAATGAAACTCCGTCGACAATGATAGTCCCTCCGATGTTCATGCCTTCAGCAGCAAGTCCTTTTGATGTCAGATACTTAGCAATCTCAGTTACTGCCACAGTTTTTTTTGCGAGCACCACAGTTTCTCCAATATGATCCTCATGACCGTGGGTGACCGCTACGATATCCGGGGATGTCCAGATGACACTGCCCCCTTCAATGAAGGGATCAATGAGAATTTTTTTTGATCCGGTCAGAAGGACACATGCATGCCCAAGCCAGGAAAGTTGCATATATGGAGATTTGATTCTACGGNNATCATTTCAGCTTCTGTGATATCAATGGAATCTCCAAGACTATCTGCAGTTGCACTCCGGGTCATTTGCTCAGAGAGATCACGATCCTCCATAACATCGCGTACCCTGTCTATATACGGATCAATCGTTGGATCTTCCTGCTCTTCAATCACATGGCGATATTCCCGTAGCGTTGATGGACTGACCCCCAGTTCTTCGGAAACCTCTTTCATGGTTTTACCGGATTCGATCAGTTTTTCCATCTTTGCTTTGTCAAACGGCATCTTGAAGTCGAGCTCACGGAAGAGTTTCAGTCTCACTCGTGCACGAGCAACAGTTTTACTGAGCTTCTCATCCCCGAGCTGGCGGGCAATTTCAGTATCATTCTTGCCGGCATAAAACGAGGTCACCAGTTTTGCAAGCTGGATCGGTTTCAGGGAAGTTTTGAAGATTCCCTGTTCGGTAATTTCTCGCATAACGAGTGCAACCTCGCGTTCGATTGCATCGCTGTCTCTTAAAGTACCGTGGATATTTTTCATTGGCTCAACTATCTTTGTCTTGCCTGAAAGGGTACTAAAGAGTTTTAGAAGCTGTACTTTGCGTTTGTCTTCGGTCATTGCATACCCCGTTATGGGATTAGGAATATACAATACTTCCCCATCTATTTAATGGTATCCTTATGCAATGCCTGACCAAAAAACCTATAAATGAGGGTGATTTTTTGTGATGTCTGGAATTTTATTGATGATTTGAAATATTTTTTAAGAGTACTATATTGGAAGTGTGTCATCCAGGCATTCAATTTCCTTATTTTTAGCCAAATCACCCAGTATTTTTTTAAGATGGCAATAGGGACCTTTTTCATACGCTGCTAATCTGATGACCTGATAATTTTGATCAGCTGAATCCGGTTCTTCGAGGTATTCCTTAACCGCAAACCACGGATTCTCGTTAAGGACAGAGTATAATATTCGTTTTTTTAATTCCCTGTCATTTTTTACCCGGAATACAAAATAACTCATTGATACAAATCTTTGCATTGCAAAATTAATAATTATATCTCGATTCTTATTCTAACTATCCACTTAAATGTTTCACTTCTATTCCATCTTATCAAATTTTCGTATTTTGCAGTTATCGTAACTTTTGTTACCAGAGTAAAAGCAGCTCGCGCATTTTAGCTCTGCTTATGACGAGAGTTATAATATTAGTAATGGATAAATGAAATACACAATTTATAGGATAAAGAGTGGTAACGAGTGATACCGGTTTCTAATGATGTCTTTGAGAAGGTAATGGAACTTGCCAAACGCCGTGGATTTATCTGGCCGACCTCAGAGTGCTATGGTTCGGTGGCAGGATTTATTGATTATGGTCCGTTGGGCGCGATGATGAAGCGACGGATTGAAAATATATGGCGGGAATTTTATGTAATCCAGGAAGGTTATTACGAGATCGAATGCCCGACTATTGCCCAGGAGGCTGTTTTCATTGCTTCCGGTCATGTTTCGGGATTTGCTGACAAGATGTGTCAGTGCCCTCACTGTAAGGAATATCTCCGGGCGGATCATGTCGCAGAAGCAGGTGGCATTAACAATGCTTCGATCCTGAAAAATGAGGTTCTCTCATCAGCCCTCGCTCACTGTAACTGTCTTGCCTGTGGGGAAGTGCTCGGGAATGTCGAGGTTTTCGGATTCAACCTGATGTTCAAAACCCGTATCGGTCCGGGTTCCCAGAGGATCGGGTACCTCCGCCCGGAGACGGCACAGGGCATGTTTGTGGATTTCGCACGTCTGCTCAGGTTTTACCGGGACAAACTCCCGTTCGGTGCTGTCCAGATCGGAAAATCCTTCCGTAATGAGATCTCTCCTAGGCAGGGCATGATCCGGCTCAGGGAGTTCACTCAGGCTGAGGCCGAGATCTTTGTCCATCCTTCCTGTAAGAACTGTCACCCGATGTTCTCCCGGTACGCAGATTACACGATCCCGCTTCTCACCTATACACAGCAGCAAAAGTGTGAACCGCCGGTATTAATATCGATGCAGGAAGCCGTTGCTAAGGGAGTCATCGCGAATGAATACGTTGCCTACTATGTTGCTCTGACTCACGAATTGCTGGCACGCATAGGTATTAAACCGGATCGACTCCGGTTCAGGCAGCACCTTCCCGATGAGCGGGCTCATTACGCCGCTGACTGCTGGGATGCCGAGATATTCTCAGAGAGATTCGGCTGGGTCGAGACCGTGGGTATTGCGGACCGGACAAACTACGATCTTACTGCTCATGGGGATGCGAGCGGCACCCCGTTGACTGTGTTCATCCAGTACGATGAGCCGAAGAAAGTCCCGCGCCGGCGCATCATCCCGAACATGAGTGTCCTCGGCAAGCAGTATCGTACAAAGGCGAAAGCGATCTTCGGGCAACTCGCGAATGCAACCCCGACCCCTTCAGGAGCAGATGTGGAAGTTGACGGCGAGATGATCCATATCCCTGCCGACCTCTTTGAGGTCCGGGACGAGATCGTGGATATCCGGGGTGAGGACATCGTCCCTCATGTCATCGAACCTTCTTATGGTATCGACCGGATGTGTTATGCGGTTCTCGAACAAGCCTACGATGAGGATACAGCGGAGGAAGAGACCCGGGTCGTAATGAGACTCCTTCCGTGGGTAGCGCCGGTGCACGTTGCGGTCTTCCCGCTTATGGCACGAGACGAGCTTGATACAATCGCTGCCGAGATCACCCGGGTCCTCCATAAGTCCGGTATCCTTGCAGAATATGATGACTCGGGTGCTATCGGGCGGAGGTACCGTAGGCAGGACGAGATCGGCACACCATTTACGATCACTGTCGACTACGAGACAAAGGAGACGCATACCGTCACTGTCCGGGACCGGGACAGCATGAAACAGGTCAGGATCCCCGTCGTAAAGGTCCCGGAGACCATCACCGCTCTCGTGAATGGGAGCTTGAAGTTCTCTTCCATGACGTAAAACCTATGGAGTATATCAGCCATCCTCTCATCCGGAAGGACAGCATCGAGAAAAGGGAGTACCAGCTCTCGGTCGCGATGCAGGCGCTGGATGCGAATACGATGGTCATCCTCCCCACAGGACTGGGAAAGACTGCAGTTGCCTTACTCGTTGCCGCATCCAGGCTCTACAATGAGGGTGGCAGAATCCTGATGCTGGCTCCGACCAAACCACTTGTTGAACAACATCTCCGTTTTTTTGAGAAATTTCTGATAATCAGGGACCCGAAGGACGCGGCCCTCTCCCCGTTTGTCATGTTTACCGGGGAAGCTCCCCCGGATGAGAGAACTGCCGACTGGAACCGGGCAACAGTGATCCTTGCGACCCCACAGGTTATCAAGAATGACCTCATTGCCCGAAGGTACACGCTGGAGGATGTCACCCTCCTGATTGTCGATGAATGCCATCGTGCGGTGGGCAATTATGCATATGTATTTCTCGCCCAGCGCTACTTTGCAACAGCAGCAAAACCCCTCACGCTCGCGATGACTGCGTCGCCGGGCGGGGTTCCGGAGAAGGTTCAGGACGTTTGTACCAATCTCGGCATCGCTCATATTGAGTCGCGGACCGAGAACGACCCGGACGTGGCCCCTTACGTGCATGAGCGGGATCTGGAGTATATATCCATCGATCTTCCGCCCGATCTTAAAGCAGCAATCCACAGCATAAACGCACTTATTGACGACAGGCTTGCACTCCTCGCTTCACTTCACTTTACGGTGCCGAAACGCGAGAAGCTCTCGATGCGGGAACTCTCTGCCATCAATGCCCAGATCCAGCAGCGGATTGCAAACCGTGATCCCGNNCTCGCTGAGTCTCAGGGAAGCGAGGTCCTGAAGGGCTACCTCGCGAAACTTGTTGCAGAAGGGACCGGCTCAGGAGGGAGCAAAGCGAGCCAGAGGCTTGTAAAAGACCCCGTTTTTGTCCGGCTTTTTGAGCAGTCTCTCGAATGGACCATTGAGATTCATCCGAAACCTGAGATAGTCCTCAGCTTTGTCAGGGAGCAGCTCGAATCCCATCCTGACAGCAGGATCATCATCTTTGCGACCTACCGGGACACCGTGCAACTTCTCGTTGATTTTCTCGCAAAGAAAGGGATTGTGAGCGAGAGGTTTGTTGGGCAAGCGACAAAGGATGCCGAGAAAGGACTTTCGCAGAAGAAGCAGATCGCGGCCCTGACCCGGTTCCGTTCTGGAGTGTTCAAGGTGCTCATCGCCACATCTGTCGGGGAAGAAGGTCTTGACGTTCCCGCGACCGACATGGTCATTTTCTATGAGGCAGTCCCGTCAGAGATCCGCTCAATTCAGCGGAAGGGCCGGACAGGCAGGTCCGGGGCTGGAAGGGTTGTTGTCCTCGTGACTAAAGGAACCTCTGACGAGGTCTACCGGCATGTAAGTGCTTCAAAGGAGAAACAGATGCATAAAAGCCTGAAAACGATGAGCGGCATGACTGCCACATCCCAGCACCCCCTTATTGTTGAGCAGCTTAGTATCAATGAGTTCACTCCGCAGGGACCGAAGATCATTATTGATGACCGGGAAACATCCTCCAAAGTCGTGGAGGTCCTGTCGGATCTGGGCGTTTCAATAAAACTTGAACGGCTCCCCCGGGGGGACTTCGCAATCGGTGATCGCATTCTCGTCGAAAGGAAAACGACCCGGGACTTTGTCGATACACTTATCAACCGTGACCTTCTTGGTCAGGCAAAAGCGATGGCAGAAGCGGTTACCCGGCCAATTGTGATTATCGAAGGAGGGGATCTCTATTCCCAGCGAGATATCAATCCAAACGCTATCAAAGGAGTGCTCGCGGCTCTCACGGTCGATATGGGTGTCTCGCTCCTTTTCACCAGCGATGCAGAGGATACAGCACGGATGCTCTTTATCCTCGCGAAACGTGAAGAGAGTGATCGGGGAGAGCGGAAAGTTCATCCGCACAAGTCGCATCGCTCACTTAAGGAGGAGCAGGAATATATCGTTTCCGCATTCCCGGAGATCGGTCTTAAGAACGCCCGCTTGCTGCTCGCGCATTTTGGATCGGTCCTTGCGATCATGAATGCAGGGCTTCAGGATCTTGTTGCAGTTAAAGGGATTGGGGAGAAGACGGCACTGAAGATCTTTGAGCTTAGCCGACGGGAATATATATGACCTTTTTTGAGAAAACGCCATTGGAGGTAAGGTTTGAGGTTTTCCGGCATCAGTGCTTTCCAAAACATGGCGGGGCAAACAGGTCTATTGTAATTTCATTCATGATTTTATTTTTGAAGGAGCTCCCTGTCTGGAACGGGGGTATTCAGTTACCAATATCCCTATGAATGTAGTTCCTAATCAACAACTCCAGTGAGAACAATCTTTTAAGCGGAGAAGAATAACTTTAAAAATCAGCAGAATGTGAGGTTGATATAATGACAGAATCGGTTATCACCGAATTTGCCGGAAGCCAGAGGGAATCGATCAGCCGGATCTACCGTTATGATGTCAGCGGTGTCCGGGTGCTTGACAGTCATGATCATATCCGCAGGCTTTACCGGTTCGATCCGTCTTCCAGCACAATGACGGAAAACGATCCTGCACAACCGGGAAAGATTCTCCGGCGGTTTGCGTTTGACAATTTTGGAATGCTCGAAGAGTCGTTCTCCTTCGGACATCCGCCCCGCACATTCCGGTTCGAGTCAGGAGGCCGGCAGATCGTGATGCGGGAAGGCGGGAACTATGGTGCTGTCGGGAAGATGTTCTCATTTGAAAGAAACGGGGTTAGTGCGACGGCGTTCGGGCGGAATGGTGAGATTGAGCGGGTTTACATTTTCGATCCAGAGAAAGAGACGATTATAATACGGTCGGGTGGGTGGTATGGATCTGTTGAAAGGACGCTTGTATGCGAGAGGATCGATGTTTCTGTGTTCCATGAGCCAGAGGCCTTCCTCCAATTTCTGATATTTACGGAAAAAAGTGCCCGCGAAGTTGAAACGGATGTTGACGAACAGGTTGCAAAGATCCGAAATACGTCATCTGCAGCGCCCGGCCGGAGCAGGTACGCATATACCGGTACACGGCATACTTCAGATTTGGATGAGTGCCCTGGTGAGATTACTACCTCGCGTTCGCCACTTCGACCGGCCTTGCGATCAGACGATCATCATTCGCCGTCCCCTGTCCGGCTGAAAGCGAAAGATCCTTCAGATACCGGGATAGATTTCATTCCTGACAGCGATTCTTCATTCCCCCAAGCATCAGCCGGCAACCCTATGGTACGCGAGCGGAACTGCGGAGTCCAGTTCGAGAAGGGCAGGCAGAGTGCCGCGGTCGAGAAGAAAGATCTTTCGGAAGGAAGAAGTGCCCGGATACCGCTCGAAGAGCGTTTCCGGAGTTCACGCGAAGAGGATCGGACACTTTCTGGGGGAAGGAGTGCCCAAATCCCGCTTGAAGAACGGTTCCAGAGTTCCCGTGATGAGGACCGCACTCTTTCAGAAGGAAAAAGTTCCCTGATATCCTATGAAGAGCGAAAATCGGGCAGGCGGCAGCAGTAGAGTCTGGGCCCCAGGTAAAAAGTGTATAGGTNNTCCTTGACCGTCACGAATATGCTTCGCAGATTCAATTTTATTTTGAAACAAAATTCGTGGCATAAGGGTAGACAATAGAGCCTGAAACTGCCGTTTGAGCGCCGATGTGAGAGAGTAGCAGATTTCATCTAACAGGTCGTAATCATGATCTACTGATTTCCCCATTTAGATGTGCTTTACTCCACCCCCTGTCACACAGCAGAGGCGGTTAATTAAACGGTTATAAAAAAAAGGAAATATTTTGTAAACATTTATAGTTTACATAAAATCTCAAGTGCTTCCGTCCCCCCCTTCACTGCATTCATGAGCATAAGGACGTTTTCCGGATCTTTCTCGTTGTGGATCCGTTCGCAGAGCGCATGGATTGTCATAGCAAGCTCTTCAGCAAGCAGGCCGCCTTCTTCTTCTCCACATGAACAGCTATTTTCATCATGGACTTCAGTTCCACATGAACACCCATGATCAGGTCCTGCAGGTTCCTGCGTACCTGGCTTTGCTGGCGTATTTGCAGGTTTTTCACCTCCTTCATTTTCCGTACAGACCACACAAAGGGTTTTACCCTTAACTTCGAAGAGTGGGCACCCGCAGGTTTTACAGGACTTTTCAAGCATTTTTCCTCCTTTAAGGAGGTATTCAGCCATGATTTCATCTTCTTTACGTACCGGCATTTAATCACCTTCAAATCAATATTTAAGTTATATATGTCGGTTCCACGTATTAACTACAGGTACACAGGTCGTTGATACCATGCCCACCCCTGAAAAAACTATGGAAAACTGTATCCTGATGTTGCAGCGCATTCAGGAAGACAGTTCAATACCCCGAAACATCCGGCGAGTCGCAGATGAAACCCGGACGCTCCTTATTAACAATTCCAAGGCAATGGGACTCCGTGCCGCGGAAGCGATTTCAAAGATTGATGAAATTTCCAATGATCCAAATATGCCTATACATGCCAGAACCAGGATCTGGGAGCTCGTCTCACAACTTGAAACCATCCCTCTTGACTAACCTGATTATTATCCTTATTCTTTTGTGAGTATTGTGAGAAAATAACTAGCAATAATGATACGAGAATCAATTAGAGCGGTTTGTCCGCCATTTTAGTTTTACGGATGATTTGGCCAAAATTTCCTTAATACAGAAATCAGAAAAAGATGTTCCAGGTAATTAGCAAAAATTACTCTTATAATGTAATTAGGTGAAAAAGGCGGAGAGTTAAAATATCCGGCTATACCAATTGATCGTTGGTGGCAATTATTGCCCGGGTAAAACGATAAACACTTTTCGGCACATGCATTTCAAAGCGGGCTCCACGCTGGAATTCCCCGGATTCCTGTATTGTAATGTTGGTAATCGCCAGAATTTCGCGGGAAAGGAATAATCCCAGCCCGGTATTCTTACCATATCCTTTTTCGAAAATGGATTGCTTATCATGCGCGGGTATACCAATGCCATCGTCTTCTATACGGACGAGAAGATCGTCGGGCGATTCAGACCATGAGAGCTTTACAACTGATACTCTCGAACCATGTTCTACAGCATTCTGCACAATATTGTAGAATACTCGTTCCAACAGAGGATCGGCAAATATCTCCAGATTATCCGCATCAGCCTCGAACCTTATCTTTTTAATGTCGATGTGGGTGCATGCGGTATAAAATATTTTGTTGACATTCTGCCAGCCCGGCGCAACCACACCAAGATCCTGATACAGTTTTGTAAACTCAATATTTGCCGTAATCATCTTCACTGCTGCTTTCAATTTTGCCAGGTACATTGAGTGCTGGGGTTCCGGCGGGCGGTCGTTAAAAAGTTCAAGATACCCGCCAAGGACTGTTAGTTTGTTCCTGATATCATGACGGGTTATCTCAGCAAGGAGGTTGAGTTTTTTATTCGCCAGTTGAAGGGCATCATGCGCTTTTTTTATATCTGATATATCATGGAATATCCCCATCAGACAGCGTTGACCGCCCATATCAAATATTGTGGCACTGACTATTACAGGGATATGGTTGCCATCTTTATCAACGACTACCTGCTCCTGCAATCCTGTCCCTTCCAAGGCATGCTTTTTGAAATATAACCGGTATTTTTCCTCTTCGTTTTTAGGATGCAGTTCGCTTTCATGTATTTTCTGGATTTCAGTTAGCGACCTTCCAGTCATCATTTGTGTTTTTTTGTTTGCATCAAGGAGCATACCAGTTTCAGCGTTGGCAATAAAAATAGCATCATTAGCGTGATCCATGAGACCCTGATTCTTTTCATATGCTGATTTTAGCTCATCCTCGGCCCGTTTCCGATCGGTAATATCTCTGACAAATGCAAAAACATAAGCATCAGGGCCGAATTCAATATAATTCAGAAGAATTTCCACAGATATGGCCGAACCATCCTTTTTCCTGTTTGTATCCTGTACAGTAATATATTTTCTTGCTTTCAGGAGGGTCCACAGAGACTCTGCGTGATTCTCAAACAATTTTGGGTTAATATCCTTAACCGTCAGTGAAGCGAATTCGTTCCGGGAATATCCAAGCATTGTGCAAATAGTATCGTTAAAAAATGAAATTCCCCCGTCCTGATTTATCCAGAGAATACCTTCAGCGGCGTTGCTCACGGTTGCTTTCATCATGCGAAGCTCTTCTTCGGCCTTCTTTCTGCGTATTGCCTGCCTGATCTTATGGCTCAGTTCACTGAATTGAGCACGAGGATCTCCCCCTTTCTGCAGGTAAAAATCAGCACCATTATTGATCGCCTCAATAACAACTTCTTCACGTCCTCTTCCCGTGAAGAGGATAAATGGGATATCTTTATAGTCCGTTCTTACCTGCTTTAGGAATTCAATCCCGTCCATCACCGGCATCTGATAATCTGAAATTATGCCTTCAACGGTGCCATTTGAGAGTATTTTCAGACCTTCGCTGGCCGATGTAACCGTAGTGACGGAAAAGTCGCCCTCCCGCTCAAGAAAAAATTTGCAGAGATCAAGCAGATCAGGCTCGTCATCCACATAAAGGAGAGAGATCATTAATTTTTAATATTGTTTCGGCAAGGCTTTAGTTTTATGTTCAAGAACATCTGATTTTGGGAGGGAAAAAACGAAATCAGAAAGTCGGGGTGGCTCCAGTAAAAATTATCCTTGGTGAATCTGGCAGACCATGAGAAACTGATAAACTAAAAAAAATCATGTTTGTTTTTTTAATTTTTTTGTTGCGGAGGATTGAATCCTGTACGAAAGGCATCCGTCGGAACGATAATTTCAAATCGAGTCCCTTTTTTGAATTCCCCTGTTTCACTGATCGTTATGCCCGTACCCGAAAGAATTTTCTGGACCAGATAGAGACCATGAGTCTTTTCATTCCCCGCTTTCCAATCGAAAAGGTGGATTTTGTTTTCTGGCGAAATTCCACTACCGTTGTCCGCTATGGATATTATAAGTCGTTCACCAGTGTAAAGATAATAAATGTCGATTTTTGTAACTTTATCCCCGTATTTGTACGCATAATTGAACAGAAGGAAAAAAGCCTTGTCTAGAAGGGGATCAGCAAAGATTTCAAAATTATCTTCCTGTATGTTCAGGCTGACGGTGTCTGTCTGAACTTCAAGGAATGCCCGTTGAATAACTGGTGAAATACTTTGCCAGGATGGAACGCCAGCACCCAGATTTTCATATTCCCTTGTGAAAATAATCTGCCGTTGTATGGTTTTTGTTGCTGTCTGCGCCCTGTTAATATGTTTTACCAAATCAGGTTCCTGGATACTATATGATGCCAGTTCGAGAGAACCGCTCACTACCATGAGCTGATTGAGAATATCATGCCGTATCATGCCCGATAACAAATTCAGGTTTTTTCCAGCCAGAATCCGGGACTCCTCATTTCGTTGTTGATCAAAAATATCATACAAAGAGCATTGGATGAACGATTGATCCTGTAATGAAATTATCCTGCTGATTAATTCAATGTTTATTTTTTTCCCACTTCGCGATTTAAGGTGGATATTTTTGTAACGGATAAATCCCGTTTTTGTTAAATCTGCAAAAAATTGGTCCACCTGGAAAGGATCCTCGAATAAACCTGTTTCTTCGATATTTTTTCCGATCAAAAATTTTCTTGAATAGCCGGTCAGATTAGAAGCGAACGGGTTCACCTCGGTAATCTGTTTTGAATCACTATCGAGAATAAGAATCCCATATTCGGACATCTCAAATATCCGGTAAAATTTTTCATCATGTCTGCTTTTTTCTGTATTGTTATATACCGATTCAATTGCACCGGAAAGTTCCCCCTGCTGATCATATAATGGTGAAGCAACAATTTCCAGAATGAAGGGTTTTCCTTCAGGACTGTTGAGTGGGAGTTGAGCCCTGATAGTATTGCCATTTCGCTGTATTTCAGAATAGTGATATTTCTCCAGTTCAGCATCGGGTGCAAAAACAAGATCAAGGAGCCCGGGAATTCGTTCGCCAAACATATGGAATGAATATTCATAATTGCCCAGTCCGAGGACTTGTTCGGCACTGATATGAGTAAGCGTCTCCATTGTTTTATTCCAGAGAGTAATGGTATCGTTTATGTCTATGGCAAATGTCGCTACCGGTAGAAAGTCAATAATTTCTGAAAGTCTGTACTCTGTATGTGCCATTTCCTCCTGGAATTGTCCCCTTGTTTCATCCCGCTCGAGTTCAGTTAGAACGGACGAAATATTTTCTGAAATCGTGTTAAGAATCTGGATTTCGCCGACCGTAAAAAACTGTACATCACGGGAGTAAAAGGTAATTGCCCCATGGAGATTTTTCCCGGTAATAATCGGGAATGAAGCAGCTGATTTATATCCTTTCCGAAGGGCATTTTCCTGCCAAAATTCCTTGTCAGGCAATGCCTTGATATCATTCCATATAATGTACTTCCCAAGCCTGATTGCAGTCACTATCGGCATTAGTCTGTTTGAATTGCCATCAGATTCAGTTCTTACTTCTACAAAAAAATCATCTATCGTCCCGGCTGCGATGACACTATTTATCATATGGGTTTCGCTATCCTCAAATCCAACCCAGGTCATCACAAATCCTCCTTCCTTGACCATGATATCGCAAACGTTCTGGAGGAACCGCGCACGGTCATGAATATGTGTGACGGCTTCATTGAAACGGCGATATACAGAATCTGTCCTGTTAAGCCGGGCAATCTTTTTTTCACTTTCCCGTAATGCAACCGCTCGTTTTATTTTATAAGCTAATTCGGCAAACTGTGAGGTGGGATCTCCGCCTTTTTTGACATAATCATCAGCCCCATTACTTATGGCGTCAATCAGAATTTCCTCCCGGTCTTTTGCCGTGAAAAATATAAAGGGTTGCCGTGGAAATTTTTCTCGGATGATTTTGAGGAACTGGATGCCATTTATTTCCGGCATTTCGTAGTCCGAAATTATTACATCAAAAGAAACGGTTTTAAGTAGATGAAACGCTTCTTTGGCAGAAGGCACGAAGTCGATATGGATATCCGGTTCACGTTCCAAATAATGCCTGCAAGAATCCAGAATCACCTGATCATTGTCAATATAGAGAACCGAAATCACAGCAACACACTTCACCGGTCCGACAATCCACTCTATTTACATTCCTGTACTATATATCGATTAATGATGTATTAAAGTCGGTTCCTATTGTAATGCTTTATTCATAAATTATTTTTTTGATATCGTGTGTTTTTATGACAAATAAATTCAAGTCTGCAGAAATAAAAGTCCGGTAATATTAAAAAATACCATATATCAGCTGAACTCAGAACAATACCTATTGAAAAGCTGTATATCCTGACCTGCCAATGTCCTTCAACTGTCTTTCCGGTCATTTTTTTAAGTAAAAAAAACGTATATGTTCGTGTTTTATGGATCTCTTTTCTATCATCCTGATTATTGCAGGCCTTGTTTTGTTCGAAACCATTTCAAGCATTGACAATGCGATCATCAATGCCGAAGTACTCTCTACAATGACTGAGCGTGCAAAACGCTGGTTTTTGGTATGGGGATTGCTATTTGCCGTCTTTGCAATTCGTGGTGTAATGCCCTGGATGATTGTCTGGATATCCACTCCTTCACTAAGCCCATACGGGGCATTTATTGCGACATTCTCAAGCGATCCGATTGTCATTTCAGCAATTGAGCAGTCATCCCCTGTTCTGCTGATGGGTGGCGGGACCTTCCTCCTGTTTCTTTTCCTTCATTGGTTGTTTCTGGAAAGGAAAAATTTCGGTATAAGAGGAGAGCGATTTATCGCATCACAGGGTGTCTGGTTCTTTGCCATTGTCTCTCTCCTCCTGACAGCGCTGGTCTGGTTTACATTAGAGAGAAATACGATGATCGCTTTTGGAGCAGTTGTCGGTTCAACAGCTTTTTTTATTGTCCATGGGTTCAGGCAGAATGCTGAAAAAGCTGAGGAAAATATGCTGCATTCTGCCAGTATGTCTGACCTGAGCAAGGTTTTTTATCTGGAGGTTATTGATGCAACCTTTTCCATCGATGGAGTCATCGGTGCCTTCGCGTTTACCATGGCAGTCCCCCTGATCCTTATCGGTAATGGAATCGGTGCATTCGTAGTCCGTGAACTAACCTTGCGAAACGTCGATAAAATCAAAAAATATCTTTACCTTAAAAATGGTGCCATGTATTCCATATTTTTCCTCGGTGTTTTTATGATCCTCGATAGTTTTGGTTTTCAGGTTCCTTTCTGGGTTTCTCCGGTGATTACCTTTGGAATAGTGGGGTACTTCTTAGTAAAATCGATGCGGGAAATCCCGGAAGTTTCAGGTCGNNCAGGATCAGAGTCGGATCATTAGTATTTTTTATACAGAGCGAAATTTTTTTCATTTTTCGCCGGCAAGGTCACTTAGGTGCACTCTTCACAAAATTAAAACAATCAGCTCTTTTGTCAATAGCGTACTTACCGTAACTTATGGTTTTACTGTCCTTGTCTAATTAGCATTTTTTTGCAGCATCAAAAAACCATATCCCGGATCTGAGTTTTCCTCATTTTTTACGGACTGTTCGACCAGGCACTGAATTGACATTTCAATTCCATTTGCTTCTACGGAATTGGCAGGATTTTTCTGGAAAAATTGATCATGGACGGAATTCTTCGGGAATCCGTGGAGTGAACAACGGTCGGTCCCATCTGTCAGCCGGGGCAAAACCATAAGAGGTATATCCAGTACGCCATACCTGGTGATTATTTTTTGTTTCAACGCCATGCTTAAGACTTATCATGGCCTAATTGACGATAAAAGGAGGGAGTAACCCTCTAATACCGGAATAACTTTTCACATCAAATGATCTTGCCCGTACATGAATAAACCATTTTTTATCACGTAACCCGGTTAAAAAACCTGGATGAAAATTCTTTTAATTTTCCATAATTGTGCAGATTATCGTTCGTTCCCGACCAGCATTTACATCAAGTTCAAGGAGCACGGTCTGCTGCCATGTCCCGCACATCAGTTCTCCTTCTCCGAGGGGCAGCGTCAGCGAGGGACCTATCAGAGCTGCTTTAACATGCGAACGACCGTTTCCATCACCCCACCGGGTATTATGAGCGTAATCAACGTTATCGGGTGCAAGGATCCACAGAGATCGCCTAAAATCGGAAAGCACGCCCGGTTCGAACTCTATTGTTGTAAGAGCCGCAGTAGAGTGTTGTACGAAGAGGTGGACGAGTCCATTTTGCACTTTACTTTCCCGGATAGCTTTTATAATTTCTGGCGTAATATCAATGATTTCTCCTTCCTTCCGTGTCGTTTGTTTTATGATCTTCCTGAACATATTTCACCGTAGATCATCGATTCGTTTTCCTCTTCAAAAATCATTCCCTCTCACATAATATGATTCTACTTCTAAAACGAATATCCTTATTTACGTTTAGTATCACTTTCGCATTCAGGAATTTTTTCATTGACCATTGATCTTTCGTGAGAGAGTGAACTTTTTTTGGGTTGCCTTTTTATTTTGGACAGGGTTCCAGAGTCTTTTTGGCATTTCTTGCAGTACCATTTGTTTATCAGTTCAGGGTAGTTTAAGCAATTCAATTTTATGATAATGGAGAAATTCCCGGATAAAACGAAAAAAACACGGTTATTTAATAAAAAAGGATCGGTAATTCCAGATACATTCGTCTCCACATCAGGCAACGGACCCTTCATTTTCCAAGCCTGAATCGTTGCTATTTTCATCTGCAGTTTCTATTTCAGGTTGGATAAAGGCCACTCCTACAACCCGGTCCTTATCGTCAAGACGGATAGTCCTGACCCCTTTCGTTCCACGCCCGATAATCCGTATTTCCCCGACAGGAATGCGCATGACGATTCCTTCAGCAGTCATTATGATAATTTCATCGCTATCTGATACTGCCCGAGATTCGATAATAACTGCATCACGTTCGAGCTGCATGTTCCTGACACCCATGGTTCCCCTTCCATGCCCACGGAAATCGTCGAATTCTGTCCTCTTGCCAAAACCGACATCGGATATAGTGAGAAGATGATCTTTTTCCAGAAGCGTCACTGCAACGACAGTATCTTCTCCTCTCATCTTCATTCCCCGGACCCCCTGAGCGCCCCGACCTACAGTCCGGACTGTTTCTTCATGGAACCTCAGGCTCTGTCCAAAACGGCTTGTCAGGATAATTTCTTTTGTACCATCAGTAAGGATTACATCTACCAGTTGGTCCTTTTCCCGGATTCTTATGGCATTTGTGCCAACTGAACGGGGATTTGAGAATTCGTTGAGCCTGATCTTAATGACCTGTCCGAACCTTGTCGCAAATAACAGGTATCGATCTTCCCGGAATTCGCGGACTGGAAGAACTGTTGTCACAATCTCATCTTTCAAATTTAGCAGGTTAACAATCGGTTTTCCTTTTGCAATCCGGGAACTTTCCGGGATTTGATACACCTTGAGCCAGTATACCCTTCCGAGATTGGTAAAACAAAGGAGATAATCCTTCATACCCGCAACAAATACCGATTCGACAAAATCCTCATCTTTGGTAGCCATACCTGTGATGCCATGACCTCCGCGTCGCTGTTTGCGATAAGTGTCAAGATCGATACGCTTTATGTAATTTGCAGTTGTGATCGATACCAGGACGGTTTTATCTTCGATCAGGTCTTCATTGGAAAGGTTGCTGGTATCAAGCGCTATCTCGGTTCTGCGGGGATCGCCAAACTTTGCCGCAATATCGACGGTCTCTCGGCGTATTTCATTTCTTATATTATCTTCGCTCGACAGGATTGTTTCAAGACGATCGATTTCAGTTTCAAGCCCTTTTTTCTCGTCGACGATTTTCTTCTGTTCCAGTGCTGCCAGCCGCCGAAGCTGCATCTGAAGGATCGCGTTTGCCTGGGGTTCGTCGAGACCAAACGCTGCAACCAGTGAAAGTCGTGCTATCTCTACAGTTTCTGATGCACGAATTGCACTGATTACCATGTCAATTTTTGAAAGTGCAATAAGCAGGCCGTTTAAAATATTAACCTTTTCCCGGGCTTTTTTCAGATCAAATTCAGAGCGTCGGCGAATTACCTCAATACGATGCTGAACAAAATTCTCAAGAAGTCCCGGTAAGGTAAGTATCTTTGGCTGGCTGTCTACAATCGCAAGGTTACTTGCCCAGAAGCTCGATTCGAGAGCGGTAAGTTTAAAAAGCTGATTGAGCATAACGGCTGAAATTGTGCCCTTACGAAGTTCAAAGACGACCCGGATACCATCCTTATCGGATTCGTCCCGGATATCTGAGAGACCATCCAGTCTTTTATCCTTCACCATGTCTGCGATCGTAGTGATCCACTGCGCCTTATTTACCTGATAGGGCAGCTCTGATACAATGATGCGGTCGCCGCGATTCCCGCTGTCGGATTCTTCAATGATGGCGACACCCCGGACAATCAGGCGTCCCTGCCCGGTAGAATAGACATTTCTCACACCCTCAACGCCCATCAGAACTCCACCGGTCGGAAAATCAGGGCCTGGCATGATCTTCATGAGTTCGTCTATGGTTATTTCAGGATTGTCAAGATAGTGAGAAACAGCTTCACAGACTTCCCTCAAGTTGTGGGGAGGCATCTTTGTTGCCATTCCTACAGCAATGCCGTCAGTCCCGTTTACCAGCAGATTAGGAACCTTCGCCGGGAGTACAACTGGTTCTTTTAATGATTCATCATAATTGGGGACGAAAGTGACGGTATCCTTATCGAGATCCTGCAGGAGTGCTTCGGCATACTGGGAGAGCCTGACTTCAGTGTACCTGCTTGCTGCAGCAGAATCGCCATCCACCGAACCAAAGTTTCCCTGTCCCTGCACCAGCATATGGCGGTACGAGAACGGCTGGGCCATCTTGACAATTGTGTCATATATGGAAGCATCACCATGTGGATGGTATTTACCCATCACTTCACCAACTACTCTTGCGCTTTTTTTGGTTGGTTTATCGCTGGTATTTCCCATCTCCCACATAGCAAACAGCGATCTGCGGTGAACGGGCTTAAGTCCGTCCCGTACATCAGGAATGGCACGCCCGATTATCACACTCATTGCATAATTGATGTAAGAGGTTTTCATCTCATGTTCAATGTTTATTGGTTCCACACGATGAGTCAAAGGCCCGCTTGCGGGTGGGGGAACATCAGATATCAAGGTTTGTCACCTCCTTTGCGTGTCGGATAATGAAATTTTTCCGCGTCTCCACATCTTTACCCATCAGGATCTTGAAAATTTCATTTGCCTCCATGGCATCTTCTATGGCGACCTGTTTGAAAATACGGTATTCGGGGTCCATTGTTGTGTCCCAGAGTTGCTGTGCGTTCATCTCACCCAGACCCTTGTATCTCTGGATAGTCACTCCTTTTTCTCCCATCTCCGTTGAAACCCTCTGCATTTCGTCTTCTTTATAAACATATTTTTCTTCTTTGCCTTTTGAAATGCGGAAAAGGGGAGGTTGGGCGATATACACGTAACCAGCTTCGATGAGTTTGAGCATATAACGGTAGAAAAAAGTAAGCAGGAGGGTGCGAATGTGTGCCCCGTCGACATCTGCATCGGTCATAATAACGATATGGTGGTATCTTGCCCGTTCGGCATCGAATTTTTCACCAATGCCAGTGCCTATTGCTGCTATCAGTGTCTGGATTTCGGCATTCTTTAATATCTGCTGTTCTCCGGCTTTTTCCACATTTAAGATCTTTCCTTTCAGTGGTAAAATCGCTTGAAATTTCCGGTCTCTCCCTTGCTTTGCGCTTCCGCCGGCAGAATCCCCTTCAACAATGTAGATCTCACTTTTTGCCGGGTCGCGTTCTGAACAGTCCGCGAGTTTCCCCGGAAGACCGCCACTTTCCAACGAACTTTTGCGACGGGCTAAATCCCGTGCATTCCTAGCAGCTTCGCGGGCTTTCGCCGCCGAAAGGGCCTTTTCAATAATTATCTGTAATACTTTCGGATTTTCATCGAAATATTCCGTCAAGGCACCATAGACAAGCGAGTCGACGATACCTTTAACGCTGCTGTTACCGAGGCGCATCTTGGTCTGCCCTTCAAACTGGGGATTTGCCATTTTAACTGATACAACAGACGTCAGACCTTCACGCACGTCCTCACCGCGAAGAGTTAAAGGGGAATTTTCCTTAATCAACCCGTTACGTTTCGCAATTGCATTGATTGCCCTGGTGATCGCACTCCGGAAACCTTCAAGATGGGTCCCCCCTTCACGAGTATTTACCGAATTAACATAGGCAAAGATCTTCTCATCATACGCAGTTGTATACTGCATGGCAACTTCAAGTTCGAGCTTGTTCTCCACATCCTTTTTTGATATATCAATTGGGTTTGGGTGCAGGCACTCTGATCCTTCGTTTAAGTATTTTACAAACTCTACCAGTCCTCCGGCATAGCAGTAAACGGCTTTGTCACCACTTCTTTCATCAGTTATTTTGATTGTCAGACCCGCGTTGAGAAACGCCAGTTCCCTAAGCCGGTGGGCAAGAATATCGTAGTCGAAGGTTGTAGTCTCGAATATGGTTGCATCGGGAACAAAGTGGATGATGGTTCCGGTCATTTTTGCACCATATTGTAGCAGGAATGTCCGGCGAGCCTCTTCTGCCTCTGCCGGGGTAACCTCCGCTGATGGGGTCCAGCAGAACTCCGCAGGTACACCGAACCATTCATTATGGCGTTCAATCATCTCATTGAGTGTTTCAGTACGGGAAGTCAGAAGACTGGTCGGCTTTCCCTGGCTAAAACGCATTTCATAAATATTGCCGTCGCGGTAGACCCGGGCCGAAAGCCAGTTGGAGAGTGCGTTTACCACTGACACACCCACTCCATGGAGACCTCCGGATACCTGATAGCTCTCCTTATCGAATTTTCCCCCGGCATGCAGAACGGTAAGTACGACTTCAAGCGCACTCTTATGGTTCTTTTCCATCGTATCAACCGGAATACCCCGTCCGTTATCGGTGACTGACAGAGAGCCATCTTTATTGATCAAAACTGAAATGAATGTGCAGTATCCGGCCAGGGCTTCATCAATTGAATTATCAACCACTTCGTAGACAAGGTGGTGCAGCCCACGAGAGTCAGTGCTACCGATGTACATTGCCGGACGTTCACGAACCGGGGTGAGTCCTTCAAGAACGGTAATATGGGATGCATCGTACGTTTCAGACAAGGTAAACCTCCATGAAAAAACTATAAAAAAACTCTGCTATAATCACAATAATTATTGGACGCGGGATGTCTTAAAGGATAAAGGCGTAAAAATGGTTTATGGGTTTAAAAGCATCCCTTCCTACTTGAACTCACCAATCGATGCATCTGAAATACCGAGATTATGGTCGATCGCAAGGATGAGCCGGTTCAGAGTGAAGATTACTTCCCGGGCATCCTCAGTATCCAATGTTCCCGGCTGGTGCCATATGACCTTTTTTTTCAGAAGTGCGGTAATTTCCTCTATTTCGGTACCTTTGAATGTTTCTGGCACAATCAGTCCTTCAACATGATCACCGGCACCGAACCATGCCTGTTCTGGAGGTAATACAAAATGTCGGCTGATAAGCATAATGCTTGTAATAAATCCATGACCAAACGGATATTTCATGATGAAAATAATGCATCAGAATTACAAAAAGTACTATCACAGATCGAATTGCGTCGGGTTTGTGTAATACAGGTTTATTAAATCATAAGTTGAAAAAAGATTTTCATTTTTTCCCGATTTTAAGATAGATCCCTATTTTTTTTATATTGCCAATGCATATCGGGACCCATCCGAGTTTAATATTCGTTAAAATGTAAGAGCCACTTTATTGCGGAGTTTTTTTAATAAGATTCAGTAATCCGGTACTGGCGCTGCAGGGAGGTTAAACGTTCTTTCAAAATGTCAAGAGCGGTTTCAGTTTTTTCTTCTCTTTGTCCAATAATACTCTTCATTTTTATGCCGACAGCAAGTGAGCGCCGGATGATACGGTATTCATTCAATGTCGATTCGTCAGCTCCTGATGCTTTTGCCAAGGCAATCTCCTCATCGACAACCTGCTTGTGGGAAAAAAAACCATTTACCAGTCCTGTCAATGCTGAAACCGTAAGTGGTTTGACGATATAATCATCAATTTCTGTCATATGGCTTCTTACATCATCCCACGTGGGTTGTTTGCCGGTAACCATGATCACCGGGAGGGACTGGCTCATTCTATCACTACGAATTCCTGTCAGGGTTTCCCATCCGTCCATCGGATCCATCATAATATCTAACAGAATAAGATCAGGAGTTGAAATCTTAAGAAGTTTCAGACACTCTTCACCGCTAACGGCCGAACAGGTTTTATATCCATTCCGAGTAAGTACAACGGAAAAAAGTTCAACGAGATCTGCATTATCATCGACAATAAGAATTGAAAACATGGCAGGATTCCACAAATCATTTCAACATCAATAAACTGCAATACAAGTCCCGGTTTTCATTCATACGTATATATATAACGAAATTACTTATATATTAATTATAGTCACATGTTTTTAAGGAATCCAAAGGACAACCACCATCTGGACTAACCATCTAATAACTAAACTCATTTACCGTTTTTTAAAAAACTCTTTATGCCTTGAGATTTATCCGGTTTTCTGGCAGGAGAAATACAAGTAAATGCAAAAGGAAAAACCTTGTTTTTAGAAAGGAAAAACGAATTTATTAAAATTCATATTACATGGACAAGGTATCACTACTGTTTAATAAAAATGAGCGATGATTTTCCCGATATTCATTCCGAGTCTGACAAAAAAATGGGGACAGGACGATTCTTGAAAAACACATTCCTTCAGATATCAGCAAATATACTGCCGGCCGGATAATGTGCTATCCCTCAAAGCGAAAAATTTTTTAAGAAAATTCCTCGGAGATCGACACGGACGATGATTTTGTTTCATACAATAATGTAATGGACAAAATTTTCATATACTTATGAAAAATATCATTGGATATAGGCATTATGGGAAAAACTCTATTAAATATTGATAATTTTTTTTAGATAATATTAAATATAAGGACAATAAACTATTATAAACAACAAAACAATGAATATATATTGACCGTCAGTCAATATCGATATCATTAACGGAGAACGAAATGTATAAAGTGCTTTATGTTGATGACGAACCCGTTCTTCTTGAAATAGTGAAGATCTTTCTGGAGCGCTCAAAGGAATTTTCTATAGATATAACGACTTCTGCTAATGAAGTTCTCAACTCAGATAAATTAAAATCTTATGATGCCATCATTTCCGATTACCAGATGCCCGGCATGGATGGAATTGCCTTCCTGAAATATGTCCATACCGAGTTGGGCGATATCCCCTTTATTTTTTTTACCGGAAAAGGAAAAGAAGAAGTAGTAATTGCAGCGCTCAATAACGGAGCTGATTTCTATATTACAAAAGGAGTCGATCCACGCTTTCAGTTTGATGAACTTGCAAACAATATAAAAAAAGCGGTGAAACGAAGGCAGACGCGTGAAGCATACAAAAACGCTGCCGAGAAACTTAGCGATTTAATCAATTTTCTTCCCGATGCAACTTTTGCAATCGATGTTGAGGGAAAAGTTACTGCCTGGAATAAAGCAATGGAAGAATTGACGGGGGTACAAAAAACTACCATTATCGGTGAAGGAGATTATATCTATGCCCTCCCATTTTATGGAAAAAAGGAACCCTTGCTCGCGGATCTCGTTCTTCATGACAATAAAAGCATGGAAGAGAAATATCCCTTCATTATTCACAAAGACAATAAACTTATTTCTGAAATGGAGTTCCCCTCACTTTATGGGGGCAGGGGTGCTTTTCTCTGGTTTATCGCATCCCCGCTTTACGATGCCAAAGGAAATATCACCGGATCTATCGAGGTCATCCGGGACATAACCGAAAATAAGCGGGCGGAACAGGCACTCAAAGAGAGTGAAGAACAATACCGTTCATTGTTTGAATCTGCCCGGGATGCAATCTATTTACTCGAAAATACGAGGTTTATCCGCTGTAATGACCAGGGCATCGGCATATTAGGATGCACAAAAAAACAGGAAATTCTTGGGCGTTCCCTAATTGATTTTTCCCCCGTTATGCAGCCAGACCGGATTGGTTCTGAGCAAAAAATACAGGAAAAAATATCAGCTGCTCTCAATGGCGCAACGCCTGTTTTTGATTGGTTATTTACTCGCAGTGATGGTATAACCTTTTATTCTGAAGTTACCCTGAACCGGGTGACGATAGGAGGCAAGACTCTTCTCCAGGCTATAGTAAGAGATGTGACTGAACAAAAAAAGATGGAAGAAGCCCTGAGGAAAAGTGAAAATACTTACCGGAGTGTTGTCGAGGATCAGACTGAATTGATATCAAGATTCCGGCCTGACGGTACTCATTTATTTGTCAATGAAGCCTATTGCCAGTATTTTAAAAAATCCCGCGAAGATATTATCGGAAAAATATTTTTTCCCAGAATACCTCAGGAGGATCATCATCAGGTAAAAGATCATTTCGCATCTCTAACAAAACAAAATCCTTCTGCAGCTGATACCCATCGCATTATAATGCCCGATGGTTCTATTCGATGGCAGCGATGGTCGGATCGGGCAATATTTGATAAAAAAGGATCAATTGTCGAATATCAGTCGGTTGGACGGGATATTACAGAAAACAAACTTACGGAAGATGCACTTTCGCTTGCCTGCCAAAAAATGAATCTGCTTTCGAGTATAACACGACACGATATATTGAATCAGCTGACTGTTCTTTCAGGGTACCTGGCCCTGTCCGAGGAGTTTGCTCACGATGAAAAGCTGTTAGGTTTTATTAAAAAAGAAACAACGGCAACCGAAAGAATAAACCAACAGATTGCGTTTACGAAACACTATCAGGATATCGGGGTCCTTGCGCCTCAGTGGCAGAATATTCATGATACAATCATGAGTGCCAAAGGTCTGCTTGATCTAAGCTCCGTTGATATCCAGGTACATTTCAGTAATATTGAAATTTTTGCAGATCCTCTTTTAGGAAAGGTTTTCTACAATCTCCTGGAAAATGCGGTCAGACACGGTAAAACTACAACCAAAATCCAATTCACCTCCCATGAAAATGGAGATCATCTGACCATCATATGTGAAGATAACGGCGGAGGAATTGACAGAGAAACAAAAAAACTTGTCTTTGAAAGGGGATATGGAAAAAATACAGGATATGGCTTATTTCTTATAAGAGAGATTCTTTCCATCACCGGTGTAACCATTATCGAGAACGGAGAGCCCGGAAAAGGTGCACGGTTTGAGATCACAATTCCTAATGGATCATACAGGTATACCTCAAAGAAAGAAGTTATCGATCAAAAGACCGTTGAGGTAAAGGTTAACTAATTTATATATTCCCGGAATTTCTAAAATATCCCAATATTCAATTCCAAAACTTCAACCATATGCTCTTTCGGCACCGTCCAATCGGAAAAAAAATGGATACTGCCCGGAATTTCCCGAGAGGATTAAAATTCCAAATTTTTTTTCAATCTATACTGGTATTTGCATTAATCTTCGGACTGCTATCAGATTAATATTGATACCGGCGTTACGGAAACCATTTTTCAATTCAAGATTCAGAGGTAAAAAATTATTTCAGATGAACTGTACTTCGTACATATTATTGGAATAACGACAGAATACCTGAACGGATTAGCGGGGCTGCACATCGGAGAAATGCTGGTTTGCAAAGTAGTTTTTTTATGAGGATCCCCGGCCTGTCCATATTGCCGTACTTAATAATTGTGCGAATTATTTCAGGATTATCAAGTGCCTTTATCAGTTCATTCATATCATAAGCAGATATTTTCTGGCGCAGCTGAAAAATTCGGAATCCGAGATCAAGTTCCCTTCCAATATCAGCTCGCCATTTTCTCTCATACTCCGCCAGTGCAACATCGGTGAACAGGTCATTATCGCAACAGAAAGATGCAGTGGAGGCTGCGTGGCAGGCAGAACGGATGCCGGTATAAACTCCTCCTCCGGAAGTCGGTTTTGCAAATCCGGCAGCATCACCAACAAACAGCGTCCGATTGCCGTACGTTTTTTGCATAAGACCCAAAGGGAGAGTTCCTGTCACAAAATGCATGGAATTTTCACTGAATTTTTTTATTAATGAAGCGAACCGTTCAGGTACCTGAGAATGCCCGCAAAGTCCAACGCGCACACGTCCTTCTCCTGCCGGGATCATCCACCCAAAAAAGTCCGGAGATGCGTCCGGATAGATCTCGACAAAACGGGGATCACATTCATAGGGCAGTTCAATCTGAATACCAGCAAGATATGACCTTGCACGGGGCATTTTATGGATTCGCGCAATCGTGCTCCTTGGACCGTCTGCGGCAATTAAGAGTCTGAATGGGATTTCCTGATGGCCATTTACTCCTCTGACGAGAAGTGTATTGCCGCGTATTCCATACGCAGCGGTCTTTAATAAGAACTCGGCTCCTGAGTCAGCCGCATTATTAGCCATTTCACGATCAAACGATCCACGGTCGACGACTACTGCTTTGGTGGTCTTGGCGTCGATAAGGACCTCACTGCCAAAACCGGATACGAGACGGGCTCCCGATACTCTTGCGAGCACCGGACCTGCTGAAACACCGGATTCCAAAAAGGCTGCATTCGAAAGCAGTCCCGCACACTGAACGGGGTAACCAATCGTACCATGCTCTTCAATGCACATTGTTGAGAGCCCGAGTCTGGCACATTCAGCTGCTGCAGCAGTACCGGCCGGACCTGCACCAATCACTAGAACATCATATGACATGGAAATAAACACAGGCTTGCATTAGTATGTTTTGCAACTACGGGGAAAAATAGTATTTTTTCCATCAGGTCCCCCCTTGATGCATGTCATATCTTATGCAGTTCATAACTCGACCTTTTCCGGGTCCTCTCTCTGAAAATATCCCATCAGTATTGAAAACAAGCCGAACACCAGCGCAAAGCTGCCGAGTATAACAATTACAAGATTTTCCATGAATGAGGGGAAATAATAGAGTATCCCGAATAAGAGTGCTGCACCCGAGATGAACATACCGGGAATAAGGAAATATTTAGTTTGAGGGTGGGTCAGAGCGAGAGTAATATCATTAAAACCATTGTAAAATGCGAGGCCCGCGATGATAAGCAAAAAAATTATAGCGACGATGGACTGAACTAAAAGTGAAAGCACACCAATAATAAGTAATCCGGCGGAAAGACCAAACCAGAAGATGGATTCATCGCTTTTTGAGGTTATCGCGAGGAGAAGGAATCCGGCAATTCCCAATCCTGTCAGAATCCAGAAAATGGCTAACATAGTTACGTCTAAAATAGTAGGAACCGTCAGGGCTAAAAGCCCAAAAATAACGCCGATTATGCCCCTGATGAGACATGAAAGTTTTGTGTCCGTAAACTATCACCGCCCGACAAGTCCTATCTTTCTTTCATCTTTCTTTGGTATTACAACTAAAAAATTCATGCTTTTCTTGAAACTCCATTTCTTTAATGTATGCAGGATGAATATTCATATAAATCATTTCGTACAACCTGCAGAACAGGTAGTTATAGAAATGATAGTAACACGTTTCGGCCTGGAATGTCTTTTCATCCTTTTTTCCAGCTAAAAAAATCGATGCTGAAAATTCTTTCAAAAGCGTAAAGAATCCCAAAGAAAAAGACAGCATAGAGAACAAAATTTATCAGGAACCCGATCCAGCCTCCGATCCCCAATATTGATATGATCGCCATAGAAAGAAAATCTGCGATCACAATTGTGCAGAGGATTCCAATAAAAAATACGACCCATTTTTTAACCGTTGAAAAATCCATATATAACGTTTCATGTCATGACAAATAAATATCAAACAATAGTAAATCTGAAGAAGGGAAAATTATCTTTCAATAAGGCCGATATGGTCATCGGTCTTTTTCGCAAGCACACCACGACCCTGCAACCGGGCGACATCTGATATTGCTTCGAGCACATGGACTGATTCTTCAAGGAACGACAAGACGTCTGCAGGAAATATTTCAATCCCGTACTCGTCAAGCATAAATACGGAAATCTGCCGGTGATCTAAACCGTTTTCCCTCAATTCGATGACTTTTTTTGCAAATTTTTTTTCAGGGCACCCGCACATGGGGGAATTTTTACAATCACAGCGGAGAAAGTCATCAAAAAAAACAAGAACCTGCTGCCTCACAGCAAAATCGAGGGCGTCATAATCAACTCTCGATGAAAGGGTTTCGAGCATGGTTCCGGAAAATGCAAGTTCGGGGAGACGAAAACCTGCAAGCCGTTCCAGTTTTTTTGCATGACGGAACCGCGCCCGGTCAGCAATCAATCTTCGTCTCCGACACCTTCATCAAAATTTTTCAGTGAGGCGATCGCTTCGTGCATGCGCTCGCATTCGATCAGCCATTCATCAAAAAGGGTCGTCTGCTCAAGATCATCTTTTACATACTTGCTGCAACATGACGCTCCGTCAATAACACTTGCACCTATATTTGCTGCTGTCTCAAGTGCCAACTCCATGTCTTTTTCAATTTCAGTCCTGCCTTTTTTGACAAGTGCCTTGATATCTTTGTCATATCCTCCGGCAAGATACACCCGGCAGGACGCGAAAAGGACAAGTTTTGGAAGCTGCAGGATCTCGATGATCTCGCCCAGTTCCCCCGCAGGAGCCGCCGACATTACAATTGTTTCAACCTCAGAAAGTTTATCGACAGATTCTTCAAATGTGTAGCGCTTGTTCTGATAGAGCCTGACGATCTTTAATACCGAAACCGTGATATCTACCGAAAAATTGTCAAGCATGCGGAACCCCTCGGGCAATTCATCACTTTTTGGATCCGCCTCAAAGCTTGATTCGCTTAGTGTTTTCAGCCAGTTGTCCCACCTTTCCTGGTTATAAAAAATATAAAACAACTTGAGCGGTTCCTCTACACTTTTTTTGCTAGCCTTTTTTACCATTTCAGTACACTATTAGTTTGCGAAATTAAAGGATTTCGTTGTTGATGGATTTTTATATTTTATAGAAAAATTTCTTGGAATAATTCAGTATGGTATGTCACCTTGCCAGTCAATCTCCACCAATGGTTATCTCCCTTGACTTTCAATAATGAACACAACGGGTGTGAAACGACTGAACGACGCAGAAAAACTCGTAATGGTAAGATATGGTGAATTATTCTTAAAAAGCGATTCTGTTAAACATTATTTTATTGGAATTCTGCTAAGGAATATTGGAAAAGCGCTCTCTGCATCCTCTCTCTCTCACCGATATGAAACCCCCCGTGGGAGAATCCTTATTTATGGGGATGAACCTGAAAAAATTGCGGATGTAGTATCCCGAATTTTCGGAATTATTGATGTTAGTATCTGTGTTCAGACAAGCACCCGGCTTGAAGATATATGCAGCAGTGCGATTTCTCTTGCATCAACAAACCTCCGTGGAGGAATGAGTTTTGCAATACGGGTAAAACGGCAACAAAAAACCGGTTTGAACAGCCAGGAACTGGGAAAACTCATTGGTTCTGCAGTTTATGATTATATTCCGGGTCTGCGTGTTGATCTTGATAACCCTGATTATGAACTTTTTATTGAAATTCGTGACTTCGGAGGGCTGGTTTATGATTCCCGTAAGGCTGCTCCCGGAGGTCTGCCCTGGGGGACGCAGGGGAAAGTACTTGCACTCCTTTCATCAGGAATTGATTCGCCCGTAGCTTCATGGCTAATGATGAAACGCGGTTGCGAAATTACTCACCTTCATGTGGATGCCGGAAACTGGGGAGGAAAAGATGTCACGTATGCTGCAATTGAAAACCACCGAAGGCTTTCGGGATGGTGCGCCGGAAATCTACTCTCACTGACTATAATCCGCAGCGAAAATCTATTCGATACTATGGAGCTGTATCGCATTCCCCCGCGCTACCGGTGCGTAATCTGCAAACGTTTCATGCTAAAGTTAGCAGCCCATATGATGCAAAAAGAAGGTGCCCTTGCTGTTGTTACCGGGGAAAATCTCGGGCAAGTAGCTTCCCAGACTCTGGCCAATCTCTCTGTTATTTCTGAGACAACAGGAGTACCGGTACTCCGTCCTCTTATTACGTTTGATAAGGAAGAAACAGTCAATCTTGCTCGGATAATTGGAACGTTTGTTTCACATCCGGGAGATCTGAGCTGTCGTGCAGTTCCAAAAATGCCGGCAACAGCAGCAGTTCTTGAAATCGTGAAGCAATGTGAGCAAAAAATGGAAATAGATAAGGTTATCGCTGATTCCTTATCGCATGTACGAATAATAAAAGCATTAAATGGAGAGATTATTAAGGAAATCTGATATCATCCCTGGCGGGATCAATAAATGCGAAGAAAATATTTTAAATTTATTGATCATTCAGAAAAGCAACAGATCTCGACCAAATTTCTATTTTATATCCATAAAATTAGAACTCGCCATTGACTCGTCCCCGCCGCTATGGCGTCCCAAATTGTGATAATCTCACTTAAGGAACTGGGATGCGACCAACGAAATAGCAACATCGGTACTACTGAGTTATACCCGGCTCATGGTAGTGCAATGAGTGGACATGCGCCGTCGCCGCCTTGATAATTGACCGGTTTTTTGGTTTTTGATTGTGTTATCGGTGAATTTTTTTATGATGTATCCCGGGACATCATTATTCCTTTTGTTAATGCTAACAAATCTCTGATAAAAATGGTACTACCTGAATTAGTTGTATGAAATCTGAAGGTAGTATTGAAATCCCAGACCGTTGTCGCATCGATAAGATCAAACTATTTTAAAATCTGAAAATTTTTGTCATCAGGCGCGTGATGCTGCTTTTATAAGTTGCACCACTCTACACAAGAGGACAAGAGGAACCTGTTTTTTACAAGACGATTTAATTTAACAGGATTGCAATTCAACGACATTTTCTTTAGGGTAAATACCTGTTTTCTTCTGACCAATCACTTTATGAGCCACCATTTGGATATAAGAATATAAAATTTTGTTATAGATTCAGATAACCGAGTGGTTCAAGGATATAACCTGAAAAATCTCGTGATTATAATAAAGGTGAAAAGAAAGGAAGGTTCTATGAGAGAGAAACCGTGTGATTCCTGTACGAAAGATTGTGTGGGAGGCATAATATACGGAAATTGTCAACAATTTCTCAATTGGCGCCGCGAGATAGACCATGTAGCTGTGTATTTGGATTCACTATTATATACCCTGCAAGCAACGAAGCAAGCGGTTAGCTCTGATTAAAATATTTTATATTTTAATAGAAGATTTTCTTAAAAAAAATGAAATCCCCTCGAACAAAAAAATTTTATAGATCCAGAAAAAATTCTGATAATTGTCAATAGACAAACTATCCATTTAACACCCATTTTTTTCCCGGAACTTAATCGGGTACGTCCTTCATGACGCTTCATAGGGTTCGGCTATACTCCGCCCTGCTTTTGTAGCGTCCCCTGGTGAGATATGAATGCGTATTCTTTTTTTAGAGGATAGAGTATGTCGGAAAAAAGGGGACTTTTTTTAATTCATTTTAGTTCAGATTTATCAATCAATTTTTACGCCGCAGTGTAATATTTTTATTGTGTTTTATAAGCGCTTTAACCTTACCAATTATCGGCTTTGTAAACCTCTAATTTATTCATCTCTCTCTCTCTCTCTCTCTCTGTATTGTGAGGATGATTCGTTCTTACTCCCTTAAACACAATCCAATTGGTATATCCTTTTAACCTAACTATCTTTCTATCTCTTTTGAAAAAGGTCCTGAAACTGCCTGCGTCATCGAACCTCGTGTGATTCCGTAGAAGCGGGGGTGGAAGCATTCCAAACAACAGAATATTGGACCGCTCTTATTTGATTTTCATCAGAGCTTAATTGTCTGTAAATCATCTTGGAAATGAAAAAGAAGGAAAGGGAAGACCCGAAGAAAGGTGTTCTGGATGGGGTGTCAATGGGCCTTCCTTGATTATTTTTCTCCATCATGAAATAATAAAATCTGGCAAGGCACCATTGCATTGCAGTTCTTTTTATGAAATTCCCTGGACTAAAAGTCCAGGATATCTTAAATTCGTCGGGGATTAACCCGGCTAACATCCCGTTACTGATCAAGCCCTGGAGAAACTATGGTTCAATTGGCAACCGATGTACGTTTGAATCACCTAACATCAGGCTAGGAATAACCATTTTCAAAACAAAAAAAATTTCTTACTGTTATTACAATCCTCAACATCATTGTTTCTTTTAGTTTTTTTTTCGTGCTGGTGAATAATTCATATTACCCAATACTGATAGATGACCAGAAGACACCTGTGTCAGTTCTCTCCAGTCTATTTCGGTCCTGAATCGCAGGAATATTTGGCAACGTGCGAAGAGAATTCCATTTTCGTACGTCGAATTTGGAAGTTCTTTTTTTAATGATATCCCGTTCTTTGTATGATGGCATGATAGAAAAAGTAGTTTTAAAGTAGTTTTTCAGCATGCCTGATTACTTCTTTGAGTGCCTTGACCCGGGCGTACCACTTGTTATCTGACTCGATGACAATCCATGGTGCGGACGGAGTGTTGGTCCGTGCCAGCATCTCATCTACGGCCGCATCATAGAGATCCCATTTCTCCCGGTTTCTCCAGTCTTCTTCAGTTATCTTATATTGCTTGAGAGGATCATTCTCCCGTGTTTTAAACCGTTTGAGCTGTTCTTCTTTGCTGATCTCAAGCCAGAACTTGACAATTCCCCCGCCACTGGTCTCCACATAGTCCTGTTCCATTTCATTTATCTCCTGGTATGCCCTTTGCCATTCGGGTTCCGAGCAGAAACCTTCAACCCGTTCAACAAGCACCCTGCCATACCAGCTTCGGTCATAAATCGCGATATGCCCTGCTCTTGGGAAATGCTGNNACATCGTACCCCAGCGGGTTCATGTAACGTGAAATACGGGTAATATTACCCCCTTTTCCTGCAGCGTCCCAACCCTCATACATGATAATAAGTGGGATCTGGCGTTTGAAAAGAAGGTAATGCAGTTCGAGCATCTCGATCTGAAGGTTGTTCAGTGTTTCCTGGCACTCTTCTTTGGTGAATACAGAACCGGAAATGGATCTTCTTTTCACGATATTTTTTTTAGGGAGAACAATCTCTTTCTGTTTGCTTTTTTTTGCTTTTCCACCTTTTGCCTCATCAACCTTTTTTTCGAGAATTTTTACCAGGGTTGAATAGACTCTCAGGATGGCGTAATTACGATCCATTGCTTCAATGATATTCCATGGGGCATAATCTGTATCGGTTTTTTCCAGTAAATCATCCACCACCGGAACGGAAGAATCATAATGATGGTGCAAATTCCAGATAGCAGGAGTAACCAGCCACGCTGTGAGGGGATTTCTCTCACGTTCTTCCAGACGTCTTTTCTGTTCAGCCTTGTCGATATGAAGGAAAAATTTGATGATAAGGGTGCCGTTATCTGTCAGAGTTCGTTCAAAATTATTTATTGTGTGAATTTTTCCTTCCATGGATTTGGTCCATGAATTTTTCTGCATCTCAGCTGATATCGCCCGGCTGTACCATCCCCGGGCAAACAATGCGATACGGCCTCTGGGGGGTGTCCGTGTCCAGAATCGCCAGATGAACGGCCTGGCGCGCTCCTCATCCGTAGGATGACTTATCGGGTGAAGAGTGAATCCACGAGGATCAAGGGACTGGATGATAGCATGAGTTGACAGCGTAATGCCGGAAGTATCCCAGCCTTCAATAAGAATGATGGTCGGGATTTTCTGCTCCCGCAGGGAACGCTGGAGAACGGCCAACTGCTCCTTTAACGGGGTGAGAGTATTGTCAAATCTCTCCATATCCGCCGTTTTTGTAAGGTCTGTTTTTTCCAGCATGTTCCTACACTCAGATGCTGAGGTGATCTGAATCACGAATTGACAAACGAATCGTAGGGCATCACCATTAATAAAACCTCCCCGGGATTTTTTTGCGAAGAATAATAAAAATCCCGCGGAGGAATCATTCCAAGAGGTATTGCCTTCTTGAAGTATATTTAAATACCATAGAAATCGATTTCCTTCTATTTTATCTATTTGAATATCTTACGGATCAGATAATAACGGTAAAAAAGATGGAATTGATCCTTTTTGAAAAGATGAGGAAAAATCCTGAAATGAAAATTGTAATCTGGCAGAATATGAGGAAGTGATTAGGATGGTAGCTGACAGTGGTTCTACTATAGCATGGCTCATTACGGCAACTGCGCTCGTTATGCTGATGACACCGGGAGTTGGATTTTTTTACGGGGGTCTTGTTCGAAAAAAGAATTTCATATCCATGATCTCCCTTTCATTTATTGCTTTTGCCCTGGTCAGTATCCAATGGATCCTGGTAGGGTATTCTCTTGCATTCGGTCACGATCTTGGAGGAATTTCAGGCAACCTTGAGTTCCTTGGACTAAATGGTGTAAGTATGAATACCGGAGATGCAGGCTACCCTCCGCTCCTCTTTATGATGTTCCAGCTGACATTTGCTGCCGTAACCGTAGCTATTGTTACCTCCGGCCTTGCTGAACGGGTAAAACTTAGTTCATTCATCCTTTTCTCACTTCTCTGGAGTACCTTTGTTTACGATCCGATCGCCCACTGGGTCTGGGGTGGAGGCTGGCTTGGAGCTATAGGTGCTATTGATTTTGCCGGAGGCATGGTCGTCCATATCAGTGCAGGATTTGCGGCACTTGCGCTGGCGCTGGTTATCGGGAAACGTGCCGGTTACGGGCATTATTCTATGGAGCCGCATAACATTCCCATGACGCTGCTGGGAGCTGGTCTTCTCTGGTTTGGCTGGTTCGGTTTTAACGGGGGCAGTGCACTGGCTGCAAATGGTGCTGCAGTAAATGCAATCGTTGTAACTAATACAGCCGCGGCCGCAGGAGCACTCTCCTGGCTTGCAATAAGCTGGGTGAATGGCAAACCAAGCTCTCTTGGTATGGTTACCGGGGCAGTCGCCGGCCTTGGCACCATTACTCCCGCTGCCGGTTTTGTAACTCCCCTGACAGCTATCCTTATTGGAGCCATCGCCGGAATCATCTGTTATAAGGCTATGTTATGGAGAATTAAAAGCGGCATGGATGAATCCCTTGACGCATGGGCGGTCCACGGAGTCGGGGGATTTTTTGGCACCATCTGCGCAGGAATTTTTGCAACAACGGCAGTCTGCAGTTATTCCGGTCTTCTTGAAGGAAATTTCCACCAGTTCGCTGCAAACGTGATCGGTGCAGTTGTCGTTACAATATATGCATTTGTCGTAACGTATGTTATCGCACTGGCGATTGACAGAACGATTGGTCTCCGGGTCAGTGAAGAGGAAGAATATGTCGGGCTGGATCTTTCTCAGCACGGAGAGTCTTGCAGATAAGAGGTATTTACTGGTTTATGAAAAAAAACAGATTAATAATTCTGATTTTTAGCCATTCACCGGGAGGCCATTCTCTCTCGCAATGTCAATTAATGCATCAGCAAGATAGCATGCCTGCTTTTTTGTCATCCCGTATGTATTGAATTTCCAGACCTTTGTTGCACCGGGAATAACCCCCGTGATACCTTTTTCTTCAAGGGCGCCTGAAAAATAAAATCCTCTCTTTTTATGGGATTCTGCCACCTTATCATAAGACGCAATAGTATCTATCCGGGTAAGTGTGTGTTTTCTTGGGTATTGTGAAAGAACTTTTGTGCCATTGACAGAAAGGAGAGCTTCAAGTACGATACGGTTGTTTTCCAGCTCCCGGTCAAAATGCTTAACGCGCTCTTTCACATGAGGAAACGAAGCCATCATACCAATCAGCGTTGCTCCCATAAGGGTGCAGCCCAGCATCGCCGGTTCTTTGATACCGAACCTCCGTTTTGTCACATCGCCTTCGATGGTCGTAGTACGAAAGACTTCGGCGGATCGTTCCCGCGTCGCTGCAAGTATCCCGGATGGTGCTGGAGAAGCCATACTCTTGTGACCGGAACCGACAACAAAATCTACGCCGAGATCTTTGCCGTCAACCGGCAGGATGCCTACTGTATAAGCCCCATTATATACCACCGGAATGTCATACTGCCGGGCGACTTTGGCGATAGCTTTGACGTCATGCATGTTGCCGTACTGGTAATCTACATGATCAATGAATGCAAGTACAGGAACTTTACCAAATTCACGGATTACTTCTTCTATTTTCATAGCCGCCGCATCTGAAGTAATCATCATGTTTTCATTAGCAGGAATCTCCCTTGCAAAGCCACCCGCTTCTTCAATTGCGAGAAATTCGGTATAATGAGAGAGGGTTGTAAGAAGTACCGGATCCCCTTTGTTTATATATGTCTGGGCAGCAGCCTGGAATCCCCGACGTGCTCCCGGTACGGTTCTTACATCATCCATATTGAGCCATTTTGCTACGTCTTTATGAAAACCGGCTACAGGGGGTTTGTTGATGTAATCGAGGCGGTGGGGCTTTCTGCAGTTATCACAGACCGAATACCCATCCCCATAAGCGTTTACCGCGTTCATGGCATCAGCTGTCAGCCTCCCCCCGGCCTGGATGGGGTCTATATTGATAAAAAGCTCATTTACCTGTCGTGCTTCAATTCCGGCTCCGCACCTCATTTCAGCATCTCCTGCTTTAACGATGAAACCTGATGTTCGAGATTATCCAGCAATCGCTCAGCCTGCTGTCTCTGTTCGCTATCAAGTTCATGCAAGGGAGCAGTCTGCCGGAGAATTATTCGAAGATCAGTAAGAGAGTGCATTGCATGAAAAACCATATCAACTGCCCGTTTGGACAAGGGATCACCTTACTAGTATAGGGAAGACAATAAAATAAGTATCCATTTTTTTGGAATTATCGGAAAAGGTAGATATCGTAGTAAAAAATAGCAGCGGGAATGATAATAACCCCCTTTTTTTCATTCTAGATCGCCGGCATCCCGAGTTAAACGAATATTTCGAGCAAGGATTAAAATCACAAAATGCGACAAATTTTTCCCATCTGTTTTACATGTACTATTTACAAACATTTGCATTGCATCTAAACAGATATTCAATCCGGAGGACAGGAGTGGAATTTAATAATAAGGTATTGATTATCGGATATGGAGCGGTGGCCAAGTGCACACTCCCTATCCTGCTCCGACATGTAAACATACCCCTTGAAAATATCACAATCATCGATTTTAAGGATAAAGCGCAGGATCTTAAAGCCTGGACTTCGGGAGGACTCCAGTTTTTCAAGAGGAAGGTTACGCCGGACGACCTCCCCCAGATCCTGGCTGAATACCTTTCAGCTGGCGGTTTATTGATCGATCTTGCCTGGAACATCGATTGTTGTGAGATGGTCCAGTGGTGTCATGACCACAATGTTCTGTACGTGAATACTTCGGTTGAGGCATGGGATCCCGATGCCGAAAAATTCACCGCAGGACCCTATGAAAAGACCTTGTATTACCGGCAGATGAAACTTCATGAACTTACAAAAGACTGGCATGAAGGTCCTACCTCGGTTGTTGACCACGGCGCAAACCCCGGTTTAATTTCCCACTTTGCCCGGCAGGGACTTGTTGATATTGCGCGCCGGATGATTGCAGATGGGATCGCGCCTGATCCCGGACACATGGATGGTCTCATCAGGGAGCAGAATTTTGCCCGTCTTGCCATGGAAACCGGAATAAAAGTCATTCATTGCTCCGAGAGGGACACCCAGATCTCCCGATCACCAAAGAAAGTAGATGAATTTGTTGGGACCTGGTGCATTGAAGGTCTCAGGGAAGAAGGAACCGCACCCGCTGAGATAGGATGGGGAACTCATGAAAAAGAGCTTCCTGATCAGGCTCATATACCTCCAGTAGGCCCGAAAAATGAAATACTGCTGGCCCGGATGGGCATCAACACTTGGGTAAGATCCTGGCTTCCTCACCACGAGATTGTAGGAATGGTAATCCGGCACGGGGAGGCATTTGGAATATCAGACCGCTGGACTGTCTGGAATGAGGGCAGGGCGATCTACCGCCCGACGGTGCATTATGCATACCTGCCGTGTGATGCGACAATTGCTTCACTTCATGAACTGCGGGGAAGAAATTACGAGCTGCAACCAAAATTGCGTATACTGAACGACCGGGAGATTATTTCCGGATCGGATATCCTGGGAGCCCTCCTGATGGGTCATCCTTATAAATCCTGGTGGACAGGCAGCATCTTGTCGATCGAGGAGGCAAAAACCCTTGCACCCGGCCAGAATGCAACCACGGTTCAGGTCGCACTCGGTGTGGTTACTGCAGTGATGTGGATGATAGCAAACCCGAAAAAGGGGTTCTGTCTTCCTGATGATCTTCCCCATGAATGCGTGCTGGAAATTGCGAGGCCGTACCTCGGGGAATTCTATTCAGGGCCTTCAGACTGGACCCCACTAAAAAACAGGAAGGTATACTTCAAAGAGAACCCGGAGAACGATTATGATTATGATGATGTCTGGCAATTCAAAAACTTCTTATTCGTGCGATGAATCACTCTTGTACCGGCAAATGAGGGAGAAACCATGAAGAAGTGTATAATAACAAAAGAGCATGATGACGGAGTACCTCATATCGGGGAGGCAAGAAAGGAACTATTGCAGAAACTTGCACGCGAACAGGGAACTCCCATCTTTGTAATCGACCATGAAAAGATCCGGTCGAACTACCGGGAATTTAAAAAACATTTTCCCAAAATACAGGTGTACTACGCGGTTAAAGCAAATTCAAATCCTGATATCGTGAAGACACTCTACGACATGGGAAGCAGCTTTGATGTTGCATCCATGCCCGAATTCATGATCGTCTTTGAAAATATTAAAAAGATGCCAAAAAAGGAGCGTCAGGCATGGATTTGGGATAAGATCATTTACGCAAATACTATCAAGCCGATAGAAACCCTCGAAGCTCTCGATCACTACAAACCTCTGGTAACATTCGATAACCATGAAGAGCTGAAAAAGATTAAGGACCATGCCCCTCATTCCGGACTCGTCCTTAGGCTGCGTGTTCCCAACACCGGTTCCATGGTTGAACTTTCTTCAAAATTCGGGGCACATCCTGGTGAAGCAGTTGATCTCATTGTCGATGCATTTTCACTGGGGCTGGTTGTTGAAGGGTTAAGTTTCCATGTAGGCAGTCAGTGTACCAATTTTGAGAATTATGTCCAGGCATTGCAGATATCGGCTGATATTATTAAAGAGACTGAAACACGTACTGGCCGGAAAATCAGGATTCTTGATATCGGCGGGGGTTTTCCGGTAAAGTACCACCCGGAGGTAAAATCTGTAAAAACGCTTGCCAATAAACTGGAAGCAGAGATTAAACGACTTTTCCCCCCGGATATGGAGATACTGGCAGAGCCGGGAAGGTTTCTGGTAGCAAATGCCTGCATGCTTGTTTCCAAAGTGGTCGGGAAAGCATTCCGCGACGGAAAACCCTGCTACTATATTAATGACGGAGTATATCACACCTATTCCGGACAGGTATTTGATCATGTAACCTACCCGGTTCTGGCTTTTCGTGGTGGCGAGACACAGATTTCTGCGGTATTTGGTCCAACATGTGATGCCTTTGACACCATTACACTTTCTGCTGATCTTCCGGACCTTGAAATCGGAGATTTGGTTTATTCCGAAAATATCGGTGCCTACTCCCACGCATCATCCACCTTTTTTAATGGTTTTCCTCCTGCAAAAGTTGTGCACATCAATAAGTAATTTTTTTTAATAGCAAAGTATTCGTTTTCGGCGGTAATATTCACTGTAATAATGATAACCATATCAGAAAAATAGTTCATTAAGTTTTTATCAGGGTGTTGTATTCCTGCATGCCGGGCAGTTAAGAGCATAATCGCGAATTCCCTCGTTCCAGGGCTTGAAACCTATGCAGATTTTCGGTTTTGTATGATGAATTTTACAATATACCTTTCCATCAGCAGCTCGCAGGAAAAAGGGGCAATAGTTTAATGCCCTTCCGTCTTTGTCTGTCCAATAGTCAATTCGGATAACAACCGGCAGATCCTTCTTTGAAATGTCCTTTCCGCTGCATGGTTTTTTCTGCTTCAAAATCACTGAAACATGTTGAAGAATATCAATACGGTTTTCTTCAAGCCACGGGAGGAGATCTTCAATAACGCCTCTCTGGCCCCATCCCCACTTCTCGCAACACCGTCCGCATTGGGTACAGGTCTGATCAGACGACATATGCATACCTTTTACTTGTCTATTATACCTATGTGAGAATAATCATTAGTTTTTATGATCATTCACGATCCCACTGGTTTACCGGAAGAGAATATTTTTTTTACGGGCACAAAATAAAATATTTTATCGTTTTTTCCGACAACCCGGTATCGGTGCCTGGTTTTATGTCCTGTTACGAGGAATCGATGAAATCAGTAGGTGTTTGAAAAACAGTTACCGCTTGCCATTCCTTATGTGCTGATATGAACATTTAATATACAGATTTAAGAAAAACCTCAGAGGCTCCATGAACAATATTTATCTTTTTGGCCACCGGCAGCCGGATACGGACAGTATTGCAAGTGTCATAGGGTACGCGGAATTAAAAAACCGGTCCGAACCCGGGAGATATATTCCTGCACGATGTGGCGAACTGAATCCGGAATCCGTATTCATGCTGGAACGGTTTGGAATTCCCGATCCGGTATTAATTCCTTCTGTAAAACCAAAGCTATCGGACATTTCCTATAAACCGGTCTTTTCTTTGATGCAGGATGTACCGGCTGTTGACGTTGCAGCGCTCATGGAAAAAGAAGGGATCCGGAATGTTGTGATCACCGACAGTACGGGAAAACTGGTCGGCATGGTGGGGGAGCATGCCCTGGCCGCTGCCTATATCCAGAAGATTCATCTTGCTGAGCTCAGTGTTACTCCCCTTTCAGTTGAATCACTTGCGCGGATACTGAGAGCAAACATCGTGGTTGCTTCCAGGCAAAACTTAAGTGGTCATGTCTATATCGCTATCGACGCACTTCGGGTCACACTCGGCAAAATTAACACACAAGACATTGTTGTTGTCGGTGATAACGAATCAGATCAGTTCGCTCTTATTTCTGCAGGAATTGCCTGTCTGATCATTGCCCAGGGGGCACCTGTCGGGGACCGCGTTGCGACTGCAGCGTCCCATCTCGGGGTGTGTGTCCTTTCGACCAAGCTCGATGCATTCGGGGTTGGAAGAATGATCAACCTTTCCCTCCCTGCACGGGAAGTGATGGAGACCAACGTTCCTGTGCTCACGACTACCGACACGATCTCCCATGCCCGGCAGGTTGTGTCAGTTTCAAAATTCCGGGCAGCATGTGTCGTCACCACTGACGGGATACTTGCCGGTGTTCTTACAAGGACAACCCTGCTGGAGGACGTACGGAAATCAGTGATTCTCCTAGACCACAATGAGGTCTCCCATTCAGTGGATGGAATAGAAGAAGCAGAGATCGTCGAAATAATCGATCACCATCGGTTGGGGACCATTACCACTTTAAAACCGATACGCTTCTTAAATGATCCGGTTGGAGCTACATCAACCATTATAGCTTTGAAATTCAGGGAATCGGGCCTGGCTCCCTCATATTCCTGCGCGTGCGCCCTGCTCTGCGGCATCCTGTCAGATACTCTTTCCCTCCGTATGTCAACTACTTCTCCTCAAGATATTCTGGCGGTGAATTATCTTGCCCTTATCGCCGGTGAAGATCCGGACGAACTCGGGATTGCGCTCTTAAAACAGAGCATGGATCTTTTGGGGTCTCCTCTGGACATGATCCTCGCTCGCGACACCAAGGAATATACTCTCTTTGAAAAAAAGGTGCTCATATCTCAGGTCATGGTGCCGTCATTTACCTGGAACCGTGAGAGGAATGATGCGATCTGTCAGGAGCTTGGCAGGATAAAAAACGCGTCCGGAACTGATATGGTCCTGGTTCTTTTTACAAACGTGCTGGAAAAATCAAGTGAGCTTCAGGGAATTGCTGATCCTGATCTCATGCAGGCACTTTTCGGGAATAAATTGCCATTAAGGCTTTCGGGGGTCATGTCAAGAAAAAAGGATTTCCTGCCCTGGCTGGGGGCGAAACTCCGAGGGCAGTCCCGTACTGAACCGTAATAACCGGTTTTGCTATGTTTTTCTGATATTTGAAATATAATAATCGTTGATTTCTTTCCCGGACTGGCCAGACATCTCATGGGAGGTCTCACAGTCGGCGAACTTGAATGTATTCTGGTGTAAAGACCTTTCCCTTTTCTCGCTTAGCGCTGCGGTCAATGGGCCCGGGTGCATTCATATTACAGCCTCTTCCAAACACGCTGTTTCCCCGGGATTTATCGAGCTGGATCTATAACGGTGCCTCAGTTAATCCGATGGACTGGCCCACCGATGATCTGAATCCTTCAATGCCGCGGTTGTTAACCGGTACCCTCCGAGGTTCCGGAATGCAGATTTTTGCTCCTGTTCCGATCTCCAATTGATGAAAAAAAATTCAGTGTCAAGGATAAAGCCAATTTCTCGATTGAGGGTGGTGATATGATACCAATCAGAAACCGGATCGTTATAAACGGTATGAGCGAAAGGACCCAAAGCCAGATGATCGAACAACTGGCACATTCACTTTTTACCGGACAAGCCGCAGACCGCATCATCGTTGCCCGCATGAGTCGGGATCGTGCGCATATGCATTTTGATACTGTCTTAACGATGCTGGATGTGGATAAAGTAACGGTTTTCCCCGAAGTTGTGAAAAGCAGGTGATTTATAGTTTACGACCCGGCAGAGAAGAGGCAATGTTCAGCGTGACCCGGGAAGAAAATTTTATCAGCGCCGTTACTGACGCATTGGAAATCGGGGACCCGGGTGTCATTCCAACGTGAGGAGGTACCGATGAAGCTTCCCACCAGCAATGGGATGATGGAAATAATATAATCGCTTAAGTCCGGTGTCGTAATCGCAACCGATCGCAACGTTTACCAACAGGAATTTTCGTAAGGCTGGTATCGATGTACTCGAATTTGAGGGATCAAAGCTGAGCCGAGGGCGTGGTGAAGCGCAATTGCATGACCTGTCCCCTGCTACGTGATTCTATCTATGGATTAAGGATGTATAATCTGTTTTTTATCTTCATAAGAGCGCCTGTGTGCTGAGATATTGCATTACTATCTCTCATGAGATATGAGGATTTTATTTCCCTCGACCCTCACTGGATACTTTTTCAGGGAGTTTGGTGGGTGTATTCGGGAATCGATAGCGAGCATGATGCCGTCCAGGTCAGTCCATCGGAGAACGTGTCCATCCCGGATATCAAACTGAGAGTGGTGAATCGGACAGGTGAGTGTAGTCTCCTTTAAAGTCCCCAAAAAAAGATCTCCCCCAAGATGGGGGCAGTATTCGTCAAATGCATAATATCGTCCTTTTACCCTTACAAGGATGATCGGATATTTGCTGACCATGAATTTTTTCATCGTGCCTTCTGGAATATCATTGACCCCTGCTACTTCAACAAATTCACTCACAACCCATTCTTCTCCGGAAGTCAGGGTGGTCTTAGGAACTAAATAATCATTCCTGCAAAAAATTAAAAAAGAATCCCGGGACAATTTTTTCCTATTTCATTTTTACCACCGGAGACAGGGAAAGATATATTCAACGACAATACGACCTCCTGTTCGAAAAAAATTGCCCAACCATAAAACATAATTGTTACAAAGAAAATACGACAGAAAATAATGGATATAAATGGCAGATGAATCAGATGTAAACAACTCTGTTCCTGCCTTGCTTCACTACGATCGATATGCTTTACCATTTTTTCCCCTACTTCCTATGTCATTACAGCTACACGCTTATCGAGGTGGTATCCATATGACTTTTCTGGCAGGCTCGTTGTCCGGGACATGATGAGCGGCAAGAGCTATTCAGCCGGAACTGGAAAAGTCCACAGGGGCATTGAATATCCCATAATATAGAACAGTCTACGGTTCTGTGTTCCCGATTTATCGATCAATCGGAACGCAAATAGAAGATACCGGAAAAAAATTTTAAAAAATGCATTGTTGCCGGGATATTTTATCAGAGAACGCAGCGGGATTAGATAAACCCAAAAACCGCCGTATCTATTCAGGATTCCCGTATAAATGAATTATCATTATTGTTCAAGATTTTTGGACGGGGGCGCAACTTTTCACTTCATAGGTTATAACCGGGCCCGGCAGTTCAATATCCGATGTTGCTTTTAAAACCTCTTCAATGGTCACGACCAGAACAAAGGTGAGGTCATTCCTGACATCTTCCGGTACATCTTCGAGTTCTCTTTTGTTTTCTTTCGGCAGAATTACCTTTTTTATACCTGCCCTGTGTGCTGCGAGAATCTTCTCTTTTATCCCTCCAACTGGTAAAACCGCTCCGCTTAACGTGATTTCCCCGGGCATGGCAGTCTCCGGGTCCACTGTTTTTCCGGTAATCAGTGATGTCGGGGCAGTAAAGAGTATTACACCTGCAAATAGACCGTTTTTTGGTGTCGCACCAGCTGGAACATGGATATGAACATCATTGTTATGAAGTCAAAACTGGTTGTTCGATGCGCAAACCGGAACCTGATGAGACTCAGCGATATCTTCGCAGATTCTTTCATCACATCGCCCAGCTGACCGTAAGTGTAAGCCTTCCGGTTCCCGGCATGAATGTCCCTACGATGAAAAGAATATCGTCCCCAACCGGAGTTCATGCAAGCCCGGTAAACTCCCGGGAACATTCTCATTCCTTGCTTCTTACTGACGGATAATCTATTTTCCCAAGATCCCGCTACGCATCTCCACCTTCACAATATACGGCAGATCAGGTGTTCCAAACACAATTTTTTCGGAAACAACCCATGCGGTCTTTGCAAGCTGTTTTTTGAGCCACCTGACTCCCGCTTCCCGGGTATATTTCTCTATTATTACTGTCAATGCCTCATCTTCAATGATCAGTTTTTCTCCATCAAGGCCGTGTTCTTCGAAGGTCTTTGGCAACAGGTGATCCTTTGCGATGGCAAATTTCTCATTTTTGTGTATCCAGAGATCTCAATATGCTCCATCCGATCCAGGAGAGGTCCGGGTATCGTTGCAAGAGTATTGGCAGTGGCTATGAACAAATCATCAGACAATCGTAGGGTACTTCGAGATAATGGTCCGAGAATGTGTTATTTTGTTCCGGGTAGAGGACTTCTAACAGGGCGCTTGCAGGATCCCCTTGGTTGGAATAGGCGAGCTTATCGACTTCATCGAGAATGAAAACAGGATTTTTCACTCCAGATCGTTTTATATCCTGAATAATTCTGCCGGGACAACACACCGCTATATGTCCTGCGGTGCCCGCTGATCTCGGCTTCATCCTTCACACCCCTGAGGCTGATATGGAGGCATTCCCGTAAAAGTGCTTATACAATACTCTTTCCGAGACGGGTTTTACCTGTACCGGGTGGACTGTCAGGAGCAGGATCGATCCCTGTTTCTCCTTCTTTAATTTCATCACGGCAAGATGCTGGATGATCCGCTCCTTGACTTTATCAAGCCCGTTATGATTGCTCTCAAGAACACTTCGTGCCTGAACAATATCGATACTCTTTTTCTCTTCGGAAACCCTAGGAAGATCGGGCAGAAGATCAAGGTAATTTCTGATGAAAGGGCTTTCATGGCTCTGGCTGCCTCCCGTTTCAAGTTTCCTGAGCTCAGCGGGAGCCTTCTTCCTCACTTCATCCGGCATTTTTGACTGCTTAATTCTTCATTTTGTAAGGGCACGTGTCCCCAGGACAAGAGAAAATTTTAAAGAAATGCTCATTCAGAGTCTGGAAAACATTAATTCTTTATCAGGATCAAAAAATGGAACTGTCGGGAATCTGAACTGTACCACGCAGAGTGAGATGCTGTAGAAAGGATTCGTCTGTTGATCTCATAGAACTACGATCTTCCTCCGATAATCGGATAAAAACAAATGAAAGCTTGATTGAATGTTTTTTCTTTTTTCCGGATCTGATAAAATTTCTCTTTTTCAGCAAGGGACGCTTGGGTTCTGATTCATCGGGTGAACAGCATGACAATTTCATTCGGCGATGGAAGATTACCTTCTTATAAAATCATGCAAACCCGGTTGAGATAATCGTCCGACATATGTATTCATGTACAATTGGGAAAAAAGCCCGAACAGAGACATTTAAAAACCCATTCCACAAAATCTTATCCGGAGAAAACAATGAAAAAGACTACGCTCGGCCCAATGCCCTACATGAGTGTCATGCCCACCCTGCTCGTAGGATCAAATGTTCAGGGCAAACCAAATTATATGACTGCTGCCTGGGCAACGGTTGCCTGCATGGTGCCCCCCATGGTTTGTGTCGCGATCAACAAGTCACGTTACACTGCAAAGGGAATCGAAGAGAATAAGACCTTTAGCCTGAACATACCTTCCGGAAAACTGGTCATAAGTACTGATCATTGCGGTCTTGTCTCCGGTGCGCAGGAAGACAAGTCCGGGGTCTTCCGATCGTTTTACGGGAAAGTGAAAAACGCTCCTATGGCAGAAGAGTGTCCGGTCAACATCGAGTGTAAATTATTCAGGTCCGTTGACTGTGGGAGCCATCTGCTCTATATTGGGGAAGTCGTGGAGATCCACGCCGACAATTCATGTTTGACAGATGGAAAACCGGATATAACAAAAATCAATCCGATCATATATGCCCAGGCAACTTATTTTGATGTGGGGAAACAGATTGATAAGGCGTTTTCTGCCGGGAAAAAGTTCAATAAGAACTAATTCCGGAGCATTTTTAAAAAAAATTTGATTTTCATGCAAAAGGTATCCGTAACAGACGGCCAGGGTGAGTGCCAGTATCTAAGTTTAAGTGCAACCGTAAGAACGCAAATCCATGTTTTATGACAGTCATGATATTCATCGACTTTAGCTTAATGATTCGCCGTTGGCGTCAGGAAAAATAGAAAATATAAATTATGGCTGGATTTTTTTATCAGCATTGCGGTTATCAGAGCCGGAACCCCGGGATAGTGTCATAGAGCCCTTGATACAATCTGCTGAAGAGAGCGATGTACTCATCCGACCTCTCTGACGATATATATCTTGATCGTTCGCCGTCCTTATCCGGAGTGAGATAGCCACGATCGATCAGGAATCCAAGGTGCTCCTGCCCGGTCTTCGAATTGAGATCGCAGCGACCTATAATCGCAGTGAAAGTCCTTGGGGTTTTGCAGAAAACGAGGATTTCCCAGTAAATCTCATAAGCTGTCCTGCGCCCGGCCATAATCATCCAATCTCCAGTGTCCGCTGAAGGGATTCTTCGTCCCTCATGACACGATCAATTCTCAGGTCCCACGCATCGGAGTAGATGCGGAACCCCCGGGCGAAATGAAGCGTACCCACTCCCAGGGTCAGATTTATAATCGCTGCAAGAAAAGCAAGGTACCCGTTCCCACCGCCAGCGACAGCAAATGCCTGGATGCCCTCAATGAAATTGGCGACACCGAGAGCCAGAAAGGTTGCACCACCGAGAGTACTAATGGAGGTCATTCTACGGATTACGGGCCTGTTTTCCCGGTAATGGGCCACTACAGCAACGATCCACCCCGTAAGTATTTCAGACTGGACAGGAATTGCGTGGTACCGGTACTCGTTCCTCACCTTTTTAATTCCACGGAGGATCCTTGCACTGGTCATGACCCAGAAGATACCAATGCCAATTCCTGTCAATCCGAAAAGGACAACAAGCAGAGAAAGAAGGAGTGAAGGAATATCAACGGGGAAATGTTGCAGCAGTGTTGTTATAATAATCTGAATCCCGATTGCCATTGCAAGAGCTCCTAACATCAGGTTCAATAGAACAAGTACAAAGAAGCTTGTGAGTTCAGTACCAAATTGTTTCACCGAAATTTCTGTCATGGTCTGTATTTCACCGGTCTATACGTATATGGGCCGTTCTGGATTAAAAGCCATGAAACTTTGATACGTACAACAGGTCACCCCGCCCCTTGTCTTCTCAGCTTTAAGAGTTTCGCCAGTTCGCTTTTTATAATAAGTCTGTGTCCCTTTTTTTGTGTCCATTTGCACGGTGCGCAGATCTCGTGTATGATAGTGATACGAGTTTAAAATTATGCCTGTGATAAAACAAATTCCTTATTCGAACATAAAATTGGTGCATAGGAAGACAAAATCGTGACAATCCCGAGTGCATGAACTCAGTAGTGGATCATCGCCACCCCCTCCAGCCGCATGGACAAGTTTCCTGAAAAGCTTCATGTCCATCTGAAAATTATCAAAAATTCTGAAACGAACGATGCCGAACAGCTTAATAGTAAATTAGGTGTTGCAATAACCGAGATACCCCAGTCATAAGTTGTTATGGAGGTATATTCCCCGCACAGAACTGATTAGGACTAATGAATAAAACGAATAAATGAACTTCTTTGAATCTTTAACCAATTATTGCGGGGGACTTCTTCACGACAGAGGATCGGTTAACATTAGTTGCTGCAGCCTCCCGCACTTTTTTACCAAACCGTATGCCTGTGGACTTTTTTTAATGGAGATATCATGATCTACTATGCCCGACGCACCGGAGAGTGAGGGTATTCCCGGCCTATCATTCTATACACTATAAGCGCGAATAGTACCTAGTCAAACACGGTTTTTATTACAGTACTCTCCCGTTATCCCGGGCAAAAGATCTTACCCCCCCGTATTCTTCAAAACCATTCTTTGTATAGAGGGCCGATTCCTGATAACGTTGTCTTCCGTTTGCTTTAAGAAAAACAAAACCGAGTATTTTAATGACAAAACATTCTGTAAAACACAAAATTTCCGGAACAAGATCCGGATACGTTATACGGTTTACCTGCCCCCAGTGTAATGGTGAAAACAGTATCGTTAATAAAACTCCCCGGGACCATTACAAGGAAACCCGGGATGCATCGTGTTTGTTTTGCAAGAAACATTCCACGGTGATCACCCCCCGCATGGATAAACCGGAAAATTCACTTGTATCCTCGTTCGTGAAATTGCAGGTCACAAAATAAATTCGCAGGAATACCCCCTTTTCTCACGGTCCGATTCGACAGAAGCAAAAAATTCCCTCTGACCATTGGTTTTACGATGATTTTTTCTTTATTTAATCCTGAACAGCGTGTCTCGGGAGAAATTCAATAACCTCGCATAATATCCATTCGGACCGAAGAGAAAGACAGGAAAACCGATTTTTGAAATATAGTTCTGCCGGTACCTGAAGAATTCGATGATCAGATCAGGATTTTTTGTCTGATTGGCGTTCGGAATAAGATATCTGCACGGATATCCCCTTTCTCCTGTTTTCTGACCCCCAACAGAATATGTGCATTATTTCCTGTAAATGCAAACCTGCCGCAAAGCGGATGATTCGCTATTTCTGTTGTATCGCAGCGCCCATCAGAGGTACACATACTCCCACTCTACTTCAATTCACGTTATTTGGTGAACTCCATTAACTGCAGGAAAGGTCCGACTCACGGAATTCCGGTGCATCAAAACCTTCATAAATCAGGGCCTGTTCTAATTGACCCATACCACTCTTCAGCCCGTTACTATAATCCCGTGATAACAGGTATTGAAGAAAGTACGATTCAATTTCGCCATCCCGCCCCCACTTAATCTCAACTGTACCAATAGGATCAAAAGTGAAGTTTTGCCTGTCGCCCCATTTTCGCCATTCTGCAGGAAAGCAATATGTCGATCGTCATTTCTCTGCTGAAAGGTCAGAGGCTTTTGGTGGAGGTAAAGGTTTCTTCAGATATCCCGTCTTGATCGAACATAAATTGCCATAGAATCTTTTCTTCTGTGGAATTTTCATATTCCGTCGTCATCATCTCAGCAGAAGCTACAAAGGGACAGAGTCGTTTTACTTTTCGTTCTTCAGAACCTGGATACACCCAGCAATACTGGTAGAATCTGGTGTCCGATCCTTTTGTGATCCCGGCAAATTTATGTTATGATTCCATTTTGAATATCTGCCCATATTCCGTCATTCTATTTTTTGACTTCTTTTTACCGTGAAATACTTTTTTCTGTAGGTTGTGAAGCAAAAAATCATTGGTGTTCACCTCTGTAATACCTTTAATCCTCCAAAAATCTGGGAAGTAAATATCTGATGTCGCTTTGTTAATGCTGAACAGGATCGTTATGAGAACAAAAGTTTATGGGAGCAGAAAGACGAACTATTTGACCAATACCAATGAAAAGCAAAGCAGTGTTAATCGTTATATTTTTTCTCATGCTATTTTTTACCGGGTGCGTTTCCCAAAACCGGAATGACTCAATCACCATCACAAGCCTTGATCCCGGCGGACTTTCTCAGGATCCGGTGGGAAATTTTGATGTGTATACAGGAAGTTTCCGGATAACCAACCCGACCAACAGCACCTATGGGGATGTTGATGTAGCTATATCCCTGGCGCCGGTATCTTCTTATTGCCATGGCCTGACAAAAACATTCAACTTTCCCCGGTTTTTTCCACTGGAGAAAAAAACAGTGCAGATTTCCATAGCCGAATTCGGCAGTCTCGATTGCCAATATAATTATAGCTACAATGTTTTTTCAAAAAATATTCCCTGACCTGAATTTCAGAGTAGATATGACAGTCACAATATGATTGTATATTACATGGAGTTCACGAGAAGTCCTATAAAAATATATTGGTTATCCAAAATCGATCGAAAAAAATTAAACCCGTCATAGGGGTAGTATAAGCTTTGTTAAATAACCCGGTCGATATAATGAGATACCATGAAGACATATCTCCACTCTCCAGATTTATGATACCTATGACCTATAGCGTTTCCCTCATCTCACCAGAAGAAAACGAGACCCTGTCACAGATATATCTTCCGAGAGGTCGGTATGAAGTCAAATCCGAGATCTATGGCTGCTGCATAAAGCTCATCTGCGAGGATCATTTCCTCCGGGACACATGGGAGGACAACTTTTACTCGATGTCACAAAACGTCAGGTCTCATGGCAGGCTTTTTGTCTGTAAAGACCCGGCATATCCCCCTGATACGGTCCTTTTTGATCCGCTCGCAAAAACCGTATTTCTGCTCAATGTGCGGTATTACGGCTGGGTTAAATCAATTGCCCTCAGTCTTGCCGGGGACATTCTTGAAGATGAACATGGCATCTGGTCTGTGCATGGGGCATGTGTGGATATTGAGGGAAAAGGACTCGGCCTGATCGGGGCATCCGGATCCGGTAAAACCACGCAGACATACGGACTTCTTACCAACCCACGCACCCGGGTTATTTCAGATGACTGGTTCTTCTTCCGGGTGTATGGAGAGGAAATCCTTGCTTATGGTTCTGAGAAGAATTTTTACATTCAGGAGGATCTTGCCACCATCTGGAAAGAGTTCGACGGATTAGTCCCTAATAATTCCTTTGATCATGATAAAAGGGCGGTTGCCGATATACGCTGGGTAATTGGAAAAGGAAGGATCCTCCCGATGACGACTCTGAAGACCCTGATAGTCCTCAAACGTGATCCAACAGATCTGAATGTTGCCCAATCACTCGATCCTGAGACCACGATGAAACTCCTGAATGAAAATAACTATTTCAATCCTCACCTTCTTGTTCACAGTTCTTTTAAAACACATATGAGGAACAAGTATTTCGGCGATCTGCTGGCTCGGACGCAATGTTACAGTGTAAATACCACCGGGTCTCCCGAAGAGACCCAGAAACTGATACGTTCACTTGCCGGGGTGAAACAGGCACCTTGATATATAAAATCTGTACTGTGAAAAAAACGTTCGTTCAGTCAGGTTGAAAAATTATGGTATGGTCTGTTGTACTGACTGATCCTTTATCTTTTCTCTCAATTTTCCCCGGTTCAGCGAGAAGAAGATACCGATGCCACTCAGCAGCGCAAATATCACAAACCCTGTCTTCGTTGCCATCAGAAGCTGGATGTACTGGTCAGGAGTGATCTGCACCCTTCCGACATACAATGCAATAATCATCGTCGCAATGCCCATCGAGAGCATTTGCCCTACAAGTCGCATGGTGCCGAGAGTCCCCGACGCAACGCCGAGAAACTTTTTATCAACTGAACTCATGATCGCATTGACATTGGGTGATGAGAAGAGGGCAAATCCAAAACCGAGCAATGCAAGTATCGCTACGAGAAATAAGACCGGTGTGTCCGTTTCGATCATTGTTAACAGTAACAGCCCGATTGTAAGAATAGCCATACCGGTGGATGCAATTTTCGCCGGTTCTATCCGGTCAGAAAGTCTGCCTGCATAGGGTGAGAATATTGCCATCATAACAGGTTGGACAACGAGGATAGTACCGGTGTAACTTGCCGGAAACCCCCTTATGTACTGGAGATACAGGCTCAGGAAGAAGGTGATTGAAAAGGTTGCAGCATAGTTGATGAGCGCTGCAAAGCTGGAGAATGCGAAGATGCGGTTACGTCTGAACAGTTCAATATTGAGCAGCGGGTAGTTGATGCGAAGCTCCCGCAGGATAAAAACGCCGAGCATCACAGAACCTGCGATGAGAAGAATGAACCCTCCGCGATCAGGAAGAAGAGAAAAACCATACATTACGCAGATCAGTGTCAGGCCGTACTGGATCGCACCACCCAGATCAAACCTCTCTCCTTTGGAGTCCGCCCATTCTCCTTTCAGGAACATCACTATTACCATTGCCGCGAAGAGCCCGATAGGGATGTTTACGAGAAAGATGCTCCGCCATCCAAAATGGGTGGTCAGGAACCCTCCAATAAAAGGTCCGAGAGAGAGGCCAAGATAGACCGCGGTCGTGTAGATGCCGAGGGCTTTCCCCCGTTCTGTAACCGGCGTCACTTCTGAGAGGATTGCGACCGAGGTACCGAATATCAGGGCAGCGCCGGAACCCTGCATGATCCGCAAGAGGATAACCATGAATGAAGAGGCGGAGAAGACCATGAGGAACGAGGAAATGAGGAAAAGAGAGAGTCCGGTTACAAAGACTATCTTCCTGCCATAAATGTCTGCGATTCTTCCAAATGGAACGAGGAAAACCCCGGCCGCAAGCAGGTAAGCCGTCGAAATCCATGAAAGTCCAATCGCATCCATAGAAAACTCCGCACTGATAGCGGGTAATGCAACAATGACTGCAGAGAGATCAAACGGGGTGAGGAAACCAGCAAGGATAGCACAAAAGAGCGCTGCATGTTTCAGACTGGGTGCCCGCATGGTCGTAATACTCTGGTTGTCCGGTTTAACTATAAAGTAAATGGATTGCGGGCAAAAACACAAACCTGCTTGAATCCGGGAAATAACGGTCAGGGTTATGTACGATTCCCGGAAATTCAATGAGTTGAGAGCCCGCACCAGATGAATTTCCTGACGGTATACTTTGATATGCCGGTTTTACTTTCAATTCCCCCAGACAATCCTGGAAACTCCATGATCAGGCTGATCGTGAACCTCGCACCTATAGGTAAAACTACCCTGGCAGAGTCTTTTTAAATGGTTATCGTTTTCTTTACTGACAGTGAAAGGAGAAGGAAAAAGAAGATGCATTCGTCAGATAAGGGGGGTACCGGTGCGTTTCGACAAAATATTATCCAGAAACCACCAGAATAGTGGATGTGAACCCATGGATGACCAGGCACCATTAGATGAGCCTTGTGAGCAGTGCGGACTCTGTTGCCGTGTCTTCGGCCCCAATATTACCCCGACGGTATCGAACGTATATGTCTGGATAGAGCAGGGGCGGACTGATATTCTGCGCTGGTTTGTCGCATTCATGGAGAACACTACACAGGTAAACTGTATCCTGATCCAGGCAGAAGACCTTGGAAATGTTATTTCCGTGGAGATGCGGAATCCTGACACCGGGGAGTACGTCCCGGTCTGCCCATTCCTGCGCCGCACCGGAAAACATCGATACCTCTGCGGGATTCACCGGGTGAAACCGGATATGTGCTGCACTTACCAGCCGTGGATCTGGGGCGAGACCTACTTCAACCGCTGTGAGGCTCTAAAGAAAACCGACCGGAGGTTCCTTCCTTCCATTCATAAAAAACCCCCGGGGAGATTCCAACCAGTAGTTAAACCTGAAAACCTGTTTCAACAATTTTAAAAATGAAGAAAAATAATGGGTGCTCCAATGGCAGTTATTGCACATATTACAACCAGCCTTGCAGGATTCAAAGCCCATCCGGAATGATGACCTCTCCTTGCCTCGGTCTTTCAATACCTTCACTGAAGATTGTGGGTTCGCGAATTTCATGAAAACGTTAGGCATTGCAGTGAAGCCTGGCCAAGTCTGTGAACCGTCGCCGAACCCCAGAAAAGGCCTTTTTTCAGCGTGAATATCTATATCCTCACCAGAAGATTTCTCTGCTCGATCACATAATGAACGCCGACAGCGGGTAAGTTATACACCCATTAATGAAATTTCTCTCATGTTGCGGATATCGTATATCATTCCCTACCGGTCCAAAATCCGGATTTAGGCGTGTGTCACCATACTCAAACCCGATTTCGCCCAGAGTAAAATCAATATTTTCTTATAATGGTTAAGACTGAATTTTAACATGATATGCTATATCATAGCATAACAGGATGAACCATGAAGTATGCTATCCTTTTCATCATTATACTGCTGACTGCAACCTTCTTTACCGGATGTACACAGCAGCAGACAACAGTTGCTCCGGGCGTTATCAAAGTAGGGGTCATCGCGTCACTTACCGGTCCTGCGAGCAATGTCGGCACAAGCATGTGGCAGTCGGCATCGGTTGCGGCCGATGAGATCAATGCCAAGGGAGGTGTTTACGTCAAATCCCTGAACAAAAATCTGACTATTCAACTTGTCCAGGGCGACGATGAGTCCACCCAGCAGGGTGGGCAAACTGCAGCTACGAAGCTGATCACCAATGATAAAGTTGATATTCTGGTCGGAGGGTATTCGAGTGCTGTCACTTCAGCATATGAACAGACTATCGCGGAATTTAAGGTTCCCTATATTGTTACCGGCGCATCCAGCCCAATCATTACCCATCGTACTGATATCGATACCAGCTATGTCTTCCACCATTGCCCAACAACTGACAGCTATGGGCAATATACTACAACCTTTATCGATCAGGTGATAAGGCCGTCAATAAATAAAAAATTTAACTTCCCGGCAGACCGGCCACTCAGGCTCGCCCTTGTCTACCAGGATACCGCTTTTGGCAAAGGAGTACAGGCTGCAGTCAATAATACCATCTCGACAAACAACCTGAAAATTCAGCTGGTATCCCAGCAGAGCTTCAAAATGGGCGAGAGCGATTTCAGAACGTCCATGACCGCAATTAAAGCTGCAAAACCTGACGCGGTATACCTTGCAGCATTCCCGAATGAAGGAGCTCCACTCATAACACAGGCGAGGCGGGATATCGGGCTTAATACAATTTTCCTTTCTGTTGAGAATAATGACAATGCTCAATTTTACAAGGATGTCGGACAATACGGCGAAGGATCCATCATTGAGAGCAGGTTCTCACCTTATGTCGCACCAACAGGGGCAGTAGCCATTGCACAGAGTGCTTTTAAACAAGACTACTATACGAAGTGGAATTCATATCCTGACGCACTGGGTGCTTCCACGTACGAAGGTGTCTATATCGGTGCACAGGCAATCACGACTGCAGACAGCCTCTCAAAGGCAGATATCAGGCAGGCTCTTGTTGGCCTCAGGATGCCACAATTAATTGAGCCAATGAAAAATATGACAATATCGTTCTCACCGGAATTCAGAGAATCCTCATTTGACCTCTGGATGGAACAGTTGTCCTTCAATTCCACTCTCGGCGAAACAAGACCTTCAATTGTCTGGCCGGATAACCTGAAGACTACGGACTTCTTCCTTCCCGACTGGTATAGTCCTGGAAGTGCATAATTACCATATCTATTTTTATTCAAGACTAACGGATAGATAATTGACTTAAAAACATGTTTGATTCGGGGATCCTGTTACAGATTATTTTCTGGGGGTTATACGCAGGATGCATTTATATCCTGCTTGCCACCGGGTTAAACCTGATCTTCGGAGTTATGAAGATTGTCAATTTTGCGCACGGTGAATTTCTTATGATCGGTGCCTACGTGACCGCCACCATTTTTTTGTTGACGGGAATCAATCCTTATGTAATCATACTTTTATCGATGCTTGTTGTGATGGGGATAGGGGCAATCGTCGAAAGGTTGTGTTTCCGACCGATTTTAGGAACCAGCAAGCTTAACGAGATTTTCCTTTCGATCGGACTCATTTACATTTTCCAGAATGGCGCTGCGATGTTGTGGGGTGACAAATGGCAGAGTGTAAAAAGCCCGTATCAGGGTATTTCCCTTCCCCTCGGATCACTTAGTATCCCCCTCGACTACATCATCATCATGGGTGTCACCGCAGCAATCCTGTGCGGATTGTACTTTTTCTTAAAACGGACAAAAACCGGGCGTGAGATGCGAGCCACCAGCCAGAACAGGAAAGGTGCTATGCTGGTCGGCATTAATGTCGAGAGACTGGATATACTCAGTTTTGGAATTGGTTGCGGGCTTGCAGCAGCGGCAGGTACTCTCTGGGTTGTAAGTGGTCAGGTCTTCAATCCCTATATGGGCTCGATACCAGCAGTAAAAGCCTTCGCCATTATTATCCTCGGCGGTCTGGGGAGCATCCCCGGGGCGATAATCGGCGGACTCCTTTATGGAATAGCCGAGAATGGCGCGGTATATTTCTTAGGGGGTGTCTGGAAGGATGCAATCTCCTTTATTATCCTGATTATTGTGCTTGTTATCAGGCCAACGGGACTCTTTGGGGAATCAGGAGAGTAAATGATGGTACGTACGAACCGCAAGAATATGATCCTGTACGGTACATATGCCGCAATCGGGATTGCTTTTGGAGTGCCTTTTCTGTCATCAAACCTGTATCTCCTGAACCTTCTCTCGCTTATGCTGATCTTCATTATTTTCGCTTCGGCCTGGAACCTGCTAGCTTATTCCGGGCAGGGCTCACTCGGGCATGCAGCTTTTTTCGGTATCGGCGCCTATGCTTCGACTCTTATTGCAACAAAAACCGGGTTTTCTCCATATATTACCATTTTCCTCGGTGCAGCCTTTGCGGCATGTATCGGAGTTCTCATAGGACTCACGTGCGTCAGGCTTAAAGAATGGTTCTTTGCAATGGTCACTTTCGGGTTTGCGATCATCGTCCAGACAATTACGGTAAGCATTCTCTCTCCTGTTACCGGAGGTTGGGACGGGATTGCTTCACCCCGTCTCCTGAACCCTGGTATTCCTGCTTACCAGATGATCGAATATTACTCTGTCCTGCTGATCACCATTGCAGTTATTGTGTTTATCTGGTATGTCATGAAGTCCAGGATCGGGCTTGCATTTTCAGCGATTCGGGAGAACGAGCTGGAAGCCCGTGCCTCTGGTGTCGATCCCGTTCGTTATCGCCTGCTCGCGTTTGCCATGAGTGCATTTCTCGCCGGCATTGCTGGTGCACTTCAGATACATCATATCGGATATATTACACCGGAAATTTTCGGAGTTGATCTCTCATTCTGGCCAGTGACCTATGTAATCTTCGGGGGGCTTGGTACACTGGCCGGACCAGTTGTCGGTACTCTCGTCCTTACATTCATTTGGGAAGGTCTCAAAATGGCAGGTCTTACTTTCAGCCGCTACATCCTCGTTGGGATACTCCTGATCCTCGTGATTATATTTCTGCCGAAAGGGTTGGTGGACCTTCCTGATAAAGTACAGAGATGGAAAAAAGATCACCAGAAAACTGAACAGGTAGTCACTTCTTCCCTGAAATAATAACTGTAGACCTATTGAAAAAATGAATAATCCGGCTTATTTCTTAGACAACCGGAGGACGACGATTTTATTCCGGCACTTGAAAAAAGTCCTGCAACCAAAACAAGAAAATGTTTTTCGTCGGTCCATATATCAGAAACCAAGATAAGCTTTCTGAATATGCGGGTCGTGCATAAGTGTTTTGGCTTCTCCTTCTTTTACAATTCTTCCATTTTCAAGGACATATCCCCGGTGACACATAGCAAGAGCATGACGGACGTTTTGTTCCAGAAGGAGTACCGTCATTCCATCGCGCCCGAGCTGCTCGAGAGATCGGAAGACCTGCCCGACAAGGAGCGGAGAAAGTCCTGTTGAGGGTTCATCAAGGATGAGTAAGCGTGGATTTGACATCAGTGCACGCCCGATTGTAAGCATCTGTTGTTCACCCCCGCTCAGGGTTCCTGCCTTCTGTCGTTCGCGTTCTTTCAGGATTGGAAAGAGTTTATAGACATGCTTAAGGCGAGGTGCAGGGTCAGAGTTATCCCGTAAACCCAGCAGAAGATTTTCGATCACGGGCATTTTGGGAAATATCTCGCGTTTTTCAGGGACTAATGCAAGCCCTTTATTAAAGAGATTATACGGGTGCATCCCAAGAATATCCTCACCAAGAAAAGTGATTGATCCACTGGCTTTTTTATTAAGTCCGACAATTGTTTCAACCGTCGTGGTTTTTCCGGCTCCATTAGGTCCGATGAGGGTGACCAGCTCTCCCTGGTCAACATGAAATGAAAGATCCCAGACAACCTGGAGATTGGCATGTGAGATATTCAGACCCGAGACAGACAAGACAGGTGAATGTTCATCAGAATGCATTCATATCTCCAAGATAGGTATCAATCACCCGCTGATTGTTCACAACTTCATAAGGCCGCCCTTCTGCTATCTTTTCCCCATGATCAAGGACTACGATACGGTTGGACACCCCCATAATAACGCTCATAACATGCTCTATAATGAGGATAGAAGTCCCTCCGGTGCGGATCTTTTTTATAAGATCTACGGCTTCGTTACTTTCTTTGGGATTCAGCCCGGTGGTGAGCTCATCAAGCAGGAGGAGTTTTGGCTTTGAAGCCAAAGCCCGGGCAAGCTGCACTCTTTTGAGTTCAACCACATTTAAATTTTTGATGGCTGTATCTTTTTTCTCCTTCGGAAAGTCTACAAAATCGAGAATCTGTGCCGCTTCATTTACTGCATTTTCCATACTGATCTTCCGCTCGCTACCGAATAACGCACCAATCATCGTACATTCGTTGGCGGTAAGCCCGGGAAATGATTCGGCGATCTGGAATGTTTTTGCAATTCCTTTTCTGCATATGCGGTCTGCCTTGAGATAAGTGATATCCTCCCCGCAGAATAAGATCTTTCCAGCGGTCGGAGCACTGATGCCGGAGATCATATTGAGCAGGGTTGTCTTTCCCGCCCCATTCGGACCTACAAGCCCGACAATCTCGTTCTGCCCGAGTTTGAGATCCACGCAATTCACCGCCCGCAGACCACCGATCTGTTTGGTTAGACCATTGATATTGAGCATGAGGATACCGTGTTAAAATTTCGTGCTAAAGGTTAGCAGAGTGCAGTATTAAAGATACTCCCGTCTGTGATGAAATAGTTCGGGATTATACACCATAAAGCCGGTGAGATTAAACTAAAAATTGTCGACGGGAATTGAAAACAAAAAGTTGAGAAACCATAATGTACCCTCCTGCAGGATTGGTGTGAATTATTTGCCGGAATATGGTTACCCATCAAGTCAATTAAATCCCGGTTTGCCAGTCCCAACGAACCGTGTCCGAATCATGTCAACCTCTATTTCAGCGTCCTTTCTTTTTCATATNNCTAATCTCATCCTTTTAATATCCGCAAATGATAATGAATCCTGCATAAGACCTAAATTTTGAAGCTCCGCAGAAATCCGATTTTTATATTTTTCATTTCCTTGCATGTGAGATTGTGCCATATGGGAATGTCTGCTATGTGGTTGCATCCCTTAATCCTCGCGTATCTCCCAATTATTTTTCAGAAGGTTTCAGATAACCAGCGGGGTCTATCTAGCTCGCCCCGATGCTACAGTGGCAGGAGCCTAGACCTGTAAAAGCCTTAAAGCATGCGAGATCTTTTAACAGTAGTTCTCCAGAAATCTAATCTGGAAAAAATTCGATCATAACCGGGGGAACTATTGTCCCCCTACCCTTAGATCACTGCAGTGGAGAGATGATCTGCCAGTGGGTTAGTTTCCAAAGGTTTCCTTTCAACGAGTAATGAGCCTCAACGGCAAAGGTCCCCGTCTTTCTGACCTTTCCCATCGAAATGTCTTCAGTACACTGGTAGGTAATTACCGCAGAATCTTTCCCGGCCCTTTTAACATGGGGTTCATTGATAGAAAATGAATGAAGCGTGCACAGGTTAAAAATCCTTGTCAGAATATCATCCCGACTGAAACGTCCAAAAGGATTGATCTCATAATAATCTGGTGCGAGGAGTGCATCAAGAGCACGGCAATCCCTGCGGAGCCACGCATCTGCCCGTGCATGTTCACTTGCAAGAAGGATTTTCAGCAGTTGGTCAGTAGTACCATATTCTGATAGAGACTCCATCATAAACATTCCATCCTTTTCAGGCAGGGTATTTCGAAGATATTTCTTAAATATCTTTGGTTAGGGGGTATTTTGTTCAGTTTTTGGAAGGTGCAGGGTAAACGTACTTCCAACGCTAAGGACACTTTCTACAGTTATGTCTCCTCCATGCATCTGAACTATTTTTTTTGCAATGGATAATGACAGTCCAATTCGATCATACCTGCGGGACAGTTTTGCCGCATCTGCAAGCTGGAACGGCTCAAAAATAGATGAGTATGCATTTTCTGAAATTCCTATACCATTGTCTTCGATTGAAATGTGGTGAAAATTATCATCCATATCTGAATGATAAAAAATACTGATTTTGCGTGGTGGATTAGAAAAATTTATTGCATTTGAAACAAGGGAGTCAAAAACTCCAAAAAGTCTGTCCATATCACCAGTTATCATCAGATTATCAGGAATATTGGTCGATATTTCTGCCTTTGTGCAATACCCATTTGTGTCCAGAACACCTCTCAGAAGTGGTGAGAATAAAAATTTCATAGAATTCAGACGGAGTTTTCCACTTTCGAGGATTGAAAGCTCGAGCATCTGGTTGATAATCTGTCGCTCCCGGTCAATACTTACAAGGCAGCGTTCAAGTATTTTTTTTGTATCCTCATTAATCCCGAAACCTTCGGGATCATCGACCAGAAGGTTGAGGTAACCGAGGATCGGCTGGAGGGGTGTACGCAGCTCATGAGCAATTGTCATGATTATTCCCCGCCGGCGCTCGTTATCAAGCTGAATCCTATCTTCGAACCGCTGTTTTTCTGATATATCTACCAGATTAATCAAAGTGGCCGGTTCCCCGAGATGAATAACCGGAATTGTCAATGTGATAGCGACCCGCAAATTTCCGGATTTTGTGACAAACCGAAACTCACCCCGGTTTGCCCTTGGGGGTTGTTCTTGCTGAAATTTCGTAAACTCTGTAAAATCTTGATGATCCCGAGAGTTCATAAAGAAGCTCATATTTTTCCCAATAATCTCTGCGTCCTTGTAACCCGAAAAAACAGAAAATGCCTGATTTGCATAGAGGATTCTGTCACTTCTTATCACAAGGACAGACATAGGCGATTTTTCCATGAGGTTGCCGTATTTCATTTCATTTCGCTCCGGAAATAGTATACCTCAAAAAATGATCTCCTTATTTTGTTGCAAAGTACACTGGAAAATATGAGTAATCGCTATATCCATCTTATCTACGCCATTTGAATGTCTTGATATTTTAAGATATAGACCTCTGAAAAAATTCTAAAACCGGATTGTCTGCCGAGCATTTTGTTTTTGAAAAGAGTCCGGAGACGGACAACAGGGTTATTTTCCATTTCTGCAACGGTTCTTCAGATCTCCTTTGTTACTCCGGTTTTTAGAAAGTATTTAATTAAGGACAAGACCAGTGGTTTGAAATAACAGGCAGGTAAATTCGGTACGGTATGCGTCCTGATGTCATAGTAAATGTGGCAATGAGTGCTGATGGAAAGATTTCCACCCGAGAACGCAGACAGGTAAGAATATCCGGGTCCCAGGACTTTACCCGCGTTGATCGGCTCAAAGCTGGTTGTGATGCAATACTGATCGGTATCGGGACTGTGCTTGCCGATGATCCTTCGCTTACAGTAAAATCAGAAGAGTGCCGCGATTATCGCAGAAAACGTGGATGGAACGAAAATCCTATACGCGTGGTTGTCGATAGTTCGGGTCGAACCCCCAACGATTCGTCTTTCCTGAATAAAGGCCGTGGAACGCGAGTGGTGGTAGTATCCAAGAAAGCCGATCCCGATACTATATCAAAGCTGGAAAAAAAAGCTATTGTTCTTGTTATCGGCAATGATGAAGTTGACCTCCCATTTTTGATGGATACTCTGGGTGAGATGGGTATCCGGCGGATCATGGTAGAAGGGGGAGGAACGTTGATTGGCGGGCTCATCAGAGCTCAACTTGTCAATGAGATTTATGTTTTTATTGGCAATATCATCATTGGGGGCAAGGATTCTCCCACATTCGCTGACGGTGAAGGATTCATTCAAGAATCTTCATTTACCCGTCTCGCTCTCCTGGATGCACACCAAATGGAAGGAGGTATACTCCTTCACTGGAAGGTTTCAGAAGCCAAAACAGCATAATTTGTTTTTTTTCTTTTAACGGGAAGATTTTTTTACGGAATTTTTATAAGTCGGATGGAAAAACGTTTGAAACTGCTAAGCCATCTGATCTATTCAGTATTATTTTAGTTTCTCTTGGTTCCTGAAGTCGCCAACAGTCCTGTTATTATTAGGATGCCGTGAAGACGACAACGAAGACAAGATCATAGGGATTTCCTCACATTTCAGGCCTGAATGAACATTTTATTTTTTCCGGAAGGTTTAGGAAATATTTTTTACACCTGTCGAGATCAGTCAGATTCTGGAAAAAATGACGACCGAACAGATGCCAAGTCTCATCAACCCAGCCCAAAAACATTATTCTACGTNNTATAATCTTAAGATCTGGCAGATTATGCTCTTTGGAGCCCTGGCAGTCATTCTGACCGGGCAAATATCCCCTAACGATGCACTTAGTGCAATTAATCCGGATGTAATGGTTTTTTTATTTGGGATGTTCATTGTTGGAGAGGCGCTCGTAAAGAGTGGTTACCTCTACACCATCTCCTTTCGCTTTTTCTCACATGCCCGATCTCCAGATCAGATAATCTTCTTCATTCTCTTTGGAATAGGATTACTCTCCGCACTTCTTATGAATGACACGCTTGCGATAATAGGGACGCCCATGGTGATAGGCCTTGCAGTTAAATTCCGCATATCTTCTAAACTTGTCCTTCAGACTCTCGCGATAGCTATTACCACCGGAAGTGTAATGAGCCCGATTGGTAACCCCCAGAATCTCCTGATAACAGTGAACAGCGGGATGCAGTACCCCTTTGTAAGCTTCGCGATATACCTTCTTCCGCCGACGATTATCAGTCTCGGGATAGCTTTTCTTGTCTTGCGTTTTTTTTTCAAAAGGGATTTTTCAGCGCGGGCGCTCACGCATGAGGAGACCCCTTCATGCGATCCGATAAAAGCCCTGCCAGTCAAATGCTCACTGGCGATACTCCTTTTCCTTACCGCTCTAAACATTGTTGAATCCCTGAGTAGGGGTTCTTTGCTTGTCCCGATTCCCCTGATTGCTGTATTTGCTGCAGTACCCGTCATCTTTTTTTCATCGCGGCGGGTCGATCTGATCCGAAATATCGATTGGTACACACTCGTCTTTTTTGCGGCAATGTTCGTGGTGATGGAGAGCGTATGGCAGACGGGATTTTTCAAGTCATTTGTTTCTGGTCCCGAGTTCACGTCAATTTCCTCAATTCTTATTGCAAGCGTAATCATCAGCCAGTTCATATCCAATGTCCCCTTTGTGGCCCTGTTCCAGCCGATTATCTTACTGTCCGGTGGCACCACATCCCAAATGATGGCACTTGCTGCAGGAAGTACCGTTGCCGGGAACCTCACCATTCTTGGTGCAGCAAGTACAGTAATTATCATTCAGAATGCAGAAAAACAGGGAGAGACTCTTACATTTTTTGAATTTGCCCGGGTGGGAATCCCGCTGACAATTTTACAGATCCTGGTATACTGGTTATGGATGCTTCTTCTACCATTTTAGGGCGAACTTGTTTTGGATATTTTTTGGATCGTAAAAGGCCTGGTGAAACGCGCAGACGATACTAACGGTAATGGAAAAAAACGGGATTATTCGGTCGTATCATTAGGCTAAAATCGTCATGAACTTTAAAAGTAACCGGTTTTTATCGGTGCCCCTTATTTTAAAAAGACGATACGTTCTGCCGGTATTGATAGACTTTTAACTATCCCGATCGCATGTTCAGTATATTTAAAGAGATTGTTTTATGGTATTTCGATGGTGACCAACGCATATCGGGTTCAGACAATTCGCCAGGTCGATTCCGAAAAAATAGATGACCCCAAGAGAATCATGGATGTCATTATTATAAGCCTGTTGAAATGCCTCGGCAATTCATCGTACAGGCAAGATATTCTCTTTTGGGAATGAAAGGATCTGGAATATAAGAATCTGCTGTGAATAACCGTCTGATGGAAAAAAACAGTTGGGTAGAGACCGTTGATTTGACCCTTTCTGACAGAGCGTCGAGGAGCTTCGGAACACGGGTTTTTGTCAGGAAAGACTAAATACCCGTTGAACCCAAAAAACCGCACCCGGTTTTGGATAACAATGTGGAGAGACCTATGGCCGAACCTGAAAATACAAAAGCAGAATTAAAGATTTCCGGAATGCATTGTGCTACATGTGCTGTCACTATCGAAGAATCGCTGTCCCGCATTAAAGATGTCAGCAAAGCACAGGTTAATTTTGGCACCGATACGGCTCATGTAGAATTTGATCCGGGAACAGTCACAATCGCTCAACTTGAAAAAGGAGTCATGGATGCCGGTTACGAGGTGGTGAACGGTGAAGTTACGCTCAAGATCGGAGGTATGGTCTGTGCCACCTGCGTCCAGACAATTGAATCCGCCCTTCGGGCGCTCCCGGGAACCCTTTCTGCAACCGTAAATCTTGGCACAGAAAAGGCATATGTTATCTACAATTCATCGGTAACCTCAATTCCGGATATGAAAAAAGCCNNGATACCAGTACCTGGGCATCGCTGGTGAGATGAGTGAAGAGGCCGAGAAGATGGCGCGGGAAAAAGATCTCCACGACAAGTCTCTCCGGTTCACTGTCGGGTTTGCTGTGAGTATTCCTTTGATGCTTGCCATGTGGATACCACTTCCACTATCAACGCAAACTCTTGCTTATTTGATGCTGGTTATATCGACCCCGGTTTTTCTGTATGTTGCCGCGCCAATCTTCCGTGCTGCTTTCATGGCGCTGCGCAACCATTCCCTCAACATGGATGTCATGTATGCAATGGGTACTGGGGTTGCATATGTTGCGAGTGTCATGGGAACCTTTGGGATCATTCTCACGCAGGAGTTCATGTTCTATGACACGGCGATTATGCTGGCGGCATTTCTTATGCTCGGACGATATCTCGAGGCGCGGGCAAAGGGGAGAACTTCCGAAGCTATAAGGAAACTTGCCGGGCTCCGGGCTAAAACCGCCACAATCCTCCGTGATGGCAGGGAAGAGAATATCCCAATCGAAGATGTGCTCGCCGGTGATGTAATAATTGTGAAACCCGGGGGAAAGGTCCCGGTGGACGGCGAAGTTATTGCCGGCGAAAGCTATGTCAATGAATCCATGATCACCGGTGAACCCATTCCGCCTCTGAAAACGAAAGGCAGCCGGGTGGTCGGGGGCACACTTAATACGAACAGTGTGCTTTCAGTAAAAGCTACTAAAGTTGGCAGGGAAACGGTACTTGCCCAGATTATCCAGCTTGTAGAGGATGCACAAGGTTCAAAACCCCCTGTGCAACGTATTGCTGACACTGCTGTGGTATACTTTATTCCGGTTGTGCTCNNTGTTTGGATTGACTGCGTTAATTTCCGTTCTCGTTATAGCCTGTCCCTGCGCTCTGGGCCTTGCCACTCCTACTGCGGTAACCGTCGGTGTCGGGCGGGGGGCTGAGCTCGGCATCCTGATAAAAAACGGCGAAGCTCTTGAAATCGCCGAGAAGGTCACTACAGTTATTTTCGATAAAACTGGAACACTTACAAAAGGAACACCTGAGGTAACGGATATCCTGCCAATCGGCATCTCTGAACAGACTCTGCTGGGATTTGCTGCGAGTGTCGAGAAGAACTCACAACACCCTCTTGCTCTTGCAGTGATGCGGAAAGCACAAATCTCAGGAGTTGCCGTCTACGAGGCCTCTCAATTTGACACCTTTGGGGGCAAAGGTGTTATGGCCCAGGTACTTGGGGAATCGATCCTTGTCGGGAACCGCAGCCTCATGCAGGAAAAAAGGATAGCGATACCTGAAGAGGCAGAATTGCAGATTATTGCTTTTGAACGGGATGGAAAGACTGCAGTTCTCGTCGCAGCCGGTAGTCAGATCGCAGGAGTAATTGCAATTGCCGATACACTTAAGGAAACGAGCAAAGAAGCAGTCCGGCAGCTGAAAAGTATGGGAATCCAGGTTGTCATGATCACCGGAGACAACCGGCGCACTGCTGATTCCGTTGCCCGCCAGATAGGGATATTAACTGTTATTGCAGAAGTTCTCCCCCAGGATAAAGCTGCTGAAGTGAAGGCTCTTCAGGAAAATGGCGGGATTGTGGCGTTTGTCGGGGACGGAATCAATGATGCNNGTGGTCCTGATAAAAGATGACCTGCTTGACTCAGTGGCAGCAATTCAGCTCTCCAGGAAAGTGATGGGCAGGATAAAAGGAAATATTTTCTGGGCCTTTGCCTATAATGCTGCACTTATCCCGGTCGGTGCCGGTGTGCTCTATCCATTTTTTGGCATCACGTTCAGACCGGAGTTTGGAGCACTGGCAATGGCACTCAGCTCAGTAACCGTAGTCAGTCTCTCCCTGTTACTCAAGAATTATGTTCCTGATGCAAAGAAAGGGAGATAAAACAATTTTGGAGTTATGGTTTCGATCCCGCCTATAAATCAACTATGAAAAAAGACATTGAATTTTGTATGTGAATACAAAAGTGAAATGTATTTTTTGTACCCGCGGCTTATATAATATTTGTTTTCCAGAAGATTCTGTCTTTGTATGGATCAATTTGATATAGAAACAGAAATCAGCCTGTTCAACGGGTATTAAACCCCGATTTTATTGAGGGAACAGAAGAGTGTCCGTCGTTAATTCCGAATTTTTTTCTGGGTTATACTTCCGCTCATCATATTTTTTGCCCGGATCTGCGATGTGAGCATGGAAACCATCAGGGTTATCCATATCTCGAAAGGTATCAAGTATCTCGCACCGATCATTGCATTTTTTGAAATTGTGATATGGCTTCTCGCCATGGAAGTCGTAATTAATGACCTGTCCAACGTTGCTAACCTTATGGCATTTGCATTCGGGTTTGCTATGGGTACCTATGTCGGACTTGTAATTGAGGAGAAGCTCTCCGTTGGAATGGTTATCCTGTGAATCTTCACAACGGAGGAATCCAATGAAGTGATCGTTTCGTTTATGCAATCGGAAAACTACGGTATCACATCCCTAGATGCTACCGGCTGCCGCGGAAATGTTCAATATGATCCTTTCTCTGGTTAACCGGGTTGATGTACCCCGGATAACGGCACATATCCAGTCAACAAATCCTCATGCATTCTTCTCAATTGAGAATATGAGGTATGTAAATGAAGGAGTATTCCGCCCGAAAAACCGACACTAGCACCGGTTTATTCTACTCTTTTATCCGTCCCCGTAAGAAAAAAAATTATTTTTCCTGTGAGAATTTTAATGATGCAAAAGGATTATTAAAAGAAAAACCAAGTATCGATTATCAGAGAATGAAAAATGATCTCCAAGAATGTTGAATTATCCCTGAATTCACAGGTTAACCGTTTGAACATAAACTGGAAAAGCGGGAATAGAAAGTATTTATTACATTTCTCATTTTGATTTGGGAAGGGTGGTTAGAGATGTTATCAGTCCTTTTTATTGATGACCAGAATCCGTTACTTGAAGTTATGCATCCGTTACTTGAACGCATCGGTAAAATGAATGTTAAAACCGCACTCAATGCAAAAGATGGCCTGGAGCTCTTAAAAAACAATACATTCGACGCAATTGTTGTCGATTACGACCTTCCTGAGATCAGCGGGATCGAATTTCTGAAAATAATCCGGTCAAAAGGAGATACGACTCCGGTGATTATTTTTACTGGTGTTGGAAGGGAATATGCGGCAATCGAGGCGCTCAATAATGGTGCTGATTTTTTCATGAAAAAAGGGGAAATAGTCCAATCTCAGCTTCTTGATCTGGTACAGATGATCCAGCTCGCGATAGACCGCAGGAAAATAGGAAGAGGCGTGGGAACTACACAGAAGATCCTGTCTGATGCTTTTAACTTTTTTAATGAAGCTGCATATGTCATTGACCGGGAGGGCAAAGTAATCGCATGGAACGAAGAAATGGCGAAATTATCTGGGGTGACTCCTGAAAATATGATTGGTAAGGGGGATTGGCAATATTCAATTCCGTTTTTCGGGTACAAAGTTCCCCTATTAAGCGATCTCATATTTCAGGATGATGCACTACTCCTTGAAAACCATTACTCGGTTATTGAAAAAAATAAACAATCAATTACTGCCTGGACCAAGGCGACACCTGAAGAGGGACATCAGGTTCTTTTATGGATGAAGTCTTCTGCACTTTATGACAGTAAGGGGACCTTCATTGGCGTAATGGGAAAGATCAGAGATATTACCGAAGAAATGGGCGCAGAACTCCTGCATAAACCCGTTCGATTCCATTCATCGTATGAATTCAGCGTTCCAAAAGCTTCTCCGGAGGTTGGCTTATTTGATAAGGTGATGGGAAAAGCAAAGTCCAGCTATAAGAAGGGAATACACCTTGCATTCAAGGAAGGGAAGTATGCTGAGGCGATCCCCTATTTTGATCGTTCTCTCGATATTGATCCCCTGCTGGCCAATGTATGGCATGACCGGGGTGTTTGTTTCCGGGAGCTTGGGAGAGATGTCGAAGCACTCCGTAATTTTGAAAATGCAGTTGAGCTCGCACCAGATGATGAAGAGTTCCTTTTTTCCCTTTCGTGCATTCAAAAAGCGATTGGAATTCTACGGCAACGAAAAGATCTTATTGAATCCGCAATTCTAGTGCTGAATCGAATCGTCGAGAAAAACCCGAACCACGCTGATGCCTGGAACCTCCTTGGAATTTGTTCAAAAGAACTGGGAAAAGATTTGGAATCACGCAAGTATTTTGAAAAATCCAGCAATATAATCAAGACGGGCAAAAACCGGCAGAAGAAACGGGAGTTTGACATTTAGAATATGACATATCACCAACAATAGATTTTATATTATCCGACAATACTCTTTTTTCGTGAGGAATGATTATGAAAAGTCCGGTCTATTTTGCAAATATGAGGGCATTTTTGACCAAGCCGGTTTTTCCGGGATTATTACCACTCATGACAATACTGCAATTAAACTTCATTTTGGTGAATGGGGAAATGATGGGATATATATCCGGTCTCTGTTCACCAGGTCGTTGAAAAAGTCAGGGAATGTGGGGGAGTACCTTTTCTGACAGATACCAATACGCTTTATTTAGGGAGCAGGTCAAATGCCGTTGACCATATCACCACCGCGGTTTTACATGGGTTTGACTTTGCTGTGACCGGAGCACGGATAACTATTGCTGACGGACTTGCAGGAAATAACAGGGTTGAAGTAAAAATCGGGAAAAAGCATTATAACATGGTTACCATAGCGGGAGATATCGCATTCTCGGACAGTATGATTGTAATGAGCCATTTTAAGGACATATCGTTTCAGGGTTCGGAGGAGCAATTAAAAATCTCGGTATGGCCTGTGCACCGCCGGAAGATAAACGAAAAGAGCACAATGCACGGCCATTTTCTCTTGCTAGCAGATGCACCGGATGCGGGACATGTGTTGAAGTATGCCCGGAATCAGCAATTAGTATTGAAGACGGGAAATCTGTAATCAGGAAGAGTTCCTGCATTGGATGTTTCGATTGTATGCATACGTGCAGGGAACATGCGATCGATATTGACTGGGAGATAGAAATCCCGGTCTTTACGGAACGGATGGTCGAATACGCGTATGGTGCTACGAACGGCAAAGAGAAAAAAACAGGTTTTCTGAATTTCCTGATCGGGATCACACCTGACTGCGACTGTTCTCCTTTCAGTGATACACCAATTGTGCCGGACATCGGGATTCTCGCTTCAAAAGATCCCGTTGCAATCGGTGCGGCAAGTTTCGATCTTGTGAACAAGCAGCTTGGATTAGCCGAATCCCTGCTTTCCGCCCCCATTCGCCCGGTGAAGATAAATTTAAAGGTATGCATGTCAAGACCGATGGATACCCCCAGATAAATTACGCAGAATAGATCGGTATGGGAAGCCGTTTTTATTCCCTTATTAAATTTTGAGTGTATTCTTCTTCAAATTTTTTATTTCCCGTTTCAAAAAGACAGATGGGAGTGGACCCTTCTCACGCGAGATATCAGAAATCCAGTCCAAAGGTTTTTGTAATTGTAGCCTCACAAAGGAATTATTTCTTTACCAGTTCTTTTATTGAAAATGCTTCAAGTATTTGAATAGTTATTCCTGATCCAAGTGTGGATTGTATTGATTCGAGCCAGAGGAAGAAACCTACTCTTGATGGTGTCGGGCGTTCAAATTTAAAATGTCCGTCTTTTGCCTGTACCATCTTATGATATTCTTTTTTCTGACGATACCTCAGATACACAATCAGCTCGTACCCGGGCATATCCGTGGCGATAACTGCTTTTGAATAATATTTTGGAAATTCTTCAAAGCTTATTTTTTTCCCCTTAACCGTGAGTCCATAACTATCACAGAGCGTTTTAATTGCCTGCGNNAGTTTTTTATGATTTTCAGGTCTGTTATAGAGAATTCTTGGGCGGTAGTGTTTCACGAGTGCTTTGATTTCCTCGCAGGAACTGGTATGAATTATTGCATTCGATCGATCTTTCGCAAGCCTTTTTACTACTGAATAGTTCGAGAGATCAAATGATGAGACTAAAAGAAAGGGAGTTGTTTTCTGAGCGTATAAGTAACCAAGCAATTTTTTCTTAAATGCAATCTCCTGTTCAAATTCTTTTAAATCCGCAGGTGAAGTAACAACCTCTGCAAAAACAACCCGATTATCTGCATCAACAAGAAACAGGTCAAACTCTGCAAGATCCTGACCGTTTCCCCGGACGGTTATGTCTCCATATTTTGAGTAAAAAATACCGTTCTGTCCGAGACGAACTTCCTCAGCCTTATGGGGTGCATCTGCCCCTTTCATTGCCAGGTACTTTATGGTATCAGATTTCTTTGCAATTTCCAAAAACATCTCATATACAATAGCCTCAAACCATCTTCCTTCTGCAGTTCTCATCGGTTCAATGTCNNAAATTTTTAAAATTTGAATTCAGCCACGGAATCATGAATGCAATATAAAATTCTGTGTTAATAGTAGATAACAATCTGTTATCCATCAGTTTTAAAATAAAATAACAAAAGATTAAATATTAAGGAAATAATCTTCCACCACAATGATAACAAATTACATCCGGCAGGAAAGGGCATCTGCAGGTAGAAAGACATATGTCAAATCCGTCTGATGAAAAAGGAGGGGGAAATTTCCAACCGCTGGATGAAATACCCCGTGAAATGAATCTTTTTTTTAAAAATATTAGCGAATACCGGAAATCACTGATCGGGTCATACCACTATTTCATAAAAGTTGAACAAGGATGCATTTCCTTATGGAGGACGATATACGCTGGAAGTAAGATGTATTTTTCTGAACAGGTCAATTACCAGAGATGCGGTATTTCTGATTCAGAAATNNCGAAATTTTAGTGAATGGCTCTTATTGAAAAAATTTGCTATTAATATATAACAGGAAGTCTTTGCTCTAATCATAGCCCCAAAATGAATGTCATCTCCAATTTGCCACTGTCTGTTAAATTAGCTGTAATGGTGCGATTTTATCAGATATATAAGGGTTTTCGCGATGTTTGCAACATCCAATGTCGCTATTACCGAAACACATTGAATATCTGGTTATTCGCAATTTAATATTCGGATTCGTCTCGATTCAATTAAAAATAAATAAATCCATTCGATCTGCAATCAATTTTTTTTGTTTGTTTCTTGTTTATGCAGTGCAATGAACTTTTCATTCACCCAATTTGGATAAGCGCGGATGAATCATTTAACNNATTCTGATTGACTTATCAACGGGAATAACAAAGATCTTTCCATCTCCGATTTTACCAGTACGAGCTGATTCTACGAGTGCCTCAACTAAAGATTCGAGGTCCTTGTCCTTGACAACAATTTCCAGCTGGATCTTAGGAAGGAGATCAACAGTCATCAGGCCGCCGCGGTACTGAAGAGTAATTCCTTTTTGTTCTCCACGCCCTTTGACTTCAGATATCGTCATACTGATGAAGCCTTTGTCCTCAAGTGCTTTTTTTACGAATTCAAATCTTTCCGGTTTGATAATAGCTTTTACCAGTTTCATTTTACTCACCTTTTATCAGGCTTTCCCTGTATCAGAAGGGTCAAAGTCAACGTAGCATTCTTCTTCCGTTCTGGTCGTATAATGTTTTATCTGAAACTTACTACTAGGATGTTGGTTTTCCTGTATCAATTGCTATGCATTTCACTATTAAAAAATTACACTCTAATCGGGTAGCTAACAACTTCGATAAAAGCTTTTAATAAATATCAATTAATCGTTGACAGGATAATGAACCAAATAATTTCAAATCGTAAATCCTGATAAGAAATCCGGAGAAAAAAGTATTTATTATCTTCTTAATATTCATTCTGCTTCCTCATCTTATTCTCAATTATTGACATGATTTGAGAAAATGACCGGAAAAATTTTTCACTCGTCTGATTACCTGGAGTGTTTAAATTAAAAAAATTAATATGTTGCGAGATACCTCTCCAGCTCCCATGGGTGAACCGCAAGCCGGAAGGAATCGGTTTCCACCTCGGCGATACGGGCAAGATTTTCTACGATATGGCTGCCAAGGGCATCACAGAGTACCTTATCCTTCATGAGGTTTTCCTGGGACTCTGCAAGACTACCGGGCAGCATTTCGATCTTCATCTTTTTCCGCTCCTTCTCGCTCAGGTGGTAGATATTAACATCTGTGCTATCAGGGGGCATGATCTTATTCTTAACCCCATCAAGTCCGGCAGCAAGCATACATGCAAATGTAAGATACGGGTTGCACATCGGGTCCGGGCTTCGGAATTCTGTACGGGTACCGCTACCCCTTGCCGCAGGAACCCGGATAAGGGCAGACCGGTTTGTGGTACTCCACGAGATGTAACAGGGAGCCTCATAGCCAGGGACGAGACGTTTGTATGAGTTGATAGTCGGGTTAGCGACCCGGGTGATCGCCTTTGCATGTTTCAGGAGACCCCCGATGTAGTAGAGTGCTGTCTGGCTAAGCCCTTTTTCAGAATCAGCATCGAAGAATGCATTCTTGCCCCCCTTCGAAAGAGAGCAGTGCGTATGCATACCGCTGCCATTGATGCCGCCAACAGGTTTTGCCATAAACGATGCATGGAGCCCGTACTTCAAAGCGATTGCTTTTGTCGCGAACTTCTGGGTGATTACCCGGTCAGCAGTTGTGACAGCATCGGTATATTTGAAGTTGATTTCGTGCTGGCTTGCTGCGACCTCATGATGGGACATCTCGATCTCAAAACCCATTTGCGTCAGCGACATAACGATCTCTCTTCTGACATTCTCAGAAGCATCATTCGGCGCCAGGTCGAAATATGCACCTGTATCCGAAAATTGAGTTGTCGGCTTTCCATTGACCAGATTGAACAGGAAAAATTCGAGTTCCGGGCCGGTGTTTAAAGTATAACCCAGCTTTGCCGCTTCTGCCATTGTCTTTTTGAGGGCATACCGGGGATCGCCCTCGAAGGGTTTGTTGCCGTATGTGTAAACATCACAGACAAAACGCGCAACTTTTCCCTCTGAAGGCCTCCATGGTAAAACTGCATACGAATCCGGGTCGGCTTTAAGGAGCATATCGGACTCTTCGATGCGTGTAAAACCGTCAATCGACGACCCGTCGAACCAGGTACCATCGGTTAATGATTTTTCTGCCTGAGCCACGGGAATAGCGGCATTTTTGGGCATGCCCAGTACATCAGTGAACTGAAGCCGGATGAATTTGACATCATCAGCCTCAATTTTCTTGAGCAACTTGGATACGTCTGCTGACATAATGGAAAAAAGGTTCCACCCAATTACATTTATATTTTCTGAACTAAACTCAGTGACAAATGCTCACATTCAATTTCAATAACATTGCAATACTTTAGATCAAGCCAATTTGTGATAATATGTGCGGTATAATTGGTGTCATCGATAAGCGTCGTCAGTGTATTGACGGGGGGAAGATTAGAAACTCGTTGGCCATGATGGACGAACGTGGCAATGGCGAAGGAGCCGGGTATGTTGCCTATGGGATTTACCCGGACTTTGCAGATGCATATGCCCTTCACGTTTTTTTTGACCGGGTCCATGAAAACAAACCGGCACTTGACAGGGAGCTCGCGAAATGGGGGACTATTGTCCACGATGAAGAGATTCCGACTTATGCTTCAAAAATCAAAAAGATGCATACGCCCTGGAGATATTTTTTCAAACCAGACCCGAAGATGACACCGGAACCGGATACTCCCGCCGATGATATCATCATGCACATCGTTATGAGTGTAAATACAGCACGCAATGGTACCCTTATTTTCTCCTCCGGCAAGAACCTTGGTGTATTCAAGGCTTCCGGCTGGCCGGAAGAAGTAGCTGATCTCTACCGAATACAGGATTATAAGGGATATATCTGGCTTGCCCATAACCGGTACCCGACGAACACCGCCGGCTGGTGGGGGGGTGCACACCCNNGGTTATAAGTGCACGATGTATACCGACACTGAAGTGGTAGCGTATCTGATAGATTTACTGGTCAGGAAACATGGGCTCTCAGAAAAGATGGCGGTAAGGGCACTTGCACCCCCGTTTTGGGATGATATTGACCGGATGCTACCAAAAGAACAGGAACTTAATCGCGCAATCCGGCTGACATATGGCCCGGCTCTCATGAACGGCCCGTTCGCAATCTGTGTTGCCAACGAAAATACACTCGTCGGGTTCACGGACCGGATAAAATTGCGTCCCCTGGTATCCGGTGAGCATGGTGACCGCCTTTATATCTCCAGCGAAGAGGCGGCGATTCGCCGGATCGAGCCGGATATCCAAGATGTCTCTATGCCAAAAGCCGGCGAGCCGGTAATCGGGAGAGTTATCCCATGAGTATTGGCAGTATTCCCCTCAGGTTCAAGGTGGAAATAGATACTGAACAATGTATGCTCTGCGGACGGTGCGTTGAGAATTGTTCGTACGGCGTGTATCGAAAGGAAGGCGATAAGATTCGCATTAATTCCCGCAATTGCGTAGCCTGCCACCGATGTACTGCCTTCTGTCCCCGGGATGCCATCAGCATATACGAAAAACCCACAGATTACCGGAGCCACCCGGTCTGGACCCGCGAAATCCGTGAAGCGGTTTTCAACCAGGCAAAAACCGGCAAGATTATCCTTGCCGGTATGGGTAATGCGTTGCCATATCCGATGATCTTTGATCGTCTCTTACTTGATGCATGTCAGGTCACCAACCCAAGCATCGACCCTCTCAGGGAGCCCATGGAACTGCGCACCTATCTCGGGAAAAAACCGGCTGCATTATCCGTCAGAGAGCATCCCAACGGTGACGTTGATCTTCTGACACAGCTCACACCCAACCTCCAGATCGAGACNNACTTTCATGGGGACCGGCGAGGGCGGACTGCATGAATCACTCTATCCCTACCAGAAAAATATCATTGTACAGGTTGCATCGGGGCGGTTTGGCGTGGACATCAATTATCTCGAACGAGGTGCGGCGATCGAGATCAAGATCGGACAGGGGGCAAAGCCGGGTATCGGTGGCCACCTTCCCGGTGAAAAAGTCAATGCCGATGTGTCCTGCACCAGAATGATCCCGGAGAGCAGCGACGCTATCAGCCCTGCTCCCCATCACGATATTTACAGCATCGAGGACCTCAAGCAGCTGGTCCGGAGCCTGAAAGAAGCTACTGAATGGAAGAAGCCTGTCTTTGTAAAGATAGCCGCGGTCCATAACGTTGCGGCGATCGCAGCTGGAATTGCCCGGTCATCTGCCGATGCAGTAGTTATTGACGGTTTCCGCGGCGGGACCGGCGCAGCACCGGTCGTTTTCCGGGACCATGTCGGTATCCCGATAGAGGCTGCAGTAGCTGCTGTGGATGCCAAACTGCGCAGTCAGGGAATACGGAACGAAGTCTCAATCGTCGCGAGCGGAGGTATCCGTCAGAGTGCTGATGTTACAAAGATCATCTGTCTCGGTGCAGATGCTGTCTATATCGGTACATCTGCCCTTGTTGCCATGGGGTGCCGGGTTTGCGGTACCTGTAACCGGGGAGTCTGCGCCTGGGGAATAGCGACCCAGAAACCCGAACTGACAAAGCGACTGGATCCTGAGACAAATGCCGTGCAGGTCGCGAACCTGATCCATGGCTGGACCGATGAGATCGCAGAGCTGATGGGAGCTGCCGGTATCAACAGCATTGAAAGCCTGCGGGGTAACCGTGACCGGCTCCGGGGCTACATGCTGGATGAAGGTTTGCTGAACGTGCTTGATGTNNNGACCTTGCCATGTTTATGAGCGGGCCGACGATCATTGTCTACGGCAATGCCGACCACGCCCCGGGAAACACCATGGACAAAGGAAAGATCATCATCCATGGTAGTGCCGGGGATGCGGTTGCTCATAGCATGCGGGGAGGCAGGGTATATGTCCGCGACAATATCGGGTACCGTGGAGGTATCCATATGAAACAGTACAGGGAAAAACGCCCGATTGTAGTGGTCGGTGGCGCTGCACGGGCATTTCTTGGAGAATATATGGCCGGCGGGCTCCTGCTTGTTCTCGGACTCGGGAGTGTCACACCTATTTCAGAACGGGGAGTAGGAAGCGGGATCCATGGTGGCGAGATCTTCGTCCGAGGACCAGTGGATGAGCAGTATCTCGGTGTCGGTGCCAGGCAGGCGCCCATTACCGACGAACAGCGGAAAATGATCAGGCCCATTATTGAGGATTTTGCAGGGTCATTCGGCATGAATGCAAATTCCCTCCTGACTGCTGAATATACGCGTATTGCGGCAGCAAGTGCCCGGCCGTTTGCAAGCAAATATACGTGGGAGTGAGTGCGATGGCAGTAAAGAGTTATCTCGATTTGAAAAACGAGGTCTGGGATACGGGGAAATGCTCCGGGTGCGGTGCATGTGTTGCCGTCTGCCCGGCCGATTCCATCTCCTTTGATGAAGGCGAACAGGTAACCGGGCCAAAAAGTAATGGTTACTGTAAACAGGTAACGGATAGTGTTCAGTGTGGAGCATGTTACGCTGCCTGTCCTCGCGTTGGTGACCAGCCGAAAGAAACACTGGGAAATTACTTACGGATGGTGACCGCAAAAGCATCGTTTGAGATCCCGCACCGGCAAAGCGGTGGCGCTGTTACTGCATTGCTCACCAACGCACTGGAAGAAGGACTCATTGATGCGATTATTACGGTTACGGAAGACCGTTGGACCATGCAACCATCATCCGTGATCATCACCAGTTCGGATGTCCTTATCCAGCAGGCTGGGAGCCGGTACAGCTGGTGGGTCCCGCTACTCGCCGCGTTGAAATATGCGGTTATTGAACGGAAGTTCCGGAGGATCGCTGTTATCGGGGTACCCTGCGCAATTCAGGCCGTCGCCCGGATCCGCTCAAGTGACAACGATCTTCTCAAACCGTATGGAAAAGCCATCCGCCTCGCCCTTGGCCTGTTTTGCACTGAGACATTTGATTATACTGCACTTATCAACGGGAAACTCAGAAACCAATACAAGCTCGAACCGTACGATATCCGGAAACTGGATGTAAAAGGAAAACTCGAGGTCCTGAAACAGGATGGCACTATGTTAAGTATTCCACTAGCCGAGCTGGAGACATGCGTCCGAAAAGGCTGTCATTACTGTACGGACATGACAGCTGTGCTCGCAGATATTTCTGCCGGAGCTGTCGGAAGCCCGGCCGGGACAACAACGCTCATTATCCGCACATCTACCGGCGAGGGATTTGTGGATAGTGCAATACGCAACAACAGGCTTACCCTTGGAACAGCTGCAGATTCACCCGCTATCGAAAAACTTGCATCAGCTAAAATCAGGAAGAATACAAGAAATTCTCATTAACAAATTGATTTACGCGAATCAGTCCCATTTCTCGCAAAAATTTCCTGAAGGTAAACCTCAATCTGTAAATAATTAAAAAGACAGCCTGCTTTACCAAAGTAGCTCTTATCTTATATTTTTCTCTGGATCCTCACCAGAGTGGAATTTCGGTCAAAGAATTCAGCTATAAACGGAGCAAAAACATCAATCCAGCATTCTGCACCCTCGTGAACTATCCATCCTTTCCCGAGCGATTGTCGTACATGTTTTCCAAGACTCACATTAAGNNTATCGCCCATTTTTTATGAATGGCCCGGACGGGTTTTCAGAGAGATATTTTTCCCGGAATTTATCTGCATTTGAACGATTCCAGATAGGTGGGCCTACATGCTGTCGTACGGGCGGAAGACTCCCAACCAGTAGTTCGAGGAGGAACATGCACTCTTCTTCCTGCATATCGTATGAAGCATTGTGGATGACAAAACCATTTCGTTCCAGCAGATCATGAATTGCAGAAACACTGCGTTTGAGCTGCGGGACAATAATTTCGGGAATATGAGGAGGAGTTCTGAATGTTATCGCATAGACAAACGTATTGCGATCCCTGATAAGGGCAGCCAGTTCCTTTTTCTCAAGACTCCGTTGAGGGTATGGCTCAAAAAATTTTTTATGGGGATTTTCACCATACCCCCGTGCTAACTCTACGAACCCTGCCATTCGATCCAGGGATACCGCAGCTGCTACATTGCGTTTCGGATCTACCGGATCGATCACAACAAGAGGTTCATCAAATACTTTTTTACCATGTTTTTCAATATCAATACATTGTCCCGATCGCCAGGACGCTGCTGCTTTGATAAGTGGTGAAAAACCCCCATAATTGAGAATAAGCAATTCGCAGAGGTATCCTGAGAATCCTTCGGTCATCCCGTCAGAGCCATAGATCCCCCCGGCCTTAGTGAATCTTTTTAGCAGCAGGACGTCATCAATCAGGCCATTGATCTTATCTGTGATGTATCGCGTATGAAATGGAGTGCGATCAACTGCGCTCTGGATCCGTGTGGCACTATCAACATTATAACACGGAACAAGATCAACATCTACATTGTCTATTGTCGCATTAATGTATGGGTGCTCAGCATATTTTTCATGAAATTGATCGGTGAGCGAAGAAGCAACACTCCGGGCAAGTGCAAGACCTTCCGTTTCAAGAAGTTCACGGGGCAATCCTGGATCAAAAAGCATGAAAACATCAAGATCCCTGTCTCCGCGAACCCACGTATGACGAGCAATAGATCCAACAACCATACCTTCAGCTTTTCCACTCTCGGCGATTGACGCCAGGAGGAGCTTTGCCAGACCATTAATATGTTCACGTTCCTGGCTTGTCGGCCGGAGCTCATTCAATATTTCCTCTTCGAGAGGTAACCGTTTCACCATATTACCTCCAGAAGATCCTCATATACCGGGCCCAGAGGTCCCAATGTACTTTTTTTTAGTTTTATTCCTTGTATTATACAGCTTCCGTAGGATTTTCCCCGGAGCAGTTCAAGAGCAGAGAAAAGAGAAGGATCGGACGATTTCACCCGGGCTAATGTTGCATGAGGAGTAAAAGAGCGGCTCTCTCTCCCAAATCCTAAAGGTGAAAGCGCCTCTTCAATTCGGCAAAACAGTTCCTCAATTCGTCCGGCATCATCTATCGAAGACCAAATTGTGCGCGGACGAATTGTATTATTTACAGTGACCGTCCCTGCGGTTATCGGGAAAGGGTCATCAGTAACAGATTCAAGTGCATAAATAACTTGCTGCAAGAGTTTTTGATTGATATCACCAAGAAATTTTACGGTTATATGGATATTTCTCGGATCCACAAATCTGATATGAGCACGACATTTTCGAAGCGTATCTTGTGCTAAAGTAAGCTGATATAAAATATCTTTTGATAGTTCGATTGCCACAAAAGCTCTGATCATTACCGTACTATTATTTCATACCACTACAAATGATAATCGATTGCCGGGAATTCGCAGGCTCAGTTGCATAAAACAAGTTTTTTTATCCGCCATTCCCAATTCATAGATGAGAGAGTGAGGGTGGTGTTGTGCTGAAAAATCCGCGACTAATTGTATATACACTTGAATATTGTCCGAATTGTGACCTGTTGAAAACTTTTTTGAAAACTGGGGGGTACCAATTTAGAGAGGCCGACCTTTCGACTGCGGAATCACTCACTGAACTGCGCATGAATGGAGTGTTTGTTAATGAAGCTCCTGTTTTACAAAAGGATACTGATTTCTATACGTCTGAAGATCTTTTTCCTGCTGGCAAACTGGATGGAGAGCACCTCTCACAGCTGATTAAGGGTGAATAATGGCGCATAGGGAGACTAAACAACTTACATTTTCAGGAATTACCGTTCCTATTCTCCCCTCTGTCCGAACATCTGACGGGCATATTATCGAATGGGACCGCAACAGGATTGTTCGACAGATTGTCGAGGAAACAAAGCTTGTCGAAACTTTTTACGGATACAAAGGCGCAGACGAAACAACCGCACAAGAAATAGCGCATGACGTAGAAAACCGCATCAAGAATATGGGACTGAAGTCCCTCTCCGGCCCTCTCATCCGTGAAATTGTCAACATCACGCTACTGGAAAAGGGAATGATTCAGTACCGCAATGTCTCCACTCGTGTCGGTACGCCGGTTTTTGACGCACATCAGATCGATGTGGGTCGAGGTTTTGAAGCACACGATAATGCAAATCTCCAGGAAAATGCCGAGACTTCACACAAAAAGAAAGCGGATAAAATTTCAAAAGAACAGTACCTTCTTCAACTTCCACCCGAACTCGCTGACCATCATCTTTCCGGTGAAATGCATATTCACGATCTTGAGTATTTCGGAACTCGCCCGTTCTGCCAGGACTGGGATTTACGCTATTTCTTATATTATGGGTTGATGCCTGATGGCAACGGAACAAAGGCTTCGGTTGCCGGTCCTGCCAAGCGGGCTGAAGTGGCAATCCTCCATGCCGTAAAAGCACTTGGATCTGCGCAGACAAATTTTGCCGGGGGGCAGGGTTATTACAACTTCCTCACATTCCTTGCACCATACATGGAAGGAATGGTGTATAATGAAATTAAACAGAACATGCAGATGTTTGTGTATGAAATGACACAAATGATGGTTGCACGGGGGGGTCAGCTCGTTTTCTCATCGATACAGCTTTCGCCGGGTGTCCCGACACTCTGGCAGGACAAACCATGCATTTACAAGGGCAAAATATGGGATGGCAAATCTGCACCAAGACGAACGTACGGGGAATTCGAGCGTGAAGTTCGCCTACTGTTCAAAGCACTTATGGAAGTAATGCTTGAAGGGGATTATTGGGGTAAACCTTTTAACTTTCCAAAACCGGAGATTTCAATTGAACCAGACTTTATGAATGAGCGCGAAGAGTTCAATCAAAAAAACCCTGAACTTCCCACTTTCCAGGAATTATACCTCATGACATTTGAGCTGGCTTCAAAGTTTGGAACACCTTACTACGATAATCAGTTGCCCGCATACCGGGGGGCAGGTAAAGGCATTTCCTGCTACCAGTGTTGTGCATATCAATTCTCAACGGTGGCAGACACAGATTCGGATTTTGATAAGAAGTTATTCTTTGAAGAAGGTCGTCATTTCTCGATGGGATCCTGGCAGGTCGTTTCTGTAAATTGCCCTCGTGCAGCATACAACGCTGAGCGAGATGATACCCGACTCTATGCCGAACTTAAAGGTCTTATGGATGTTGCAGTGGAAATCTTCAAGATCAAGCGCCGTTGGATGGACCTGATTCGGACAAACAGCAGGATGCCGTTTGCAATGCAACACCCAAAAGATCCTAATACTGGAGACCGTGGTGCAATTGCGGTTGATCTGGAAGGTCTCGTTTACACAATCGGGGTTGTCGGTGTTAATGAGATGGTCCAACATCATACAGGTAAACAACTTCATGAATCCAAAGATGCATTCAGGCTCGCAATTCGCGCAATGACAGAAATGGAACTTTATGCACATGAACTTTCCAAGAAGAACAATATGACTATTGCACTTGCCCGGACACCTGCAGAGACAACCGGTCAAAGATTTGCGGTTGCTGATCTGCTCGACCGTCGTTATCACGATTTTGCTGTAAAGGTGATAAAGGGCGATTTAGAAGAGAGTCTGGAAAATTTAGGAAAGAGCCGCGATCTCCCGGTTTATTATACAAACGGTACACATGTCGCACCCGGAGCAAATATCCCGCTTACCAAAAGAATGGAAATTGAACATGTTTTTTTCCCTATCGTCGACGGCGGTAACATTTTCCATATCTGGTTAGGCGAGGCACGTCCCGACCCGCGAGGACTCATGGAAATGGCGATGAAGCTCTGCCGGAATACCCAGATCGGATATTTTGCCTTCACCCGGGATATTACGGTATCCCTTCGTCAGTTTCGTGAAATGAATTTGGAAAAGAATGTACCTTCTCCGTGGGTCCAATCAGATTTCCCCATTAAAGCATAATCAGCATCATGGTAATTTATTCCCTTTTTACTATTTCACTTTTGATGTCAAAATCCAAAAAAAGTTTGAATAATGGGGGGATTTTTTTAACAATGTTATCAGTCATCGAAAAAAAATTCATTCCCATTTAAAAATCTTCCGGTTTCTCCATATAAAAAATTTTGTAAGATCGTTTTTTGCCGCTTTCATAAAAAAAACATGTTTTCACGCCCAGTTCTCTCCACTAAAAAAGATTATTTTCGTTCTGCCATCAGGTTAAGAGTCTTAGGATTTTCTGAAACAGCCAAAAATTAATGATGTAATTTTCATATGTTTTTAAATTGCAATGTCGTTTTTCTTCTATTCCGAAAACGTTTCATTATCTCATTGTATAAAGAAACAATCAGTAAGGGAAGCGAACTTTCATTCTGTTTGATAAAACAGATCCGACAACGGGATAAAGACATTATGAGAAATAATTGTTACAACATATCGTAACGAATTTTGAGATTTTTTAAAGTACTAAACTACCCTTGAAATTTTCCAGAGATAAAATTATCAGTATTAATTTTTTTAAGCGTGAAATCCATTACACCACGATGAATACGGTAGTAGCTATGAATTCTGTCAACGGGTTGACTTAGTGTAATTGTCATTGCCCGGTTATCGACACAAATATGGACACTGCTCACCTGGATATCAATAAATGGAGCGTTTTTTAAATTCGCAGGGAGTTTAGCAGTGATATAAATCATATCATCAGATTCCACCACTTCATACGGAATTTCCCCGTCATCATCCGAATTACTATCCCGGTAAACTTCAGGGTCCCCGGAAGCAGGATGGCGCGTAATTATTGTATATCCTACTATCCGAGCATGCTGGTTATCGGGCATATTTTTAACGAGGTCTTCGACAATTTTTGCCAGATTCTGAAAAACATCGTCATAAGGACCGTTCGGATTATTCTGCATGTATTCCTCGTACTGTATATCTGTCTTTTATCTGATCAATGAGACCATTCCGCTCGAAACGTTTTAGAATTTCATTCAGATCTTTTGGTGATACTTCAGTAACATCTTCCAATTCCTGAAAGGTCAGAGAATTATGAGAGAGTGCAATAATTATAATGATCTCTCGATCGCTCCTGAATAAATCTTTATGGTTTCGGGCAAGGTCATTCATTTTTGTTTCTATATCATGATTGACCTGTTCAAGATTGGCGAGAATCATATCATGGGCTTTGATCATTCTTCCCAGTAAGGTCACTGAGTTTTGGAGTGGAGTATTTTCAGCACCACGGTTATCCAAAATAACAGTAAATCCCCTAAAATGCTTAAGATTAATATCAATGAGAATATCATTCTCGAGGTAATAATATTTCCGGCGCCTGTTATCCATCTGGCAGGACAGAATTGATTCCCTCTCCATCATCTGGAGATGATCTATGACTGCTTTGGGTGAAATCACCAGAGTCTCAGAGATTTCTGTTACAAAACAGGGTTTCTGCCGCAATAGTTCAATAATACGCCTTCGATTTCGGTTTCCAAGAATGTCGAGCAGGCGGGAAACCTCAATAGCGTCATACATCTTTACCTAATGTTAGTTTTGAAATTATTTAGAATTAATGTACATTGCAACCTGATAGGAAAAAATGGATCCGGGTCTTTGAGATCAAAGCAATAATTTCATTAAGAGTTCATTTGAACCTGTTGTGTAAGGCAATAGGTTTCCAAGATCATTTTAATATATTCTGAAATTCTGGAAAAAAATCATTGAACGGCAATGTTCTGTTAAAGATTTGTAAAAAAGATTCGATTCCGAACTCCATCTTTTCAATCAAAAAAAAAGATCGTCTTGATCGAATTACTTCCCTGAATAAAAACCTATATAAATATTTCAGATTTTATTGTTACCAAACATTATCAGTTCACAGAACAAATGGTATATGGTGATTTCTTTTGGAAAGGCAAGCTGTTCAATCCTGTAACCTGAAAACAGTAGGTTACGATAACAATTTAAAGAATTTAGAAATTGAGTTTCATTCCGGGATGGTCTTTCAATATCAAAATGTTCCTTCCCAAATTTATGCGAATCTTATCAGTGCCCAATCAACCGGGACATTTTTTACTGACAAGATAAAAAACAGATATCGATCGAAGCGTCTCGATAAACTAACACTCTAGCGATTATGGATTAATTTCAAAAAGTATCGGGCCATCTCACTGCTTTTTAGAAAATGTTTTTGCCCTTACGCTCCTGATCCTGTTTTTCCCTTTTATATGGGTATATATGGGAAAGAAGTTCCCGGTACCTATTGAAAGAGAAATAGCGAGAATCAGTAAAAACATATAAAATATTTTGAAATTTTTTCCCGAATAATTAAAAAATGAAAGTTTTCTTGTTCTTTGGGCAAACTCAGTTTTTGAAGTAAAGATACATAAAAATCTCCTTTTTTTACATTATATAAAAAAAAGTTATGTTTTATTGGCTCAGTAGAAATCCTTTAACGATTCCTCGTGAAAACAAAAAAGATCAAAAGTTTTCTTTCAANNTTCGGGGTCGCTCGGGCGCCTAGTCGGGCCCCTCGCTGGGCGAGGTGGTTGATCAGGAAACATTCGTGTTTTCGGGGGTCAAGAGGGGCGGCTCCCCTTGGGCTGCCTCCCCCTCTGGGGGAAAGGGGGGTCACCATCATTACTACCACATATGGTTTCCGAACAACATTGAATTAAGGATTTCTACAGAACTGTTT
>PMDE01000110.1 GCA_003154335.1 Methanoregula sp. | reverse complement strand
GAGCACTATCAATCCACGTCATTTCTCAAAAATAATACTTTTTTAGGAATCCTGTTTTAATTGTTTATTACAACTTATTATGCAGGTGACCCTCAAATTTTTCGTGTTTTGGAGGGAGCCCATCGAGTACATCACTTCAGCCCTCTTTTTACCAGGTTCCCTTCACCCCCGGGGGATTATCGCAATAAATGATACCAGGCGGGGGGGAGATAATGGCAATGACAATGGCAATAAGTGCGCTGGGGATCTCACGAAAAATTTCTTCATTTCCCTGCGTGCCTTATTATTTGTTCCTGGCACTAAAAATTGAAAAAACCATTGTCAGAGCAGAGGACTTGGCTGCACATCTCCGAGAGCGGGGAGGCGGGTGGGTTTAACCAGGACCGGATCATCCGATCGCCGGATTTTCTCCAGGATAAGCAATTTTCCTTTTTGTGTCATGGCAAATACGGGAACAGAAATACCCGCCTGGAGAAGCGCCTTTGCACCGGCAATTTCCCGGATAGTTTTTGATGCACAGGACGTTACCAGATCAGAAGAAGAGACCAGCAGTTCTGCCTCATGATGGGACAACCCGGTAACGTGAACAGCAAATATCAGGGTATCAGGATGGATCCGGTGAATAATTTCTGCAGTTTCCGGTTTTGCTACAGTGACAGCAATATTCCGGTAACCTTCTGACAGGGCAAGTGCTACGCCAGCCAGCTGATCGATCCTGGCATGGTCCCGGTCAAGAACCAGTCCACCACCCTGCTCGATCCGGTCCATGACCGAAGGATAGGGTGACGTTTTTACCAGGCCGGACATTCTTCCACCAATTCCCTGTGCCATTTCAGGCTTTGTTACGATAACTGTCCCGGCACCATCACAGGCAAGGACTGCAGCATCGATCAGGCCGGCAGAAAGCCCGAAACTTAACAGTTCAGATGCTCCAAACCCGACAAATTCCCTTGTATCAAGAACCTCCCGGTCCGGAGTACACATGCCAAACGCTTTGATCCGGTGCTCGATATTGGCTTTGATGGCATCTTTTGTTATCTCAGGTACCGGGATCGCAAATCGTTTCGCCAGAGGACAATCGGCGATTTGTGCCTCGCCGACTTCGACGACCTTTCCATTCCTTATTACGATACGGCTCCTGCCTATAGCTTCGATTATATGCTCCTCATTTCCCTTTTCCACAGTAATCGCCCCGGAAATATGTCTGGTACAGATATTTTGTTGCCCGGGGATAAGGAATATTGCAAACCGGCAAAAGCCGGATTTGTGGATATCAGTGCAGTCCAAACAGATATGACGGAACAGTGACGATAAATTTACATGGAAGTGACTTCACGATTCCCGGAAATCGACATGGCCCGGGGTATCGCGATACTCATGATGATCATTTTTCATACTGTTTTTGACCTCAGTTTTTTTAATATTATTCCGGTCGATATCTCTGACGGGTTCTGGAGATATTTCGCTATTTCTACGGCTTCCCTGTTCCTCCTCATCGTCGGGATATCCCTCACCATCAGCCGCACACGGGCAGCGGCATCTCTNNATACTGCACCTTATCGGAGTGTCAGTAATAATCTCAACATTCTTTTTTCCGCTAAAAAAATATAATATCGGGCTGGGTTTTATTTTCATAGCGGTTGGTTTTTTCTTTTCCACGATAACCGGTCCGATCTGGCTCCTTTTCCTCGGCATTCACCCGGCAACGTTCTCATCAGTCGATTACGAACCGCTCTTCCCCTGGTTTGGTATGGTATTGATCGGTATGGGACTGGGGGACTATTTCTATAACGGAAACATCAGGAAATTTCCTGTTCCCCGGGTCCCGGGATCCTTAATGAGGGCTCTGACTTTTCCCGGACGACATTCCCTCGTGATTTATCTTATCCACCAGCCGATCATTATTCTCCTTCTGGGAGTGCTGACAAATACAAAAGTATTGTGAATAATTGTCAGAACCGGCAGGGCCGGGGGTTGAACGTCCATTTTTTTTCTCCGTTCAGTGGTACGGGACGGGCAGAATTATCAGATTCCACTCCCAATAAAAGAGTATTTCCATGATTCTCCCTGTATTCGTCCTCACTCTCGAACCATCGAATCCTCTGCAATTCACCGTTGATGAACTACGGTCTTTTTTTTGCAAAAAATCAGAAGATTACACCAGGCTCCACAGGGATTCCACAGCCATTGTTATCCACCGCTATCCGGTTGTCCAGTGCAAGCAGATCAAAAACAGTCTCATGGTCATCGGTATTGCCCAGGGAGCCGCTCTCCTTTGGGAAATTTCCGTAAAAGACAATGAGATCCGTCTGGGAGCAAATACCTGCAGTATATCCGGGCGGGATCCGGAGATCAGGAATGAAGCGTTCAGCATATCGGGCACACTCCACACCTATGAATTCCTCACACCCTGGCTTGCACTCAACCAGCAGAATACAAAAAAATTCTACGATCTGAAGGGAAAGCCGGAGCGCGATTCGTTCATGCAGAAAATCCTTACCCGCAACCTGATCACGCTTGCCAAATCCATTGAGTATGACCTGTGTTTGCCACTGACCTGCGAGAGCAGGATACGGTTCAAACGCATACGGATTCATGATGAAAATGTCATCGTGTTCCTTGGAACATTCAGAACGAATCTCCGGATACCTGATTATCTGGGAATCGGGCAGTCGGTTTCATCAGGATTCGGGACGATACGATCGATAAAGACGTTTTCTAAAACAGGTTAACGGAGTTGGTACAGATGAATGATGCGTTACTGGTCATAGATGTCCAGAATGAATATTTTACCGGTTCTCTTCCCGTGACTCATCCCGCGGGAAGTCTTGAAAATATTCTCAGGGCTATGGATCGGGCATATGATGGATGCGTGCCGGTGGTGAAAATTCAGCACACCAATACTGCCCCGGGTGCAATGACATTCAGGAAAGGAACGGATAATTGGGAACTCCACAAGGAAATAAAACGACGCCATGCCGATATCCTGATTGAAAAAAACCTGCCGGGAAGTTTTACCGGTACCCTTCTCGGGAGCTGGCTCGAGGAGAGGAGGATTTCGAAGGTTACCATCGCCGGTTACATGACCCAGATGTGCTGCGA
>PMDE01000008.1:1012-2851 GCA_003154335.1 Methanoregula sp. | reverse complement strand
GATCATCCAGTGATCCAATAAATCCTGCCGGGGGATTGAAAATCCTTTTTGGTTCTCTTGCCCCGGATGGTGCAGTGGTGAAATGCGCTGCAGTTCCTCAAGATATGTGGAAGCATAAGGGACCTGCACGGGTCTTTGACGGAGAGCAGCAGGCAATGAAAGCAATCCTCTCTAAAAAGATCAGGGAAGGGGACGTAATTATCATCCGGTACGAAGGACCCCGGGGTGCTCCCGGTATGCCTGAAATGCTTTCTCCGACATCCGCTCTTATGGGATTTGGGTACAGGAATGTAGTTCTGATAACTGATGGAAGGTTTTCCGGGGGAACACGGGGACCCTGCATCGGCCACGTCGCACCGGAGGCGGCAGTTGGCGGGCCAATATCTCTCGTGAATGAAAATGACCTGNNTGGAGCCCGCCAAAAAAATCTTATTCCGGCGTTCTTGCACGGTATGCAAAAACAGTGGAGCAGGCAAATCTGGGGGCAGTGCTGAAGTAATCAGGAAGGTTCCCGATTAACAGGTTTCACGCATTCTGACCCGTAATCACCGCCTCAGGGGGATAAGAGTATGGCTGATAAGAATGCCACGACAATAGGAAAGGCCTGAACACCAGAAATATTGAGAGAATCGCAGATCCAACGGAAAAAATATTTTTTCCTGATATCACAAATCGAGAGTCTCATACAATAACAATATTGAAAAACGCCTGTACCAGAGGACAAGTGAAACAAAACCACATATGATCTGAGTCCTTTGAATTCTCCTCAAAATTCATTGTTGGATATTTTTAGGACAAGGTTATGGCAGACCCAAATTTTTTCATAAATCTTCAATAAATAATACAGCGATCAATGAATTTTACTCTCCCGGGAGCTTCGGCAACGCTTCGCCCCCTACACTGGCGACCCCGCAACGCGATATATCCGTATAGCGTTTCATAGAATGAAAAATGATATCCGGTAAACCGGTGTCACTTTTTTTATTGCAGTCTGGTTACGAAGATTTTTCAACAATTTCTTCATAAAATCAAAAAATTCAGGAACTACGTCGAACTATACCCTGTTTTTATCCTTTTTATTCTTTACAGGACTGAATATACCAACATCCCAAAATTCTTCCTGTTATTTTGAATTCCTGAATTTGCCTTTTGGGACAAGGATCTCAAATTTTACACCGTGCCCCGGCTCACCGGTTTCAGTTATAGTTAATCCGGTGTACCCCAGTATTTCGCGGACCAGGAAAAGACCAAACCCGGTCTTTGCACCATAACCGAATTCAAATATTTTCTCTTTTTCATCTGCTGGAATGCCCCTGCCGTTATCCTCATATATCAGGATGAGGGTTTCAGCCGATCTTTGAGAAAGAAGGGTAATTTTTGTCAGCTGGTTATCCCCGTGTTGTATCGAATTTGTCAGGAGGTTATAAAAAACCCTGGACAGAAGAGGATCAGCATACAGTTCAATATCATCCATTTCAATACGGATGTCGACATCAGAAGCTGCAATTAATGCGACTGCATCCCAAAACGATTTTTTAACTGATTGCCATTTCGGCGTTGTTATACCGATATCCTGGAGCGACCTCACAAATGCCATCTGGTTCCGGATAGACTCAACCGATTCGACAGTCTTATCAAAAAACGCCTGCATCGATTCGTGAGATGTCTTGAGCTGTGCACGCTCAAGATAGTTCATAATTATCGACAACTGATCGAGAATATCCCGCCGGGTGATACTGAACAGGAGATCGATTTTCATGGTAAGGGTCTCTTCCGTTAAATCCTCACCAATCCCAAGTATATACTGGATTGTGTTTGTCGAATCAAAAATCGGAACTA
>PMDE01000008.1:0-948 GCA_003154335.1 Methanoregula sp. | reverse complement strand
GCAACAGGGAGTTGATCGATCATCTCCTTCTGGAGAATCTCTCCATCCTTTACTTTCTGAAGAGCGGTTTTGAGCGAATCTACCATCATATTTGTGCTGTTTTCCAGAACCGCAAATTCAGTACTTTGAGTTGTTCCGATCCGGTGGTCAAGATCGCCNNAATGCGACAATCAAACCGAGAACAATTGCCAAAATCCCGATAATAATATGGAAAAGGATAAGTCCGTTCAGGGAATCCTGGATTAATTGTGTGTTATAGGTGATCTCAACAACCCTGCTCGGGTCAGATCCGTATCTGTCGGTCTTTAAATCAACAAAGACATACCGGGTTATACTGGCATTTTGAGGATCACGCACTTCGAGAGTATTTCGGGTTTTAAGGACAACATCAATATAGGCTTGCCTGGATTGTTGAGGCAGGGTATTGGAATCCAGGCTTCTTCCCATAGAATTATAGATCGTGTAGTTTTCTATGTAAGGATTAACAGAAATGATTTTTTTAATAAGGTTCTGATCATCCATTTGCTGGCTTAATGCATCAAAGGACGTGCTTGAAAGTCCGAGTTCAAGTATGTAGTTATGGTCGGGGGTCGGAAAATACGCAAATTTCCGGAACTTTCCCGTACCCAGAGTTTCATGAACGATTCTATCAGGGAAAAAACCTTCCGACATTCGGATTTTAGTCAGGTACGAATAAAAATAAGGGATTTTCTTGAAATCCATGCCGAGTTCCGGTTCATAGGTAGTTCTGATAATTATACCGGATGCACTGATCACATAAATCTCATAATTCCCGCCTAGATTATTTTTAACCGAAGCGAGGTCCATATTATCGGGCACGCCTTTGGACCGGTTGTATTCCAGGAGAACTGATGCTAATCCCTCTTCCATCTGATCATTGAGGGTTTGGTCATAGATGCTCCATATTGTATCTTCCAGCCGCATTGA
>PMDE01000026.1 GCA_003154335.1 Methanoregula sp. | reverse complement strand
TGAACGGGACCGGAAAGTTTCGGCAAGAATCTATTCCCCGCGTGATTCTGGACGAACATTCCGGATGAATTTTCAGGTGAAACTCACTTCTGCAGGATTTTCCAATCCATAGCCGTTCTCCGGGATTCTATCAGATTTTCTAAGGAGAAGCAATCCGCTTTCTGCGTGCATCGGGGTAGGGTCCCGATACCGCCGGGAAACCGGGATGTATGCCGGAATGCAGGGACTGCCGGAAAGAACCGGATACCAAAGGAACAAAAAGCACGCAGAAAGAACAGTAGATAATGGCGAATTTAATTGTTGACCAGGATCTCTGCACCCGGTGTGGGATCTGCTCCATTGTCTGCCCGATGGGCATAGTTTCCCCCGCCGATGAGAGCACCCTGCCGGTGGTAAAAGACACAGTCGCCGGCATGTGCATCCAGTGCGGGCATTGTGAAGTCTCCTGCCCCTCGCAGGCGCTCCTCCTGAACGTCCGCATGGATGAGAAGACACCTCTCATGGCCGGTGCCGGAACAATCTCTCCTGAAGATCTTGGGGGATACCTGAAGAAACGCCGGTCGGTGCGTCACTTCACCAAAGATCCGGTACCGAAGGATACGATTGTGGAGGTGCTCGACATCGCCCGGTACGCTGCTTCTGGTGGCAACGGGCAGCCGGTGGAGTGGATTGTTGTCCATGACCCGGAGCGGGTGAAGCTGATCGCCGGGCTGACCATAGCCTGGATGAAGACACTCGTGAATTCCTCTCACCCGATGAGTGGCTATGTCCCGAGGTTGATCGGGGCCTGGGAGGGCGGTGACGATGTAATCTGCCGGGGCGCCCCCCACCTCCTTGTTGCCCATATTCCAGCAGGTAATCTGATCGCATCCGTGGATGCAATCATCGCCCTGACGCATTTCGATGTTGCTGCACCGGCGTTTGGTGTTGGCACCTGCTGGGGAGGATTCGTTTCCATGGCAGCTGCATCCTACGAACCAATACAAAAAGAACTCGGCATTCCTGCCGGACGGAACTCTGCCTATGCAATGATGTTTGGTTACCCGCAGTACAAAATCTATGGGATTCCCAGCCGGAAGCCCCTCGAGATTAAATGGCAGTGACCCTGCGCCGGAACTATTGAACGGGACTGGATGGGATGAAGGTATGACAGATTTTGCAGCAACCGGAAGGAAAAAACTGCTTGAGATCGACGGCGAAGCGGGGGTCAGGGTTGAAGAGGCCTTAAACGGCATCTGCCCGGACCTTGCACGGTATCTTATCGAATATTCGTTCGGTGAGATCTATACCCGGGAGATCCTGGACAACCGTACAAAAGAACAGGCAGTCGTGGCTGCCCTGACCGCCATGGGGACAGCGGCACCCCAGTTAAAGGTCCATATCCACGCCGCGCTGCATGTGGGGTGCAATCCTGAAGAAATTCGCGAGATTATCATCCAGATGATCGGTTACGCAGGTTTTCCGGCGACCCTGAACGCTATGGGGACGCTTATGGATGTCTTACAGGAGACCGGGCAGACACTCTCCAAAGTCTCGGCGCATGCCGGTTCAGAGGGGAGGTACGAGCGCGGGAAGGAATGGCTCTCCCGGATCGCGCCCGGCCAGGAACAGGCGCTCAAAGAGAGCTTTGACAAAATAAACACGGATATTACCCGGTTTGTTATTGAATTCGGGTACGGGGACATCTATGCCCGGGGTATCCTGCCGGTACGGAGCCGGCAGGTCGCGACGATTGCTGCTCTTGCTGCTAAAGGTACTGCCCCGTCACAGCTCCGGTTCCACATTGGTGGCGGGCTCCGGGCCGGCCTTTCTGAAGCAGAGATTGTCGAGATCATGCTGCTGGTCTCCATCTACGCGGGGTTTCCGGCAGCATTAAATGGCATCCTTGCAACCCGGGAGGTTGTTACGGCAATGAAGGAAGGAACAGGAAGGTAACCGTGAGTCCGGATATATCCGGGAATAGAACATCTCACGGCGTTGAGATGGTAACTGTCGGTTGATTGTTATAAAAACAGTACCGTATGCAACGGAAACCGCAGAAACAGGGGAATAATGCATTGATGAGAGTCGGATTTTTTTTCATTGATTTTTCTCATGAAATCACTCTCGCTTGCGACATTCCCAACCATGCGATGTGACCAACCCGCAAAAAAAGCGGTTCTTTTTTCGTTGAACACTGTCCGGGATGATCTAGACCGGGATCGTCTTTTCAAATGCTGCCCAATAAAGGGCGGCAAAGCCTGGGAATTGATCAAAAAGATAAAAAAAATTGGTTAGCGCCTGACACAGAAATATCCGCCGCGGAGATGGTGCTTCGCGAAAAGCTCGCAGGCCGGACAAAAGCATCCGATCTCCTTCATTGACGGGGCAGTGGATGTTCCGCATGAGCAGAAGAGTTCGCCTGGCTGATATCGTTCAAGGGAATGATGCCGGTAGTTCTGGCATATTGTGCAGTATTTCCTGCAGATCTGCCGGTTCTCTTCCGTATCCGGTACGCTGTCTTTGCCTGGATTAAACATGCTTTAGTGAGGTGTGCGATGATGGATAATAGGTTTTTTTAATCGGGTTTTCCGGTTTTACCTAAAAAAAGTCCGGTCCGGGTCAGGGCGACTGATGGTGGAGAAGCAGACCTTCCTCAACATATTTCCAAAAACTTTTACGTCCGAATCCTTTTTTTGGAAATACCAGGACAGTAATCGGGAAAAACAAAAAAACCCGATGGGCATTGCAGTCGTGCACTAAAAATAACAATCACCGGGTTTTTACCGAAGATCAACTGCAAATAATCTACCGGGTCCTCAAAAAAAAATGGGACTATTCAAGTTTTATGAAGATTTTTCCTTTTCCCCCAACTTTAACATCGGTGATTTCAGATGCATCGGGAGTGTCGGAAGCAGTTGCATACACGATAATCCTGTAACCCCCCTGGGGGAGTTTTCTCACATCAAGCTGAGCATAATTCACGTAATCCCTTCTGAAGGGATCGGAAGAATACCCGGGAATTGTTACTTCAGAAAACTGCACCTTTGGCCCCCCGTCAATGGTGTAATAGACCTTTTCAGTAACGGTTTTATTTCCGGTATACGTCGTATTCCACATTACCGGCAGGAATGCACCGATTTCGCCGGGTTCGGTAATCAGGAGGTTGGAAACCGTTATCGTTTTTGACCCCATTTCCGTTGCATTCAGCTCGGGCACGACCGTGAGGAATGTGTGTGGCAGGGTAAGGACAGATTCACCCTCATTNNGAAGGTTGCATCCCAGTTCTGGCCGATTTTTATGGTCCCGATGGAGAAGTTAAGATTATGGTCGGCTTCCCATTCAGCAGTCTGATTGGTCACTGTCGACATCCCGTCCTGCCAAACAATCTTTGTAGAAGCTGTCGGGTGGGGCACGTACTCATACACCTGAGCACCAGGTACCGAAACGCCGGTCACATTCACTGTCTGGAGATCTACCCTCAGGGTTGTGTTCACACCGGCGTCTGCTTTGAGTTCACCGGCAATTGACTGGTAAATGCCATTCAGCTGGTCAGCGGTCGGGGCAACATAAAATTTTCCTCCGGTTTCATCTGCGTATGCCTGCAATTCAGCCTGGGAGGGGTCACTGCCGAGCGCAATCGTATAGATAGATACACCATTGTTTTTAGCCCAGGTAATTACGCTCCCGGTTCCCACACTACTGAACGAGGTTGCTCCTGCTCCTCCCCGGGGGTCGCCTCCGGTGTTCCATGCACCATCTGTCAGGAGAATGACTGCTTTTACGGCTCCTGAACGGGGATTATCATTCAGTAGCTTTACAGAACGGTACAACCCCTCCCTCATGGGAGTTCCACCGGCAGGAACCATTCCGTTAATGGAATTATTTACCGTAGTGCGGACAAAGCTCAGGCTCTGGTCTACACTGGCGTACTGTGCAGTCCCGTAATGTTTCGGATTTGCGGGATAATGGAGTGGTATGTAGGAACTGTCACCAGTCCATGAGCTGTCACCGGCTACCCATTCTGCTCCGCCGTACACGTGAGAATAACCCTGTCTCAGTTCCGCCCATCCATTGGTAGCACTATTGTCCCCGAATGATACCAGCCCGACCCTGTCATTGGTGCCCATATTCGCATTGAAGTTCTTCCCGGCATCCATGGCATTCACCATACGGTCATCTATGATACCGTCGGTATCATTATAGAGCATACTCCCGGACCGGTCCGTGCACATCACAGCATCGATAGGTTTTGGTCCCATTGCCCACCCGTCTCCCCTGAACGAAATGGAAACATCCGCAGTATTGTTTACCACTATTGTCCTTGGGTTTACTGAGGTCGTTATACTCAGGTAAGGATAATTTTTCCAGGACACGAGGATAGTTTTACTGACGTTTTCCCAGGTGGCGGTGATCGTGCAGTTTCCCCCAGCCGGTATACTGTCTGCCGTACTGAAACTGCCGGGTATGAAGGTTACCGTTGCAAGTCCATCGCTGTCGGTTGTTGACCAGTTAGTCGACAGTGAGGGTAATGACGTTACATTATAGGGTCCCCCGGGATATCCCACGGCTCCCAGGGAAAACGTCACGGTCTGGTTCTTCACCGGGTTTCCCATGATATCAGTGGCCACGGCGGTAATATCTGAGGTAATAAGGGGATTGACATCCCGGCTCGCCATGGTTTCGGGGTTTGCCGTGATCTCCATGTTCGTTGCCTCGGTACTCACAAAATCTACACCCTGGCTGATAGTGACCGAGCTGTTGCCAGCTGCTGTTGCAGTGACAGTAATGTGGCCAATTGAAGAATGCGGGCCATAGCTAATGGATATCTGCCCAAGGGCATTTGTTTTGAATTGTTGTGCCTCACCGGGGATTGAGGTATTCACCCACACCCATTGCAGGTTCACCGGATTGTCGTAACGGTCCAGCAGGGTATAGACAATCGTAAATTTACCGGTTCCGTCTGCAGGAAGAGTGGGCGGGGATCCTGAAGGAGAGAATGCCTCGTTGATCGAGAAGGGCATACCGTTTGTATCAGCCTCGATCCATTCGAGTTTGTCCGGGATACTCCCAAAGGCATCCATCAAAACGTTATTGGGACCGGTTTTTGTGGTCAGTTTAATCGTTGCCGATGCATTGCCGTTTGCATCCAGTGTCTGGCTTAACGCATGGCTATAGCCGGCTTCTGCAAAACCACAGTCATCAGGAGCCGGACCATTTACCCTGAGGGTGATAGTATGGGGGCCCCGCCGGTTATCAATCGGATTCCCCCACCGGTCCGTAATGGCTATGTTGAAAGGGACTTCTGTGGCGACAGTCCCGGAGAGGGGGTGAGTAAAGTTCGGGTAATACGGAGAATCATGATCAATATTCTGCGTAACCGTTTTTGTTACCGTATACCCGTCATGAGACACTATCCTGGCCGAAATAATGGCGGTGCCACTCCTGGTTTTGACTTTAAAGGTGCTGGTTGCCTTGCCGGTGGCATCGCTGACAGCAGTCAGGGGACTAATCGTTCCCTCGAGCGGATTGTCTACCGAAAAGATCACGTTTGTTCCCTGCATCGATCCAAGTGTCTGATTTGAAACCATAACTGTAATAGTGGTCTGATCTGCCCCATTTGCGATAACCCATGAGTTACTGGTCGTGATCGTTGACGTGTCAGGGAGATGTCCTGCGGCAGTACCCACGAAAAACAGCGAACAGATGATGATAAAAATTCCCGCTTTCGCCCGCTGCAGGGAATTTGAATTACCCCGCATCACATCAGGTTGCATAAGCTTCCTCCACCTTTGTCAGCCTGTTCTGTATAACTTGCAGCATCCTGCCTGTTCCCTGAATTTCAACGGTCTTTGAGGCAGTGGTCCCGGAGATCGCTGAAACGATACTGCGGTGTCGTTCATACTCTGAAAATATTCCAATAGTGCATACGTCCATAAGGTCAAGCTCGCTCTCCGCGTGCAGGACCTCATGAGCGACTACATGTTCAGGATTTAAACGAATAGTCATATTTTCACTCATATTTTGCAATTTTATGGGTTTTCCATTGTATATTAATATAAAAATGCAAAGCACCGGTGCAACGCATTCCTGAGTCAGCAGGGTGAAAAGGGGCTTTATTGAATTCGTAATCCAAAAACCAAACCCTTACAAACAGATGAATTTTTTTGGATACCTGTGTTTTCATTGAAAATCTGATACCCGAAAAGGGGTGATGAAAAATGGACTTTTCACACGTTTAGTTGTCCAGGAATAAGAAACCGGATATAAAATTTGTATAAAGAAATTTTATCAGGCATTCCCGGACTATCTTGAGAGGAAAAAACATTCCTTATCATAGTTGAGTTCAGTTGGCATATCTTCATTGTTCCTGATATATTTCTTCCGAAAAAACTGCAGGAAAATGAGACAGGTTTTTGATTGCAATGCGAGCTGCTGTATCTGTAAAAAGTCGGGGACTTTTCAATCATTGCCGGTCAGGCCCGGGCTGCCCATTTACATACCTTGTCCCCATCGACTTTCCAATTTTATATTCCCCGGAGCAATCTCATCTTTTGAACCAATCACGAACAAAATTTCAAGGAATCTTTCTGGAAAATAAAGAAAAATTCAAAGCAGGTCTTATGAAGGATTCCTGTCAGTACAATCCCATTTTAAAACTTTCTCGACCCAGAATGTGATAAATGGAATGATGGGCGTACTGGAATTCCATGACGTCAGGTACTGACTTATTCGTACGCGACTTATTTATGAGTAGGTGTCCCCGCCAATTGCTTTTTTTAATTCCGGGGAGTAGTAATCAGTCTCTGTCCTGGTGCTCCCGGATAAATCTCTTTCAGTGCGAAGCCTGAGGTATGTCCGGTAGAGCTCTTCAGCATCAATTGGTGGTACTATTACTTCCTGTCGCCCGGTCTTAGAAGATTTATGCATCAGATTCATGAATACCTCCGGACCTTGGATTGATCGTATTCCCTGTGATTGCAGATTTTTTATGAAACAGAATGAGTATGGGTAGGTTATAAAATAATAAAATGGTCCAGGTTAGCAATGCACCGATGCCTTGCCAGACTTTATTACTTCGTCTAAATAGTAATAGAGTAAGGAAGATCCTGACAGACATAATGCGAGAACACGGCTTGTTAGATCTTCCGTTTCCTACTGATCATTTTTTATCACTGAAAAACCGGTGCTGTCTTTTCTTTCGGGTTTGAAGGTGAACAAACGGGTACGACTGAGAACGGGACTTTTTAGGATCTCCGATCAGATGTGGTCCATTATTCGTCGTAAGAATAATAAATTACCGGAAACGTTTTGAGATCCCGTCACTTCTTTTGGATTTTTGTGAAATTCAAATTGCAAGCTGTCAACAATGTCAAGTCAT
>PMDE01000148.1 GCA_003154335.1 Methanoregula sp. | reverse complement strand
ACAAAAATTCTCTGTGACCTGAATCTCGAGACGTCCAGTAGTTCGCTGGCAGGTGACTGGGACGTGGTGGTACTCAATATTGACGGGCAGCAGAAAGCTACCTGGAGCCAGAAATTCCGTATTACTAATTCAACTTGACCAGAAATCCGGGAAATACATAATATTTTTAAATAAAAAGTGAACTGCGCGATTTTTGAAAGAGCCAAAATCCTGCCATTTTCAATACTCTAAAATGCCACAGGTGTCAGTGTATCTTTAAAAAAAAACCATCACGGAGAAATCCTGAAATTTTTTTTTGAGCGCCGGACGATGGGATCGATGGGGATCTCGGCAGCACTCTTTTGAGGCATGCCCGGCTCAGGTTAATTCTGGAACGAATATATCGTTCTCTAACAGCCAATCCGGAAGGCTAGGCGACTGGCAGAATACACAGCAATTCGCCTGTCATCGCGCGGGGAATCTTAAAAAAGGACCCCCCGCCTCCATCTAACTCTCCTCGTCAAAGAGGTCTTGCGGATATATTGAAAAACAAGCCTTTCCCGGAACCAAACCTTCCCTGTCTTGTGAGAATTATTCCGCACCGGTAACCCGGTTGGTATTTACCCCTGTTCCGGGAGGTTTTTTTAAAATACCTTTCCTGACAACACCAAACTATTATCTCCTCAGTCTGGAAAAAATAGCTGACGCATGGCTGGATCGTTTATCTCTCCTGAAATGATGATGTACGTCGTCATTCCCTTCCTGATCTTCTGCGCCCGTATATGCGATGTCACCCTTGGCACGATCCGGGTAATCTTCATATCCAAAGGTATCAGGCATATCGCCCCTCTGATAGGCTTTTTCGAAGTGATTATCTGGCTCCTCGCCATCGGTCAGATCATGAACAACCTGACAAATTTTGTTGCATATATCGCCTATGGTGCCGGGTTTGCTTCGGGCACTTTTATCGGTATGCTTCTCGAGGAGAAAATATCACTCGGGCTGACAAGTATCCGGATTATTACCAAGGAGGATCCGAAGGAGCTGATGTACTATCTCCGGTCTCACAATTACGGTGTGACAAGTATTGATGGTGAAGGCGCGACGGGAAGGGTAAAGATGGTTTTTACGATCATGAAACGGCAGGATCTCCATCAGGTTATCAGTATCATCAAACAATTCCACCCGAACGCTTTTTATTCAATTGAAGAGGTAAAATCTGTCGCCGAAGGTGTATTTCCGGAAAAACAACCGGGTACAGGGGTATTTTCATGGGTTGATTCCCTGCGTTTTTACCGGAAAGGAAAATAAAAAATCCTATCAGGGGAATACCTGTAGTTTAATCATCCCATAATCTTTTATCCCGGCTTTTCAAATACTACCGCAGAGAGGAATGTCAGTAAAAAAGATCGGATATTTCGTTCTTGCTATCGGTATATGCCTGCTGGCAGGCTATGTGGGTTCATATTTTACAACACCCTCAATTCCTACATGGTATGCCGGACTCCAGAAACCTGATATTACTCCGCCGTCCTGGGTTTTTGCACCGGTATGGACCATACTGTATATTCTCATGGGAATCTCTCTTTTTCTGGTACTGCAGTCCGGATTAAAAAACCAGGACGTGCAGTTCGGCCTGATCCTTTTTATTTTTCAGCTCCTCGTAAATATCGGGTGGTCTTTTTTCTTTTTTGGCCTTCATTCCACGTTCTTTGGCCTCATGGCGATATTTCTGCTCTGGGCGGTGCTGCTTTGCACGATCATTCAGCTGTACCGTTTTTCCATTCCCGCCGCAGCGTTGCTCGGTCCCAGTCTCGTCTGGATAACCTTTGCCGGGTATCTTAACTATGCGATCCTCGTACTCAATCCCGGAAGCTTTGGGATATCCTTTTAGGAAATTCCCGTTCTGATAAAATCCGGTCCGGCCAATATCTTCTTTTTGTTGAAGGGTAACGATGACATGCGGAGTCTGTATGGCAATCCAGCGCATCCATGTTGAAAATTTCAGGAGCTTTTCAGACATTGATATCGGGTTATCCCGGTTCAATGTCGTAATCGGTTCCAATGCTGCGGGAAAATCCAATTTCATCAGTTTATTCAAATTTTTACGGGATATTGCAAAACACGGGATTGTTCATGCTGTTGCAATGCAGGGAGGTCCTGAGTACATCCAGAATGCGAAGATCGGTCCTTCCCATGACCTTCGGATCCGGGTTATTTACCTTCCCGAGCAGAAATCAGAGGTTTCCCGGGGTCAGGTGAAGGACGCGCCCATCCTGGCCATTCAGCCTTCTTTACTATCGTATGAGTTTGCGATCAGGTTTACTCCCGGCGGAGATAGTTTCTCCATTACTGATGACAGGATCATGATTGACTTTGACGTACTGTCATGCAAACGTGAAAATATGGATCTTACCGGCGCACAGGGCATCGTGCACGGTCAGGTTCGAGTGGCAAGTGATGGCGGCATAGTAACCTATCAGGTCGATTTGCCGGAAGCCTGTCCGCTTTCCGGAGATGAGATTATTCCCCTCACATCCCGGGCAAGAACCCTGCCTGAAAAAACGCTTCTTCTGGAAACGCCGTATGTATTTCCTTTGAACTATGGGGAAAGATTCTTTGATCGCATCGCAGTCTACGATATTGATCCCAAACATATGAAAAAAGGAAAAGCGATAACCGGCAGGATGGATCTTGAAGAAGATGCAGCCAACCTTGCGCCTGTCCTGAAAAAAATTATCGGGAATCCGGAAAAAAAGCGAAAATTTTCAAACCTGGTACGGGATATACTTCCTTTCATTGAAGATTTCTCTGTCGAAAAGTTCGCAGACATTCCACTGGTCCTCATGCTTCGGGAAAAATATGCAAAGAACCACGATCTCCCCGCTTCGTCACTTTCCGATGGCACATTGACGATATTTGCCCTGATTGTCATGCTCTATTTCGAAGATAATCCGTTTATCATCATTGAAGAACCGGTAATCTATATCCATCCGTTCCTGGTAGGCCGCATTATCTCGATGATGCAGGAATCATCAGGAAGCAAACAGGTGATGGTAACCACACACAGTACTGAGGTGGTGAAGCATGCTTCACCTGCGGATCTTCTCCTTGTTTCAAGGGATCCTGAAGGGTTCTCCGTTGTTTCCCGCCCGGCAGACAAAGAGGAAGTCCGGACATTTCTTGAGAATGAAATCGGTATTGAAGAACTATTCATCCAGAACCTTTTGGGATTGTAGGCATGAACAAACGGATTTTCATACTGGTTGAAGGAGAAGATGACGTCAGGTTTTTCGGGCGGATTATCAAACCCCTTTTTGCCAGCCGGTACGATTCCGTTGAAATTTTCCCGTATGCGAGCATCAAACGCGAGAAGGTGAATAATTTTTTAAAAAGCGTCAGGATGATGAAGAATGACTATATTTTCGTTGCTGATATCGACCGCGAACGATCAGTGAAGGACAAAAAACACATCCTGTATTATCATTTCAGTAATATTGAACAAGGCAGTATTGTAGTTGTAATCAAAGAAATTGAAAGCTGGTACTATGCCGGGCTGACAACCGAATCAGCCCGGAGTCTCGATGTGCCCGTCCTTGCCGTAACTGATGATCTCACGAAAGAAGATTTTAATAAACTTATCCCCTCTACGTTCGATTCCCGCATCGATTTCATGTTTGAAATCCTCAAGTATTTCTCGCTCTATGAAGCCCGGCTGAAAAACCATTCGTTCGGATATTTTGTCCAGCGGTATCGTCTCATTGAACCGGCACAGGATGATAAAATCCGGTATTCCTGACCTTCCTCCCCTGGACCTGTGTACCAATCGAAATGATTATTTTAAGTCTGCACGCTATTCTGTTACAATTCAAAAAATATCCTGAGGTTTACATGGAAAAATTTACCTGTACTATTTGTGGACATGTCTACAATCCGGAACGGGGCGAACCCCTTCAGAACATACCATCGGGAAAAGATTTTATCACACTTCCTGAAAACTGGCTGTGCCCGGTCTGTAACGCATCAAAGAAAGATTTTACCAAGGAATGATTACTGGTTGTTATGGTAGCACGAGAAATTATTCATGGGGTCCATTGGGTCGGGGCGGTTGATTTCGATCGGAGGATCTTTGACGAGCTGATCCCACTTCCGAACGGAACGAGTTATAATTCGTATCTTATCCAAGGCAGCGAGAAGACCGCCCTGATAGACACCGTCGACCCCACAAAAGAGTATGAACTGATCTCAAACTTAGTTAAGCTGAAAGTCGACAGGATCGATTATGTAGTTGTCAACCACGCCGAACAGGATCATTCGGGTTCCCTGCCAATGATCCTGGAATTTTTCCCTGAAGCAGAAGTGGTAACCAACGAGAAGTGCAAAGAACTTCTTATCGCCCATCTCCACCTTCCGGCAAACCGTTTCCGGGTTATCAAAGACAAAGAAACCCTGTCTCTGGGTGACCGCACGCTCGAATTTTTCCTCACCCCCTGGACCCACTGGCCTGAGACCCAGATTACCTACCTGCGTGAGGATAAAATCCTGTTTCCCTGCGATCTCTTTGGGTCTCATACGGCAACAAGCGACCTCTACGTGACCGATGAGGCCGGGATCTATCGCTCAGCCAAAAGATATTATGCCGAGATCATGATGCCCTTCCGGAACAGCATCAGGGGATACGTAGAGAATGTAAAAAAGCTCCCTCTGGAAATGATCGCTCCCAGCCACGGCCCCGTTTACAAGCGCCCGCAGTTTATTCTCGATGCATACGCTGACTGGGTTTCGGATGCGGTTAAAAACGAGGTCGTAATCGCCTACGTATCCATGCATGGAAGCACGAGAAAAATGGTGGATCATCTCACCGACGCGCTGATCAATCGGGGGATTACGGTCAGGCCCTTTAACCTGACCCACACAGATATCGGTGAGCTTGCACATTCCCTTGTCGATACGGCAACGGTGGTAATTGCGACACCCACCGTGCTTTTTGGTCCTCACCCGCAGATAGTATATGCTACCTATCTTGCAAACGTGCTCAAACCCAAGATGCGGTTTGCAACGGTGATCGGATCCTATGGCTGGGGAGGCAAGTCAGTTGATATGATCGTTAAAATGCTTGACCATGTCAAAATTGAGATCATCGAACCGGTCATGGTAAAAGGTCTCCCTGATGAAACAACGTTTAAGGCACTCGACCGCCTTGCTGACGATATAACAAAGAAGCACAGGGATAATAACATCATATAGAAATGAGAAAGGGAATTTTAGCGGATAATCCGGAAGGGAACTTGCAGGAGTTATCGCCAAAAATTTTTATTCATTTTTTTAAAGGCAAATACTAATAGAGAACCAGCGGTAACCCATTAGTGATGCACCGGCTTGAGCATCTTTCCACGATTGTTGCTGATCTTGGCGAGATTTTTACTTTTATCACCCCGATAACCCTTGTCCCGATAATTGTTGCCGTAATATTTTCAGAATGGAATATGCTCGTCCCAATGGCTTCAGTTCCTGTCACGTTCTTTATTCTTGGACTGCTTCTGCGAAACCTTCCCCGCAGTGAGCGGGGAATAAGGCTTTCTACCGCAATGTGTTCCGTTGCGCTCTTCTGGCTGACCTGTGCGATAGTGAGCGGTCTGCCTTTCATGCTCGGGTTGCACATGGGATTTACCGATGCATTCTTTGAAGGTATGGCGGGATGGACTGGCACAGCGTTTTCCATGATCCGGTCGGTTGACACGGCTCCCCACACCCTTATTTTCTGGAGATCCTACATGTCGTGGATCGGTGGGATAGGCATCATTGCGTTTATGATCGCCCTGGCAAGCAGTACCGGTCTTCTTGGTTCAAAGATCTTTCGTACCGAAGGGCGGGATGAACCT
>PMDE01000031.1:14763-16993 GCA_003154335.1 Methanoregula sp. | reverse complement strand
AGGTAGCTTCTGCCACAAATTGACCGCTTGTCTGATCACCATTTCACGGAGAGGTAATTAATAAGGAAGTCCAGCCCGGGTTAACGAATCTGCAAGAAGATGGAAAAAATAGCCAAGAAAAAAGCCCGAAGCGATAAATGACGCAGCCGAAAGACCGGGGGCCTGTAATTGGCATAAATTCAGGACGGCAGTAACGGAAAAAGCTAAAAAAGCACATTTCAGTACTCTTTTGCTATGGTAGATATTCCGGTGCTTCCGGCTGGTTGGCGGTTCAAGTATATCGGGCAAAACAGATCCGATCATATTGGCAATTAACCCGTAAATCAACAGATTACTCGAAGGCAGACTGAGGGAAGTGATGAAGTAAAAATACAGGACAAACAATATCAGCCCAATAACAATATGCACTCTTCTGTTCATTCCAATAGTAGATCTTGAACTGATCGATAAATAACAATGAGGGCAGGCTTGGTGAAAGTATTGTCGGTCAATCCTCCTCTCATCAGAAAGAAAAACATCGCGTCCGCAATGCAATATGCACTATCATGGAGCTCTAGTGTTTATCATTCCTTTATGCCTGTAGAAGGAATTAAGGTACAGGATTCATTCTTTAAGATACCCCTCATATAAAAAAAGAAACACATCCGGGAAAATCGCCCGGTAATTCTAAATACATTTCTTCCACATTCACGGATCGCGAGCATGCCCGGGGGTTTTCGTAATATGTCCGGTCTGGATTCTTGAATCAGAACAACCGATCCAGAGGACTTTCGGACTCTGTCCTGGGACCAGGCCACGATACCGGGCGATATTTTCTTAAAAACGGTCTCATTGAATTGCGAATTTCCCTGTAATAGTTCCTCTATCATATAATCCGTCCTGTTGAATTTTTTATCGCCTTTTTGACTTCGCTCCCTTACTTTCCTGCATCCGGTAATGGTTCTTTTAGTTACCCGGTTGCTTTTGTTCCCTCAGAAAACCCGTTACCATATGAGCATGATTATTGCAACTGCAATGAAGATTATGACGAGCCATTTTGCGACATCCATTGTTACACCGGCTATCCCTCTCATGCCCATCATGAAAAAAACCAGGGCAAGTATAAGGAAAATTACTGCAAGTTGGATCAGACTAACCATTGTTCACCTCCGTTATCTCTTCTTCACTATGCATCCGGCCCCTTGGGCAGCGATTTTTGCACGAAAAACCGCTTTACGGAACCAGATTTTACTTCTTCAGATAGGTTCTGAACTCTGCCCGATTCCATTGAGCCTGGTTCGAGCGGCAACCGTTACATCATACCCTGATGAGTGGGCAACCGCCCGGGTGTTATTGACGGCATTGCCTGACTTCGTAAATGATCAGTCTTTTTTGTTAACTGATTCTCACGTAATTTCAGAACAATCCACCATATAGAGTGAAATGATTAAAAATCTTACCCGTTGTTACAAAATCTGAATCAAACCGGAATTTCGGGTTTGCCGGCACAGGTGATGTGTCTGCCGGACCTTGCCCTCAATGTCCAGGACCATCGCTTCCTGTTCCTGAACTCCGGATTTTTTGACGGTTACTCTGGATGATCTGCAAAACATCTGCCGAATTAGTAGAAAAGGAGAAATTAATACGTGGCATTCACCCGCGGTCAATGACATCAGGTTTATCCGATTTGAACTGTGTGTATTTGTTTTGCAAAATCTGACGATAATATGCAGGTCCTTTTCGCCAATGTTTTTTAAATGACGTACCGTGACAAATACTATTTTATTCTCGTATTTAAAAAAACGCTTTCCAGGGGTTTGAGCATTTTACTCAATGTTCAGTTAAAGTTCCCTTCTCCTGTTTTCTTTGCTCAATCTTCTTTTCAATTTCGTTATATTCCTGCAGCGCTTCCCGCACCTGATACAAGCTGAAGAGTTCTTCGGCGGTTCTGGGGGGTTGGTGATTGGCTCGGGTCATCATTAGATTCACTTCCGGCATGTCATAGGCACATGAATGACTCAATTATCATCTTTTTTGTTGACTCCTTTTCCTGTCTGCCGATAGGGCAATTCTGATTGGTGTATTTCATATCGAAAGTTTATAGTATATATATTTAATTATTTCTATTAGAGCTATTTTTGATAGATTTTTAAAAAATATCCAGAAAATATAGCCGGGAGCATCCAAAACAGAGAGCCAGTTAATCCCCCAACTGTCTGTATCGCGTGACATTTTCATTTCTTTTTCTCCC
>PMDE01000031.1:8491-14719 GCA_003154335.1 Methanoregula sp. | reverse complement strand
ACAGGCTGTTAAAGATTCGTTTGGGGCAGCTCGGAGAAAAGCACCCCAGGATCGGGAGTACCGACTAAGGATCCAACAAAAACATTGTTCGGAGACAAAACACACAAAGTCTCCCCGGGAAAATCAGACGTATGAAAATCACTCCATGCTAATCACAAGTTCTTGACCTTTTGATAAAAAACGGAAACCAGCGTGCAATTCTGTGGGTAAACGTGGACGTTCCGGTCATCCGGAACCGAAGATTGGAACGTCAGACACATCCAAGACGAAACAGATTTCACGCACCTGGTAAAGAGGGTTGTTAAAAAAGAGAAAGACAGATTCATTTGGAAATCGGACAAAGGTTTGCACGATGAGCCGTCACGTTTTATCATCCCGGTACTGGTTCTTTGCCATGGCATACAGGTCAAACATCGCATCGGCTTCTTCTCTGGTAAGGATTCTCCTTTCAATCGCAAGGTCCCGGATAGCCCTGTGCTGCACCATCCCCTCGTGGGCAAGCTCTGCTGCTTTCAGATACCCGATTCTCGGGGTCAGCAGTGTTGCAAGGATGGGATTTGAGCCTATATTCATCAGGAGCCTGTCTTTGTTTGCGGTAACACCGTCAATACAGTGTATCGTAAAAACAGGAAGGTAGTTATTCAGCAGCGAGATTGAGTCGAGGATGTTATGGATCATCAGCGGTGCCATCACGTTCAGCTCGAACTGCCCTGCCTGGACCGCCATCGATACCGCAGTATCATTACCTATTACCTGGAACGCGATCATATCAAGACATTCGGCCATGACCGGGTTGACCTTGCCGGGCATAATGGATGAGCCGGGCTGCACCGCGGGTAAATGGATCTCGTTGAGGCCGGCAGCAGGGCCTGAGTTCATGAGGCGGAGATCATTTGCGATCCGGATTAGTTCGAGGGCAAGTTCCCTGAGTGAACCGGAAAAAGCTCCCATCTGGGCCCTGCTCTGCAATGCCTCGAAACTGTTCTTTGCGGGAACGACATTGAGCCCGGTGAGTGTCCGAAGGTTCCGGATAACGATTTCCCGGTATTCTGGAAGTGCGTTTGCGCCTGTACCTGTTGCTGTCCCGCCTATCGCCAGCTCAAGCAGACCATCCCGGCGTTCCCTTACTCTCTCTGCACTTCGCACAATGGCAGAACTATAGGCAGAGAACTCGTCGCCCAGTATGACCGGCATTGCGTCCATCAGGTGTGTCCTCCCGCTTTTTGGCAGAAGGGCGAACTCATTCCCCTTCCGTTGTAATGCGGCAGCCAGTCCGGTGAGAACACGATCAAGAAGTATTGCCTCCCGGATAATGGCGATGTGCGAAGCGGAAGGAAACGTATCGTTCGTTGACTGGGAAAGGTTTACATGATCATTTGGGCTCAGGTATCCATAATCCCCCCGCTCCCGCCCGAGGATCTCCAGTGCACGGTTTGCGATTACTTCGTTTACGTTCATATTGAACGACGTCCCGGCACCCGCCTGGTAGATGTCGACCGGGAACTGGTCGGCTAATTTCCCTTCGATGATTTCATCGGCTGCGGCTTCAATCGCATCACCCCGCTGATGGTCAAGGACACTGAGCTCCATATTGGTACGTGCAACCGCTTTTTTAATTACGGTGTAGGCGTTGATCAGTTCCGGTCGCTCCCTGCGGCCGCTGACCGGGAAATTTTCAATTGCCCGCAGTGTCTGGATCCCATAGTACGCGTCTGAAGGCACATCTCTTTCCCCAAGCGAGTCCCGCTCCGTTCGCGTCATTGTCCCTCCCCCAGAGAATTCTGGTCTTTTTTCATCCTGCTCAGTTCCTGCCGTGCATGACCGATGGCCTTATCCGGGGGGACATCCTTGGGGCAGACCCTGCGACAGTTGGTATGGAACTCACACCCCCACCACCCTTCAGGATTATCGGCGGTCATAAGGCGTTCAGCCCCCTGATTTTCCCGGGGATCTATCCGGAAACGGTAGAGTTTGGCAAGAGCAGCCGGCCCGAGATACCGGGGATTTTTCCTGTTGACCGGGCACGCAGCGTAACAAGCGGCACACAGTATACATGGGGTGTACTGCTCAAGCTCACGTACTACCAGGGGGAACATAAGCCGTTCCTTTGACGGATCCGGGTTCCCAGGCTTAAATACCGGGGATATGGCACGATAATCTTCAAAAAATGTCTCCATATCCACGATAAGGTCCTTGATCACCGGAAGGTGCGGAAGCGGTTCCACGATGACTTCCTCTGCGGGGTCCCAGGGTTCGGTCAGGCCGGGTAGGGCATAGTCGGAAAGAGTGAGATACAGGCTTCCGGCAATGAGTGCCCCAAGCTGTGTCCGGCATGCAAGACGGGGTACCCGGTTAATCAGCATCGCACAGGTNNCTGACCGGGATTTATCTCAAATAAATCATACCGCGGCTTTTCCATCCCTGGACGGAACCGGAATACCTTCAGCTTCATATCAGTATACACGCTCCTGTGGATCGAACATCCCCAGCGTTACCGGTACATGCAAAATCGTTATCTGTTCGTTTTCCATCCTCGCAATAGAATGGTGGAGAAAGTTATTATCGTCACGGTCAGGGTAATCGGTGCGGGTATGCGAACCCCGGCTTTCTTTCCGGTCAAGCGCACCCAGTGCGACTGCTTCGGCAACCGTAAACATATATTCAAGCTCAAGATAGCGGATGAGGGTCAGGTTGGCCAAGGTCTCCTTATCCGAAAGCGAGACATTGCCGAATTGTGACCTGAGTTCCCGGATGCGTACCAGACCCTGTTCCATGCTGGTACCTTCCCGGAAGATGCCAAAGTGTGCAGACATTGTCTCTTTTAACGTTTCAAGAACGGGAAATAGAGATACGCCGCCGGTCCGGCCAAGGATGCCGATGATCTTCAGGTTCATTTCCTGCACCGCTGCCTCTGCAAGCACTTCAGCCGGAGGGGGTATCGACCCGATATCCCTGATAATGGCATCCGCCACAAGCCGCCCGAATACAACGGTTTCAAGGAGCGAGTTTCCCCCGAGACGGTTTGCCCCGTGTACACTTACACAGGCACACTCCCCGGCGGCATAGAGACCGGGCAAGCCGGATTTACCGTCTATCCCTACATCGATCCCGCCCATAGAATAATGCTGGCCGGGCTGCACCGGGATCGATTCTGTTATGGGGTCGATACCGGCAAAATCCATTGCAAGCTGTCGGATCCCGGGAAGACGTTCCCTGATGCGATCTGCACCGAGATGCCGGATATCGAGGTGGACACAGCCGCCCTCAAACCCTCTTCCTGCAGCGATCTCCTGTTCGATTGCCCGGGCGACAACGTCCCGGGGGGCAAGGTCAAGCGACCGCGGGGCGTAGCGTGCCATAAACTGTTCACCAGAAGTGTTGAGCAGGATTCCCCCCTCACCCCGGGCTGCTTCAGAGATGAGGATACTGGTCCCCACCAGGGTTGTCGGGTGGAACTGGACAAACTCCATATCTTTAAGAGGGGCACCTGCATGGATCGCGAGGGTCTGCCCGTCACCGGTATTGATGAGCGCATTTGTGGACCGGGAAAAGATACGCCCGAACCCTCCGGTTGCCATGAGAATTACTTTTGCCGGGAAACCATGAACAGTTCCGGTCATAATCTCCAAAGCGGTACAACCGGTACATCTCCCGCTGACTGTTATAAGGGAAGTGACGAAAAATTCTTCATATACCGGTATTTTTGCGTTGGTCACCTGTTCGTAGAGTGTGTGAAGCATATTGTGGCCAGTGCGGTCCGTGGCATAGCAGGTCCGGGGAAAACCTGCCCCGCCAAACGGACGCTGGGCAATTTTCCCATCATCGAGCCGTGACCATACAGTGCCCATATGTTCCAGCTCAAAGACCGTCGCGGCAGCTTCCCGGCACATGCTTACAACGGCATCCTGGTCAGCAAGATAGTCCGACCCTTTTACGGTATCATAGGCATGCAACTCCCAGCTGTCACTGGCGCCACCCGGCCCGGGAACATTTCCCAGCGATGCATTCATCCCGCCCTGCGCTGCCACTGAATGTGACCTCAGCGGGTGAACTTTTGATAGTACTGCACAGGAAATTCCCGCATGGGAAATTTGGAGGGCAGCCCTGAGCCCGGTTAGCCCACCCCCGATGATAATCGCATCATATTCATGAATTGCCGGTTGACTCATACAGAGCGATCCCCTGCGCGTGTGTCTGCACAAAAGTAAATAAAGTACGCCTCAAGTTTCATGAATGCAGGGGGATACCATTTTATCTTATCGGCAGGAATTGTCATTTCACCAACAGCGGGGAAGAGTCGAATGGCAGAAAATGAGGTTTCAGTATTAATCGGAGGAAGAGCCGGTGACGGGATTTCGAGTACAGGCCAGATAATCGCCCATCTTCTCGCGCAGGTTGGCTACCGGGTGTATATGCACTTTGATTACCCCTCGCTGATCAAAGGAGGTCATAATTTTGCCATTGTCCGTGCAGCAGAAGGCGATATCGGTGCGGTGAGGAGTAAGGTGGATTTCATTCTTGCCCTCAATCAGGAAACCATCGACTTGCACATCCAACGACTCAATACCGGGGGGGTCATAATACACGATTCCCGCAAAGTGAAAAGTACTGAGGGTATTGGAGTGCCATTAAGGGAGATTCTCACCGAAGAAAAAGCTACACCTGTTATGGGAAATTCCGCGATTATCGGTGCATTCATCCGGGCGGCAAAGATTGACTGGGATCTGGCAGCAACAGTTTTGAAAAAGTCCATGCCAAAAGGTACAGAACAAAATCTCCGTGTTGCCCGCCGGGGCTACGATGTTTCTGAAGAGCGGCATGCAGTCCACAGAACCGGAAAATCAGTCTTTCCGGTAATGACCGGTAATGAGGCGATCAGTATCGGACTGATTGAAGGAGACCTTGAGCTCTATTTCAGTTACCCTATGTCCCCGACTTCAAATATTCTTCATTTCCTCGCCGGATATGCAGATGAGCTGAAAATCCGCGTTATCCAGCCGGAGAGCGAGATCGCGGTGATCCTGATGGCTCTCGGGTGTGCTTATGCCGGGTCTAAGGCTGCCATCGGCACATCCGGGGGCGGGTTTTGCCTGATGACCGAAGCCCTGGGTCTATCGGGTATCGCAGAACTTCCGATCGTGATTATCCTCGGCCAACGCACGGGGCCAAGCACCGGTCTTGCTACCTATACAGCCCAGTCTGAACTTCATTTTGCACTCCATGCCGGGCAGGGGGAATTCCCCCGCCTTGTTATCGCCCCGGGCGATGCCGCTGAAGCACGCTTCTGGTCCAGGACTGCGATGGACCTCGCGTGGAAGTACCAGCTTCCCGCCATACTTCTGCCCGACCGGCTTATCTGCGAAGGGCTGTACAGCATGGAGCCGGGTTTGGGGGTACGGTTCCAGGCTGGACCTGTCCCGGGAGATCCCGGTGTCCATCCCTATCTCAGGTATGCTCATTCGGATTCCGGGATCTCCCCGCTGCGGTTCCCGCCGGTCAAAGGCGAGATTATACGGGTGAACAGTCATGTCCATGACATTGATGGGCTCACAACCGAAGATCCCCGGGTAACCCGTGAGATGGCAGACAAACGGAGGAAGAAGATGGACGGGCTTTTAACCGAGATCGAAGGAATGAGCCCGGTCAGTATAGGGGGAGTTCCTGATGCCACCACAGCCATTCTCTGCTGGGGGTCCGGCAAAGGCATCTGCGAAGAGCTGGGGAAAAAGAGAGGGTTCCGGGTCGTCCGCCCGGTTGTGCTCTGGCCATTCCCTGAAAAGGCATTTGCCCGGGCCATGGGGGAAGTGGATCGGTTTTTTTCGGTCGAGACCAATGAGTCCGGGCAGCTTGCTGATCTGGTGAGCCGGTTTGGTTATTCTGCTGCAGGAAAGATCCTGAAGTATGACGGCAGGGCGTTTATGGTCGATGAACTCGAAGAAGAATCAGAAACGGTGATCCAATGAACGGGAACGAACTCATCAGCACGGCGAAGAACACCTGGTGCCCGGGGTGCGGCAATTTCATTATCCAGCATGCGCTCAAGGACGTGCTCACTGACATGGCGGCTGAAGGGTTCCCCCTTGAAAATGTTGTGCTTGTGGCGGGGATCGGACAACATGGCAAGATGTTTGACTTCTTAAACCTCAACGGATTTTACTCGCTGCACGGGCGGACGATCCCGGCAGCAACCGGGATACGGCTGGCAAACCCGGGACTCAAAGTCATCTG
>PMDE01000031.1:0-8445 GCA_003154335.1 Methanoregula sp. | reverse complement strand
CCGTTCAACCCGCTTGAACTGTTGCTGGGTTCAGGTGCAGGTTTTATCGCACGGGGCTACACGCATAAACGCGAGCAGCTCAAGCGCCTCATCCGTGAAGCTCTGCAACACAAGGGGTTCTCCTTTGTTGATATCCTCCAGATCTGTGCGACCTATAATGACATGACCGGGTATTACGATGCGCGTATCTTTGACTGGGATGAGTCCGATGCAGGAATTTACAACGCCGCATACGGGAAAGCCAGGGAATGGGATTATAACACCGATGCCCGGATTGGCCTTGGAATCATGTACCGTCGCACAGCTCCGATATTTGAAGAGAACTATCCTGTACCTGAACCACTCTCACCGGAAAAAAGAAGTGAGTGGGTTAAGCATTTTATGGAAGAAAGAGCGTGAATCGTTTAGCAGGTATCATCGAATAGCCGGATATTTTTAAAGATTTTTTTGCCTGCTTATCGATGGATACAATGATTATCCCGGTGGATAAAACGCCCTATTTCAAACTGTCCTTTTCCATTCATTACATTCCTTTTCTTCCTGTATCGCTGTACTTCCCGGAAGTACCCGAGAATTATCGCATACAGCCACACTGCGCCGAATACGTAACCATCGATCACATCGGTTGTCCAGTGGGCCCCGAGATATACAAGGGAGGGCCGATGAGCACATTTAGGGACACACAGATGACAACTACGAACCACCGTGCACGCCCGTAAAGAAATGACCATGCGAGAAAGGCAACAAAACCAAAGAAGACAACGTAGAAGCAGAAGTGCCCGCTGGGAAAGCTGTACTGGTCGACGGAAAGAAAAAAGTCGTCGGGTTCTGAAAAAAAGCGGGGAGCCGTGAACTGCTGATAAGCACTTTTAATACTGAAGTAAGCCCGACACTGCTAGCGCTGGCGAGCAAAGAAACCGCTTCAGGAAAGAGACGCCATACAAGGAAGATCGTCATAACTGTTCCAACCAGTATTGCTTCTATCCAGGTTTCACCCCGTATACTGACCGACTGCATAGCGAGAAATACCGTGCCCTGTTCCTTCTGGAGCGCCTGCGCAATCACCGGATCAAACGGGAGATAGGCAAAGAAATGTGCGGATACAGAGAGCACGATTGCGCACCGTGATGAGCAGGAGTATACAGGTTGCGGCAACAAGAAGAAAAAACAATGGCAATAAAATGGATCGAAAACCCACTATTCGTATTCGGATATTCTATGTTACCACTTTCCTTCCGAAGTGTGAGGGAATCCGCTCTCTCCCCAAAGGAAAAGCAGCCCAAGGGGAGCATCCCATTGATACCAACGTTTAACCTAACCGTTTTCCAAAAGGTTTCTGAAACCGTCTTCGTCTATCGCGCCTCGGGGAATGCCCCTGTGGCGAGTGGGGGCACTGTCAAAGCCCCGAGAGCGTTGGAGCTCTTTTATCAGATTTCCTTAAGTGCCCTGATTTTCACAATTTTTTAAAACAGTACATTAACGGACTGGACACATCCCTTTCCGGGGATTAACACTAGTTTTGTAATTACGAGGTTATCCTTCTCCTTGTTATCACACTACAACAGATGAAGCCCCCCCTGTGTATTTACGCAGGCTGCATGGAGTAAAAGTACGGAAAAGCTTCAGGAGAACGTCTGATGATTTTTTTCGAGTTAAAAAAAGATAAATCACGGCCAATAATTGTGCAAACGAACCATGCTTGTTCCGCCAAAAAGAGACGCGGCAGCTATTTTTGAAAGAAATATTCAATGATGGTATACAGGACAAGGCCCCTATCATTTTTTTTCGGATTTCATCAAAGTACTTCTCCAGGTTATTGAGCAAATCCCGGTAGATCCGGTAATAATGGGTAGCTTCATAACAAACCCTTCGGATCGGGCTGCTATCAAAGCTATAGATCTCCGCTTCAGGAACGGCTAAGAGGAGCGGCGAATAGGTAGCAATGATGAACTGGACATCCCCCAGGTTGACGAGCTACCGCAACAACCGTACCAGTTCGAGCTGCATCCCTGGTGAGAGTGCATTCTCCGGCTCGTCCAGCAGAAAAAGTCCCTTTCGGCTGAAGCGGTTCTTAAAAAATGTCATATGGGACTGGCCATGGGATTTAAGTATAAGGGAATGGTCGCCGAAAAAGGTCAGGTATTCGGAGTTGCCCCATGCATCAAGGATCTCGGCGAAATGGCGGAAAATTTCTGAAGCAAAGAACGATCCCGGGACCTTCCCGCAGGTCCACTCGACCCGGAGGTCCTGGTTCAGCAGGTCTTCATAGAGATTGTAGCAGTCCCTGTTTCCCTCCCGCTCTTCCCAAATGTGGACCATTCAACTGCGGGCGATAGCCCTGATAAGGGTTGATTTTCCTGAACCGTTCTCTCCGATGAAAAATGTCAAGGGACTGGAAAATTCCAGCCTGTCAGTATTCTGGATAACGTCGAGGTTAAAAGGGTAGCAATTTCCCGCCAGGAAGGTGTCGTGAAGCAGTTGAAGTGACCGGATATGCATACGATGTGATTTTTTTATGATTTGGGATATGTACTTTTTATTATCCTTTTTTTGAGTGAATTATCTCTTCAGATCCTGTATTTTTTATTTTGACAATGATATTTTTGAGAAGATTCTGCAAAATAAATCCGAATAAAAAAAATAACCTGGTTTTCAGCATCGGTCTTTCGGATGATTGGCCGGCAAAACAGGTCGATCGCATTGTTGGGGTCGCCACAGCCGAAGGAGCAGAAGAAACCTGATGATGATTGCGAAATGACAACTCCTCGGAAAAGAAATAACTGGATTTTACAGGTCAAAATAATCAATGCACTCTTCTATATTCCTTCACGTTTCCCGGGCATTACCCCTGCCTGCATTGATATCACGACGGACGTTCCTGGAGGTAAAACTGGAAGATTTGCGGAGGTTTTTCCTGTTTTGTCGTAAAAATCCGCAATTTCCTGACGAACAACATTTATATGAATCATTACCAAAGGAATCTTAAGAAATGAGCGAAAATTCTCGGATATACCCCACTCAAGAAGAGGGACTCTCTGAAGTAATAGGGTTTGTTCTGATCATCGGCCTGATCGTTGTTATAGCTTCTATTTATCTCACCTACGGGGTTCCTGCGCAAGGACGAGACAATGAAATACTCCATATGAACCAGGTGCGGGACCAGTTTATTGAATACAAACTCAGTCTTGATTCGCTTTTCAATAACAATAAAGTCGGAACAACGGTCAGCAATTCGTTTACCCTGGGGACAGAAGGGGGAAATACACAGGGAGTTCTGAGCTTTATCCCCATTATGAGCCCGGTACGATCATCCGGAGTTGTTGCAATTAATGACAGGACAAAAAATTCAGAAACACTCTCGCTTACATCACGTTCCCTTATCCTCAACGATTCAGTGAATGACGCCGTGGATCTTCCAACACATATTGAGAACATTCCAAAACACATCTATGTCAATATTTCAGGGATCACCGCAAATGACCTTTCAAAAGATACCGCTTATGGAATCCAGGTTCAAGGTTCGGGGTGGCTGGCAACGGTAAATCTCACACCCCGTTTCGCGCATTATGACGCATACAGCGTTGTGCAGTCCGCGTCTTCCTGTCCGCCAGGCCAGGTTATCAGCTCGAATGAAGGGGGCACAGTCTCGTGTCTTGTATCAACTCCGGCATCCAACTATACCGGATCTGATATCAGTGTGACCGTGATAAAAGGAAATGTGGTGTCATTGCAGGATCTTACTGTTTACAAGACCATTTCGGCAGGTGCATATACCGTTGATTTGCTGGATGACGCATATGGGCTGAAATCTTTGATTCAGATTCCCGATACTCTAATCCTGTCAACTACCCTGGACCAGTTCGATATTCTTCACTTTACCCCCCACATTAAAGGCAACGGTAATGTGACCTATGGCTACACAGAAATGACATATTCCCTCCAGCCAATTCCCATGGGTGCTCTGGAATTCCGTGGACAGAATAATTACTGGATTCCCCAGACATATTTCTACCAGATGGGAGGTGTTTTCCTTTCCCAGACCGATGGAAATATTACCTACAAGCTCCCACCGCAAATTTCATTCAATTACAACAATGATCCTGTTGTAACCAAAAAAATTGTTGTCGTGAATATCAATGCACTCACCTTTGATCCGGATACCAGGGGGATCGTCGGGGGCAGTAGTTCAGTTCAGGTAAAAACACATCTTGATAGTGTAGGTACGCTTCCCTATGCACCGGGTAGTGCCAACACAAAGTGGATAAAAATCGCGGTCAATACCACGAACAACCAGTCAAGGACCATGTGGAAGAACTACTTTGATTATACTGCAACCGTCGCCGGGGTGCCGAATTTCCACACGGATATTGCGGGTAATGAGAGTAGTATCACCATGAATGGTTACGATTCAACTGACAGCTGGAATGATATCAATGTGATTGCAGCGACGGGAACTTTCTCAACTGCAATCTACGGCGCCGGTGGAGTCGCCCCGTGAAGAATATGAATCATGACAGCGGACTCTCTGATGTTCTTGGTGCACTTGTTCTTGTTTCTGTAGTGGGTATCGGCGTGGCACTGTTAGGTGTCAGCGTCCTCTCCAATCCCACCCATCAGAAAATTCCCGCACTTGACGCGGATTTCACAACGGTTGATCATTCCATCATCCTCAGTCATCAGGGGGGAGATACACTCCAGAAAGCGGATGTTTCTTTCTTAATAAACGGGAATGAAACGAAAAATTTTTTTAAAACCAGAGAGGGAAATAACTGGACAAGCTGGCAAGTCGGTGATATCCTGGTATACAATATTCCCGCAGATCAGCCGGTACCGGACAATCTTTTAGTCGTGTATAACAGCGGGAGTTCCCCACAGATCATCCTCTCCCTAGGAAAAGCCATGGTAACCATCAGGGTGAATTGCGGAGACGATGCGTATACTGATATAAAGAATAATTCCTGGTCGGCAGATCAACAATATTCTCCCGGAAGCTGGGGATACAGTGAAAACAGGAATACCTATTCAACAGGAGAAAGCATTACCAATACCTCGGATCCAACACTCTATCAGACGGAAAGCTGGTTCTCGGGGGGGGACGGGCAGTACCGGTTTACAGTCCCGAACGGTAATTACCGGGTGACGTTGAAATTTGCCGAGATCTATGACGGTATCAATCCGGATAATCCGAGAATATTCAATGTGGCAATTGAAGGAAAACAGGTGATTTCCAATCTTTACCTTTACTCAACATCCGGTCTTTACTCGGCAACCGATGGGACGTACCAGGTTACGGTTAACGACGGCATCCTTGATATAGACTTTATTAAGGGTCTGGAGAACCCCAAGATTTCAGCAATAGAGATTGTGAAAGAATGAGATCCCGGATATTCGTTGATTATGAATCCTGTCTGCTGTGGTAAGAGATAGACTAATGAGACAAAACGCTCAACACTGGGTTAACGGTGCATGGGATCATAGAAGACTAGCAACGATGATGCAGGAACCTAAAAAGAAGAAACGTAATGATTCTGCGGTATCAGAAGTGATCGGCTCAGTGATGCTTATATCTATTGTTGTGACCGCAATTGCAATTATCGGAGTTGTGCTCACCTCCCAGCCACCCCTACAAAAGATCCCGGCACTCGAGGCAGTCATTTCGTCAAACGGCAAAGACACGATCGATATCTATCACGGCGGGGGTGATACGGTTTCAAATCAGGAAATAATTATACTGGTGGATGGCGTTGACAGGACATCAAATTTTACAATCCGGGGTTTGGGATGGACAACCTGGTCGCAGGGTGAAACACTTGAATATCTTTCCGGGACACTGCCGGGAAAAGTTCAGGTAGTGTATGCCAGTGGCACATCGCGGACTGTCCTTGTCTTTGCGGATTTTGCCGGGGGTATTCCGACTTCCGTTCCGACGGCGATTCCGACCCCGGGATCAGCAGCTGTCGTTACGGGTATAGCCCCCAATGCCGGGATAACCGGTTCAACCCTCTCCGTAAGCATATCCGGCTCCGGGTTCATAAACGGTGCAACAGCAAAACTTACCCGGGGATCATCTGTTCTCACCGCGACGAATCTGATTGTGGTTTCAACGGGCCAAATTACCTGCAGCGTCAATCTCAATGGTGCTGCTACCGGCCCGTGGGATGTCAGTGTAACCAATCCCGGTTCCCCGCAGGGGGCTCTCCCCAATGGTTTTACAGTTGTGCCGGCAGGTCCTGCACCATCTGTGACCAGGTTAGCCCCGAATTCCGGGACCAGTGGCAGTTTGGTAAGCATCAGAAATCTTACCGGGACGAATTTCGTCAGTGGTGCCCTGGTAAAGCTGTCCCGCCTTGGAAACCCTGATCTTTTTGCATCGGACGTAAGTGTGCTTGATACAGCAAACCTTAGCTGCACTGTGTCCCTTCCTGCCGGGACATCCCCGGGATTATGGGATGTAACCGTGATAAATACTGATGGACAGTCGGGAGTGCTCAACAACGGTTTCACGGTCAGGAATCCGGGACTCACTGTCACGGGAATCACCCCGGATTCGGGCATTGGGGATTCCTCCGTTCCCGCTGCCAGTATCGCCGGTACCGGTTTCCAGCCATTGGCAACGGTCAGGCTGAACAGCTCTTCCTATCCTGATATTTTCGCAACTGGTGTCGTCGTAGTGAACCAGAACCAGGTTAACTGCGCTTTTGATCTTACCGGGGCACCTCCCGGCACGCGCAATATTGTTGTCACCAATGCTGATGGCACTGAAGGAATGCAGATAAACGGATTTGCCGTCATCGCCAATGCACCGGCCATCACCGGCATTACACCTAATACCGGAGTGCAGGGAACCGTGGTTACGGTTACGAACCTGGCCGGACGGGGATTCCAGAATAATGCCCGGATCAACCTGACCCGTTCCGGCTATGCAAATATTTCGGCAGGCGCAGTAGTGGTCGTATCCCCGACCCAGATAACGTGTTCCTTTAATCTTACGGATGTTGCAACAGGTGCATGGAATATTATTGTGACAAATCCTGATACCCAATCCGGATCCTTTGCCAACGGATTCACCGTTAATCCCCCCACGTCTCCTGCACTATCTGCCATCCTGCCCGCTTCCTCCCTCCAGATTACTCCTGCTTCGATAACGATAGCCGGATCCGGATTTCAGAACGGAGCGAACGTCACCCTTGTCAGGAGTGGCAGTACCACCCAGATTGGATCAGGGATCGTTGTCTTATCTCCGAACCTGATCACCTGCCAGTTCAATCTGGTCGGGGATACTCCTGGATTCTGGGATGTCGTTATCACCAATACCGATGGCCAGTCTGGTAATCTCCCCGGGGGATTCCTGGTGAAGAGCCCACTTCCCACGGTGACAGCCATAACAAATCTCACCCAGGTCCGAGGCTGGACGGTAATCGAGCGTATCACCGGAACCAACTTCCTGTCTGGTGCAGCTGTCAGATTTGTCAACGGTGCGGCTGGCCCGGATATCATCGCGACGAATATCAACGTAGTTTCGGCAACCCAGATAACCTGTACTTTTGACCTGACCGGTGCGACAGCAGCAAGCCGGAATATCACCGTTACCAACCAATATTCCGATACCGGAACACTTGCCAATGGATTTACAGTAACCGGTGCATCCCCGACACTTTCAGTCAGGGCTCCGACCTCCGCAAACAGGGGATGGCCGGTGGTAATTACCCTAACCGGCACCGGGTTCCAGCCAGGNNGACGGGCAGTCATCCGGAACCATGACTTTCACGGTCAATGCCGTGACACCCACGTTCACCAGCAATGCACCCGCTACCGGTGCCCGCGGCACTGCTCCGGTCCTGACCATTACCGGGACCGGATTCCAGCCCGGCGTTACAGTTTCGTATACCCGGGCCCCGACTACAATAACTCTGACAAATGTCAATGTTGTTTCGCCAACGCAGATTACCGGTACTCTGATCATACCTGCAGGAGCAACGACCGGGCTGTATAGTGTCACTGTTACAAACACGGACAGCTCAACAGTAACCAGTGCCAGCAAATTCACCGTGACGTAACCCGATAAAGGAAGTTACCGGCCATTATTTTTTTAAGATATATTATCATTTTAACAACCAGAATTGTTCTGCAATACCGAGAGAAAATTACTATGATAACTGTTCCCGGATTCATCATGAAAAAAGTCACGTTATCAGATCAATCAAAAGAAAAAAACCGGTCAATAATCAAGGAGGCGACAATGTCTGTCTCCTCCCTTGACCAACTCCTGCGCTTGGCATAATTCTGAATAACAGTCGGGGATTTCAACGATCACTTCCCTTTTTTCTCATGAGGGATTATTGCAATTTGGGGACGCCACGGCGGCGGGGATGAGCCCATGGCGAGTCCACTGGAGCGTCAAAGCAAGCAAGTATCCATTCACAAAAATGTGAATTATTTAGTCGC
>PMDE01000140.1:9053-11281 GCA_003154335.1 Methanoregula sp. | reverse complement strand
AAAAAAAAATTCAACATATTCTTCCAAAACCAGAGATGTCGCCGTTATCCGTAATGGAGACATTCGCGTCTTTTTGTTGTTTTTTCCAGAGCATTTATCGGTAAAAGAAAAAAAACGACCGGCTGTAGTGAAGATAATTTTATACAACTCTCACCTGAGCTCCCGTATTCCGTGAAGACGTGATCAGGATTGTTTCCCCGGTATAATTCGTCCATGTATGAACGGGCTGCCCGTTCGATTCCCCACATATCTGTGTCCCCGATAGCGTATACGCAGGACCAAACGAGCTCATGCCTGCACATGCTTCACCAGCTGAATGCAATCTTTCCATCAGTCCGGGGATCTATTGTGGCTGGAGGCTGAGTTCGACGTTCTTGAATATCAGTCCCTGGATTGCATTGACTGATGAACCGAACAGGTCGAGATCTTTTTCTACAATGCCCGGAAGCATCCGCATCAGTATCTCATGACAGAGTTCCCGCACTTCTTCAAGGGGGACCGGGCAGTTGGTCCTGAAAATATCAGATTATCGAAGCGAACCTGATGGTCCGGTCCCTTTTTTCCGGGAAAAGCCGGGCATCATCGATGGTTGCACCGTCATTGTAATAAACCGGCACGACTCTTCCGTGAGTCGCCCCCGTTTTCCGATCACACTACCACTCCGGATCACAAAAACCCGTGATGTCAGGACATAGCTCTCGCCAAAAAGATCGAGCCCGCCGTCTGAAAAATCATCCAGGGAGATCGGTACACAAGGAGCATCGGAGGGAGGCTTACTGCTGACCGGGCAGAGAAATACTTCCCCCCCATCCCCGGTCCCGATTACAACCGCGGGACGTGTCTTGACGCTGCCTTGTTCACCAAAAGCCACAGGAGCAAGTACTACGTCGCCCCGGATATAGTGCCCCATCCAAAGATATTCCGGTTCGAAAGAGCATAAGCAGTTTGGTCCGGGGTATCAGGGAGCAGAATGTCAGTGTTTGTATACCTTTAAATATCGGGACAAGAAGATCTCCCGCATAATAACCGGAGTGTTGAAATGATGCAGTTCAAGGATATTGTCATGCAGCGGTATGCCACGAAAAAGTTCGATGGTAAAAAGATCAGTGAGGAATCAATCAGCGAACTCCTGGAATTGGTACGGTTTGCGCCATCAGCCCTGAACCTTCAGCCCTGGAAGATCAAAATTGTTACCGACCAGGCAGTGAAAGAGCAACTTCTCCCGGCATCGAATGGCCAGCAGCAGGTAACGACCTGTTCACACCTGCTGGTCTTCTGTGCGGACAGCGATTACGAGGGTCTCATCCAGAGGCTCGAAGTGCTCCTGCAATCCGGGGGTGTTCCTTCGGATGTGAAAACGATGGTGATAGGTATGGCACGACAGTTTACAACCGGGATGTCACCGGAACAGAAGCGTGGCTGGTCAATGGCTCAGACCTACCTTGCTCTTGGGAATGCACTCAATGGCGCCAAAGCGCTCGGATTTGATTCATGCCCGATGGGGGGGTTTGATNNAAGATCAGGTTCCCTAAAAAAGATATAACGTTCTAAAAAAAAAGAGACTGCTGCTGGCTGGAAACATCTATATTAAAGCGAAAAACTATTGCTCTACATGCCACGCTGTGATTCCTGCGGTAACGAATGCACCCTCCCTTTCACCTGCCAGCATTGCGGGGGGAAATTCTGCCCGGAGTGCCGGTTACCCCCCAATCACCAGTGTACCGGCATCACCTCATGGCAGAAAAAACCCGTGCCCGGGGTGGGAATGAGGTACGACAGGGGCGGGGTGACTGCCACTGGTGGCGGATATGCAGAAGCCCGGCGTACATCAAAAAGAAAACCGGGAAAGGAAATTCCCTGGCTGAAAGTTATGATTGCGATTATGGTGATCATCATTCTCGGCATGCTTTTTCTTGTGATGAGTGGGTACCCCTTCTGACGGACTGAAACGACCGTGCAACAGCGTTACCTTCTGGTCAGTATTATCCTGGTGGGTGTTATTGCAGGATGTGCCCTGATTCTCTTTACCGGCTCAACCCTGCATTCCGGGTCAAACGCAATACCCGGGGAGCCTGAACAAACGAGTGGAGTAGTTCTTATACATACTTCCACTCCTTTTCCTTTGCCGGTCATCACCAGTACAAGCCCGAAACTCACAACCCCGTCACTTCCCCCGATCACGGTTGGATCAGGATCCGGGGCTGTGTATCCCTATGTGCTCTCTCTCC
>PMDE01000140.1:1013-9030 GCA_003154335.1 Methanoregula sp. | reverse complement strand
TACGGGCTTGCAGAAAATCTCTTCCAGAACAATCTCTATTCTTCCGCCACGTACTATAGTAACCGCACAACAGTTTACTCCTGGACTTCACCGGAGGAAATTGCACAGAGCTCGGTTGCCGGCTGGATGAACAGCTCCGGGCACCGGGAGAATATTCTTACCTCTTCCTATGGACGCGAAGGTATCGGGGTAGCGATTGGGTCAGAAAAAGTGTATATCACCGAGGATTTCTGTTGACCTGATCCGGTCTTCACCGTATTCCGGTATCTATTGAGATATCGAGCCGGATTTTTTCTCCCGCCCGGATGGAAACGGTTTTTGGAAGGACAGGACTCCGGTCAATTCCCTGGTGCATGATATCAACCGAGTAGTTTCCCGGTTTCAATGAAATTGTATAGCCCGAATTCGGGTCCGGGACCGCTTTTGCGATAACCGATCCTCCCGCATCCGAAACCACAATTCTTCGGGCAGCATATGCTGCTGCCAGCTGGTCCGGTGTGACTGTGCAGGGTTCAACCGGGCACAGGGGTCCGATGGTGACATTGCCAGAAAGGATCCCTGTCGAATTTACCGATGCCGGAGCAGGGTTGTAAAAATTAATGAAGACTGCCACAATAATCGTTATCGCAATAAGGATTATCATAAACAAAGACCGGCCGAGATCCATTTCTGGCATACAATGTTGTGTTGATCGTGCGTCGGAAAAGGATTTTGGTTCCTGAATGGGTGATCAGAACAATAACCTGGGACTCAAAATAAAACCAAAACCTGGAGGAAGGCTTTTTTGCCCCTGACTAATAGTTTATTCTCTTTTCAGGAATCCTTGACACGATTCTTTGACAACAAAATAACATCGGACCTGGCACCATACCCAATATTTCCGGAACCTATTTAGAGGCAGAAGTGTGATATTCCGGATTGAATCCGGAGTATATATATGTGGTTTGAACTGCTGAATTTCATCATCGGTATCGCATTTGGGTTTTTTCACCGGGGGAAGGAAGACCGCTTGGGCATCCTTAGAAATGGTGCGATCATTGGAATTGTCCTTGGTATTATTTTCGTCATTGTCTCGACAATGTTCCTTGTTCCCGGAAGCATAAGTGTTAATGTCGGTTTTCTGGGAGTATTCAGTATTTTTATCGAGATTATCCTCTTCGTGATCATCTTTATCGCGGGAACTTTCCTCGGAGACTGGCTCGAAGGTCTCCGGAAAAAGTCACCTTGATGAGGCATATCTGCAGTCCACCTCTACTTTTTTCCATCCGAAATAAATCCCCGGTCCCTATTAACCTTTGATTCCAAACAGGTAAGAAGAGGGATTGGATCTGAAGATACTTGCCATACACGGGAGCCCCCGGACGATCCGCAGCACAACACGAAAGCTTGCGGGGTTTGTGCTCGACGGCGCAGCAGAAGCAGGTGCGGAGACTGAGATGATTGACCTTGCGGATTACCACATAATCCCTTGCACTGCCTGCGATGCATGCTCGCTGAACGGCATTTGTGTCAATAACGATGATGTACCTTCACTCCTGGTCCGGATACAGGAAGCTGACGGCATTATTCTCGGCTCACCGGTGTATATCGACAACATCAGCGGCCAGATGAAGGTGTTCTTCGACCGGCTCGCAGACGCAATCCATTACCAGGTACTTGCAGGAAAATTCGGATGCTCTGTTTCGACGACCTATGAATCCGGTGGGGATGATGTTGTCGCGTACCTGAACCATGTGCTCAATTATCTCGGGGTCGTTTCCGTGGGAGGAATCAGTGTTGCCACTGCGGGAAAACCAGAAACCGTTGATGCAATGGAAGCTTCCGCTCGGGAGCTCGGGGAGAAACTCGGTGAAGCAGTAAAGAATGGCTTTCCTGATCCGGTCCAGGAAGCGCTTCTGGCCGACAACCGATCATATTTCCGTGTGATTGTTGCGGAGAACCGCGATTTCCGCCCGGAAGAGTACGAGCGATGGGTCCGGATGGGATGGATAGAGTGAGGCGCTGGTGATCCGGCAAACCGGAAAAAGTCCCGGCACTTAAGTCCCGGACTTATATCAGGATTTTCCTATAAGTCCCAGCTTCTGCCCGATCTCAAAAAGTACCTCAGAGACGATCTCCTCGCGGTGGGTAATATCACCAATCCAGAACCGGATAGAGATTGTATTACCCAGTGGAGCGATGCCGGAGAGCAGGACCCTTGGTGAGAACTGTTCGGGAAATCTTCCCTGTAAGGAAATCTCTTGTTGACGGCGGATCATCGACAGTCCGGGCATTTGTGCTTTATTTTCAGGTCTGATATTCGGCAGGATTTTTGGATGGACACCCAACACTGAAAGAATAGTATCTCGCGCCTGAACAAAAGGGAGTCCTGGTGGAAGGGTGATGGTTACCGGGATCCCGATAAAACCCGATCGCGAGTAGTTGATAATTTTTGACGATAGTAACATGGCATTGGGTAAGAAAAACACCCTGCCATCCCGATCTTTTAAGATCGTGCGGGTGAATGTCATGTCCCGTACCTGGGCAACACCCGTTTCGGGTTCATTGCCGAGTTCTATCCAGTCGTCAAATGCAATGCTCCTGTTGATCGCTATCAGGAGCCCAGCGAGCGGGTTTGCAATGATCTGCTGGGAAGCAAATGCAAGTGCAATGCTGAGGATTCCCAGTGAGGCGAAGGTAGCACTGATATCAAACCCGAGAATGGTCAGGTCGATATAGTACAGTCCGAGACCAAAAATGATATATCCCGTAAATCTGGCTGTCCATCGGGCGGTCGATCGGCCGGATAATCGTTCCAGTGCCTTGTAAACTACGTTGTAACAAAGGTAGGCCAGAAAAATAACTGCGATGGTGGCAACGGTAAACATGATGAAGCTCTCGATGGTGACATTGCCAATGATAAGGTGCGAATCGGCCATACGTACTACTCCGTTATACAGGGTCAAATAGCTGAGCTAGGGGATGGCGGGGAATTGAAAGGATAAACCAGGGAACTCTCATACTGTCGAAGAAGTTCTGGTCAATTCCCTCTCCTTCCCGAACTTCGCTTCTCCCGGTCCCCGATAGGAAAAAAATTACTGGTAGAATGAAGGCCTGTCAGTTTCCTGACCGAGGGTGTTTCTCATATTCCTGGCAGTGTAATACCTGAAGGACTTTACCATACTTTCGTAAGTTGCCTGACTGAGTTTGCCATTGGGGGTCATCGTGTAAATCATTACCGGGAGATACCCGTTTTCGTTTGCTGAACCCTTGTTGCCAACGAAGACTACAGTCTCGTACGGCATTCCGGTATAGGGATCGGTTTGAATGTCGAAGCGGATGTAGGTGATCCCGTTATACTGGACGGTAGACTCGTTGAATACTGTGCCTGACCCACGGACCATGTTCCTGACATCCTGGTCCACGCTGTGCGATGCGGAGTACGAGAAGATGGTCAGCGAGTCAGCAAGCTCGGAATAACTGCCACTGTTGTTGTTTATAGTCCCGTTGGAGTCGCCTGCGGCAGGGTTGAAGATGGTCGTTTTGTAGAGGGCGCTGTAATCAGTGGTGGTCGCCCGGATGGTAGTACCCGAATACCCGATCGGTGCGGAAATGGTGAAAAGGAGCGGCGTGTCCCTGACAGTCACCGGGAGGGGAATGGCAGGTGCGATCGTTGTGGGTGCGGGAGTCGGGGTTGTCGGTACAGGGGTCGAAACCGCAGTCGGGATTTCGGTCGGGACGGTTGTTGGCACCGTCGTAAATGTCGGTGTAGTGACAGGCTGGGTCTGTGTGCACCCGGCTGTTACAAGCAGGACGGTAATCGTACAGGCAAGTGCAACAAGTAACAATGTTTTCATACGCTCTCATACGCGTGGCAGGTAATATACTCTTCGGGTTTTTTCAAATATCACTATTGACAGGGCGACAAAAAATCAGGGAACTTTTTCTGAAAAGAGATTGGGAAGGACTCTCCCCGGTGAATAACCTGCCCTGACACCATTCCTGATCAATGTGATATCGTTCCTGCCGCTCATGGTGGCGGGAGCGAAAAAAAGGGCAATCATTTATCAGATCCCAAGATATTGTATCCACCATGGAATTCCCGGCCAGTATTATCGAAGTCATGCCCCGCGGGGACCTTGCATTCTCGGTCAGGTTCAGCCGGCCGGATAGCTTCATGTTCCTTCCGGGCCAGTTCATCTTCATAACTATCGGGACGGGGACGGCAGCTCTGACCAGACATCTCTCAATTTCGAGCAGCCCATCAGATTCTTTTCTCGAGGTCACGAAAGGAATGACCGGTCACCCTTTTGCAGAGGCANNGGTGATTTCAACAAGGTTGCATTCATTGCCGGCGGCATCGGGTTAACGCCGCTCTGGAGCATGATCCGATATGCCACTGATATGCTCTACAATTCGGATATCACGCTGCTCTACTCTGCAAAGACCGAGCGGGAGATCCTGTTCCGGGAGAGAATGACGGAGATCGCGGAGGCAAACCTCCACCTGAGTATTGTTATCACGCTCACAGAGCCGGCACCCGGATGGGCGGGGCATACTGGCAGGATCAATCGTGGGATGATCGAAAATGAGATCCCTGACTGGCGGGAGCGGGTTTTTTTCACCTCTGGTCCGCCCGCGATGGTCGACGCAATAGTTGCGATCCTCCGGGAAATGGATCTGCCGGAGGATCTCATCCGAAGCGAGTACTTCACCGGATACTAAAACTATTCTGAACTGCGTGACCGAAATAAAAAGAAATGGTGACGGGCAGGAACAAACGAGTGAGAACTGTCAAAAAACAGAGGAAACGGGCCTGAAGGGATTTGAACCCTTGACCTGCGGATTAAGAGTCCGCCGCTATGCCGAACTAAGCTACAGACCCAGCCTGTTAGACCTAATAATGTGGTCGATAATGCCGAATAAATGTTTTGGAGAGATCTGCATTGGAATCCCTTAATACGCTGGAATGATACATCTTTTCTCACATGCCACAGGAAGCCCCGTTTGAGCAGCCGGGACCAACAAAATACTGCATTTTCGGGTGCGGGACTATTGGTTACAACATCATCCTGGAACTTGCCAAAGAGAATGAACGCGTGATTGTCGTTGATATGGATGAGACCCGGGTGCGCAACCTTCGCGACCAGAAGTTTGACGCCTACCAAAGGGACATAACGTCAGCTGAGATGCTGACCGGGCTCCCGCTTTTCGAGATTGCGTTTGTAATGACTGGCAGCGGCGATGCGAATCTTGCGGCAGTGATCGCCATCAAGCAGCGGTACCCTGCTGTCCAGATCGTTGCACGGTCGATCGACCCGGTGAACGGCCAGAAGCTCACGGCGGCCGGGGCTGAATTTGTCCTTTATCCCCCGGAAGTGGTCGCCCGGTCAGCCATCCTCCAGATAAAAAAGCAGCACTCGAGCAGGATTTCGCAGCGCCTGTTTACCCTGCTCGCAGGCTGGGAGGGCACACTGGGTATTATCACTCACAAGAACCCGGACCCGGATGCCATCTCATCGGCCATGGCGCTTGCGGAGATCGCAAAACATGCCAACCCGAAATCCCTCACAACGAGGATCTTCTATGAAGGCAATATCGGCCACCAGGAAAACCGGACATTTGTCAACCTGCTCGATATCAAGATGGAACACCTGACCGTTGAGGCACTCCAGAAATGCACCTATCTTGCGCTGGTCGACAGTTCAGCGCCCGGCGTAAACAACGATATTCCCCTGCAGACAAAGATGAATATCGTCATCGATCACCACAAGGACGGCCGTCACATGGCAACGCAGAGCACCTTTGTTGATATCCGTCCGGGTGTGGGTGCAACCGCAAGTATCCTTACCCAGTACCTGCAGGAGCTCGATGTGCCGGTCGACAAGCGGGTGGCAACAGCACTTCTCTACGGAATCCGGACTGACACCAAGGAGTTCAAGCGCAACGTGACCCCGCAGGATCTCAACTATGCGGGTTTTCTCCTGCCCCTCACGGATGCAGACCTGCTCGATAAGATCATGTCCCCCTCCATGTCGCAGGAGACACTCGATGTTATCGGCACGGCGATCAAGGAACGATCCATCCAGAGCGGATATCTCTTTGCCAACGTAGGGTACGTCATGAACCGGGATGCACTTCCCCAGGCAGCTGACATTCTTATCACCCTTGAAGGGGTGAATACAGCGCTGGTCTACGGTATCACCGACACCGCGATAGTTATATCGGCACGCAACCGGGATATCAGGCTGCATATTGGCAATGCCCTGTCAGAAGCGTTCGGGGATATTGGAGATGCGGGCGGTCACCCGAACATGGCAGCCGCCATGCTCCCCCTTCATTATTTCGGCAAAGTGGAAAACAAAGTCCAGCTGCTCGAATTTGTGATCGAACCTCTGCTGAAAAAGTTCAAAGACCTTGTCGGACTGGAAAAGACGGCAAAAAGGTCAGACGCTAAGGGTGACAATGGACTTTGAAGAATGGGAACCCTGGTACCGCAAAATCCTGGACTATTTTGGTTTTTCCCGTGAACAGGANNGCCAAAGAGGTAACGGTCTGTGGCAATGCCCCCTGCCTGAAACAGGAACTTGGGGGAATACGGGGTGTTGTGTTCGCAGCAGATGCAGCTGCTGAAGTGCTCGATGTGTACGGTATCCGTCCCGACGTGGTTTTTACCGATCTTGACGGCGCGACTGACCGTCTTTTAGAGTTGAATGAATCCGGTACTATTGTAGTTGTGCATGCTCATGGCGATAATATGCCCCTGCTCAGGCACTGGGTACCCCGGTTCAAAGGGGCGGTTGTTGCCACTACCCAGTCGACCCCACTCCCCCATATCTATAATTTTGGCGGATTTTCTGACGGGGACCGGGCTGTGTTTGCCGCTGACGAACTTGGTGCCCGGCATATCACGCTCATCGGCTTTGACCTGGATGACGACAACGTGGACCCGATGAAGAAGGGTAAACTTTTCTGGGCGAGAAAACTCCTTCAGGCAATCGGCTATGCCTGCTGAAGCGTACATCCTTGACGGTTACGTGGATGAGCCAGCATGTCTTGGTGTCCCGCCCTACATCTCTCCGTATATTCGCACCGTTGCAGGAGCCTTGATCGGGCAAGGGTTCTCCGTAAAGTATCTTACCATTGACCAGCTCCGGCAGGACCCGCACTTCATCAACCTGCTGGACCGGGCCGGACTGCTGGTAATGATAGCGGGAGTGACTGTACCGGGAAAATATCTTGGAGGTACACCAGCGACTCTCAATGAGATCCAGCAGATCGGGCATATGCTCTATGGACCAAAAAAGCTGATCGGGGGTCCGATTGGGTTTGGTTATGCCCCGGAAGGCGGGCAGCGTGCAGTCCGTCAGGTTATTTCAGGTTTCGATGCCCTGCTCACGGGTGAGCCGGCAGTAGCACTCGACAATTATCTTGCCGGGAATGGCCCGGAAGGTATGCTGGACTATACCCGGACTGACCCTTGGAGCGTGACCGGGAGCTCGATTATCGGGCAACATCCGGATTACCCGTACGTGATGTGCGAGCTCGAGACCGCACGGGGCTGTTCGCGTAGCATATCTGGTGGTTGTTCTTTCTGTACTGAACCATTCTACGGATTGCCGAAATATCGCAGCATCGAAGGGGTCGCTGACGAGGTCGAAGCCCTGTACTCGCATGGGGCGAGGCATTTCAGGGTCGGAAGGCAGCCGGACATCCTTACGTATGGTGCTGGTGGCGGGGAGTATCCGGTGCCACGCCCGGATCTCATTGGTGACCTCTTTGCCTCAATCCGTACCTCGGCACCCGAACTCAAAACCCTGCACATCGACAACACCAACCCTGCGACTATTGCACGGCATGAACAGGAAAGCCGTGAAGCCCTGCGGGCGATTATCCGGTATCACACCTCCGGCGACGTTGCCGCGTTTGGTATGGAAACTGCAGATCCCGGGGTTATTGCGGCAAACAACCTCAAGGCCCAGCCAGAGGATGTCCTCAGGGCGATCAGAATTGTGAATGAAGAAGGCGGCAAAAGGCG
>PMDE01000140.1:0-992 GCA_003154335.1 Methanoregula sp. | reverse complement strand
CTGGGAAAATATGATCGCCGGTTCAAGGTCTTCAAGGATTTTGTGCGGCAGAAATTTGATCTCCCGATGCTCCAGCGGGTTTACCCGATCGGGACTGTGCTTCATGAGGTCCACATCGAAGTCTCCGGGGACCTCTCATTCGGAAGGCAGATGGGGTCGTATCCGATCCTGGTGGGTCTACCGGTACAGCTCGCAAAACGTGATATCATCGATGCTGTCGTGGTTGACTGGGGGATGCGATCGGTCACCGCTTTACCTGTTCCTGTCAGGATCAACTCGCTTCCTGCAACGGCAATACGCTGGCTGCCGGGCGTCGGTAAGAAAAAAGTTGGGGCGGTGATCGCAAAGAGACCGTTCAAGAATATTGAAGGGTATCGGAAGGTTGCGCGAACATCCTCAATCGATACATTGCTGGAATTTTAGACCTGTTTTAGTTCCGTTACTTTGATAATATCGGTCCGGGTTACAATGCCGAGGATCTTTCCCTCGCTTACGACCGGTATCCTTCCAAAGTTGCGGGCCGACATGATCTTCAAGGCTTCTATGACGGGTGCGTCCGGGGGGAGCGTTACCGGGTCCCGGGTCATGATATCCCGGACCTGCATTGCTTCGCGGTCTATGGAAGATGTCCTGTTCACATCAGCAAGGGTAACCATCCCGATTAACGAATCCCGCTCCACGACGGGGAAACCGAGGTGCTTGCTTGAATACATCATGGTAATTACGTCTCTTACCGGAAGTGTGGGAGGCACCGTTGTCACCGGGCTGCTCATCATATCCCCGACGGTCACGTTCTGCAGGAGAAAACTGTACTTCACCGCAGTCGACTCCATGCCCGCACCGATATAGATGAAAAGTGCTATCAGGACCAGGAACGGGGAGATGAAGACGATCCCGATAAGACCAAACAGGATGGCAAATCCTTTGCCTATATCGGCCGCAATCTTTGTTGCACGGTGAAGCGGCATCCTTTTTGCCAGCCACGCACGCAG
>PMDE01000057.1 GCA_003154335.1 Methanoregula sp. | reverse complement strand
GGGACGAATATTACCTTTGAAGTCAGGGCTTCAGATACCCTTTTTGCCATGAATAATATAACTCCATCATGGACTGTGGCTGGCTGGCCTTCTCCGGTCAGTTCCGGGCTGCCCCCCGGCAGGTATATCCAGTGGCGTGCCACTCTTTCAACAATCGATCCCTCAAAAACACCTGCACTTAACGAGGTTAGGGTTTGGTATTCATGATCGCATTTATGCAATCATCATGCGTCCCTTGTAAAGAATGTATCATAACGGAGCATGTATGATGACGAATCCAGCGAGCGGTTCCCGGAAATCTTTTCACTCGCTGACCGGAAGTCTCCTTATCCTCCTGCTTCTCCTGCCGGTAACGGTAAATGCCCAGGATCCTGTTGACCTCACCTTTGGGGAAACGGGTGCATTTCCCTGGACTATTTCCGGGATTCTTCCCGGAGATCATGGCTCTGATTTTGTCGATCTTCATAATAATGGTTCGGAAAGTGGAGTTGTCTATATCTGGGTTGACAATATCAGCCAGTTCGACAAATACGGCAATACTGGCGGCGGACTTGCGAATTATATGTACTTTAACGTCTCACACCCGAACCTCAACAGCACGGTAATCCTTCCTGCACATATCACTACATTTCCTACGGCGCCGCTGCTGCCGGCGTATATCACTATCAACCAGTTCAACGCAGGACAGACCATCAGGCTCCGCTGGACATGGGAATTTACAGAAACCGGACAGCCGCAAAACGATGCACAGGGGAACACGCTGAGGTTCAATATTTCATACATGCTCGTGAATTTCTCCGCACCTGTATTACCGACGATAAATCCAACCATAGCACCAATAGTTACGGGAGGTGGATTTCCAAGACTCGCAAAAGATCCTTCCGGGCTTTTAAGTGGGAACCTTCCACGGTTAAATCCCGTACAGCGTCCATTACTGGAGGCACCACCCCAGGAACCTCCATCGACTGAAGAATCCCCGGCGGTTCTCCCCAATCACGGGATAATCATGGTTGTCGCGTTCATGGTTCTTGCCATTGCAGTTTTGCTTGTGTCCCAACGAAAGAAACATCCTGAATGGAAAGTCGCGGCTGAAATTTTCTGGGCTATCGGGACTGTTGTTATGGTGATAGGTATAATTTGGCAGGCATATCTCATTTCGCTCCAAGGCGGGCGGCACCTCACCGGAATACATGCAGTTGCCGGGATTGTTGCAGCAATTTTCATTATTTCAGGCCTTGTGTTCTGGGTCCGGGATAGAAAACGGCCGGAGAGAACGGACGAGAATCTGGTCTGGATTCTTGTAATAGGGGTCGTTATTATATTGGCGAGCATGTTGCTGGGTTTCTGGACAGTTGGCATCAGCTGATGAAGGAAAGGGTGAAGATCCATTTTTATTATTTTAAGAATTGAAAAAATGGCTGATCCAAAACGGTCTGTATGACCGGCTGTATTCCTTAAAACAAGTGCGAGGGGAGGGATTTGAACCCGCGAACTTCTGCAAGAACAGATCTTGAGTCTGCCTCCGTTGACCAGGCTTGGATACCCTCGCTCCAGAATGAGAATACAGGATAAGAGATGGATTTGTGATTAAAAGAATCTTGTCCTGAAATCATTATTCAGTCATGAGTCTATCACTATTGAAAAGGTTTGGCCGGCTCCGCCGGGGGTTGGGTTACTCCGCAAAGAATACTCGATAAGGTTCCTGATCTAAAAAAAACATTCAGAGCCTGTTTGTTGGGTTTGTAAATGAATTTGGAAAAAACTCTGTTGAAATCCTCTTTTCATGTCATTCGCTTATTCTCTCCGGCACCCAGAAGGGTGGCCTTCTATCTCTTCCAGATGGGGGGACAGCTCTAAGGAGCATCCATTTAACCCCTTTTTCAGGTTTATTCATCGATCTCTTTCAGGCAATCCTAATATATGTGAGTGCCCGGATCCCAAAGAGCGATGGCTGCTTATCTACTGAATTTTAACAGGGCCCAAAAAAGATTCATCTTTATAATTTTACATAAAATCTGCAAGTCCAAGCTGCTGCTGTTTTTCCTCGCCAAATGTGGATGCAATCGCAAGGTCGAGGACTTCGACCCGCTGTTTGGTATATTCGGAGACATTGTATTTCCTGCATATTTCCCTGGACATTTCCAGGTATTTTTTTACTGATCCTTCATGTACTGTCGGGATGATATTTCCGTGGCAGATACCTTTTCCTTTGAACTTTGTACATTTTCCGACAAGGGGGATCCGCCGGTAACTCGTGTTGCATTTGGTACACCTGAACTTCTGTTTGGAAAATGCTGACAGATTACCCATCAGGTCTCGGATAAAGTGAGTGGTAAGCACCCGTTCCGCGACATCGTCTGCGTCCACAGCGCGAATCTTTTCAGCCAGGACAAGTTCTGCTTCAAGCTTCTCGGTCATGGTCTTAAGCTGGGTATACATTGATTCGAGCGGGCCTGCCGAAATGTCCGATGTGTCATGGGTAAACCGGAATCCCTCAAGCTGTGCGGGTGTACCGATCCTCCGTTCAACACGGTCAATGAGACCGGTTAACGTCTTAGGTTCGGTAAAAGTCAGAGCACCTGTGTAGAGTTCAAGAGGATAGTGATCGCAGACATCGATATTGAGAGATTCCTTGTCTATTTCTGCAGGATCGATCCTGCTTGTCAGCACCAGGGGGGCATCCATCGATCCTCCCCGGTTCTGAGGAAGGAACGATCGCGAGAAATTAATCAGTCCATCGAGAAGCAACATGATACAGTCTTCATCACCATCGCACTGCCCGGTAAAGATCCCATTGGCTACAAGCGTATGATCATCGGCAACGGTAAGGCAAAATACTCTTTCTTCAGGAGATGGCACGTGATCAATTAACCGTATATGGTCAGCAATTATGTTTGCACCGATAAGTACCGGTAAAGGATCACCGGGTTTGAGTTCCATTGCCCTGATCTTCCGGAGATATGTTGTGTCCCAGACAAGCATTGAATGATCCGGAGTGACCGCAATTTCCTTTCCGAGTGCCGTTGTGAACCGAAGAAGCGTAGCCGGTGACCGGTGGATAGATACAGAAGTTATCCTGCGGATATGCATGATTCCACCCGTATCGACGGTTCTTGTATAGTACGGTTGTGCCGGATCGGAATAATAGGTCCCCAGCCTGTCAATTCCCGGGCGGCTTACATCAAAGTTTTCAAGGACAAATCTACGGATGGGAGATTTTTTCCAGAGCTTCCCGTCAAATACTTCAATCTCTGTATCCCCATAGAAACAGTTGCGCCGCTTGGCAGCATGGAAAAATGGATGGGCATACCCGACGTTTGCCCGGGTAAACCCTATGATCCGGGCGAGAACTCCGGCACTCGTATGAGGAGCAAGCCCGATGACAAGGTGTCCGACCAGATCGCTTGGTTTTTTGACGTTGTAGAAGGGTTCAAGTTTATAGCATTTCACCAGCAGGTCATCCATAAACTGCGTTATGTTTACGAGATATTCAGCGCAGGAGTCAGAGACAAGAATATCCTGAGGGCGCAATTCCACAACCTGTGATCCGTTCTGGAGATCATATCCAAGATAATCCTTCACATACCCGAGTGACCGGAGTTTCTCAACAGAAACACGCACCTCATCCGGGCGGATATGGGTCAGTGGCAGGTCAATCATATCAAACCGTGTAGTACCGTCCTTGAAAACAAAGATATTCCGGATCGAGCGAAGAATTCCCTTCTCCATACCTTCAACAGTTTTTTCCCGCGATATTACTCCTTTTACGCCTTTCACAAGAGCCACACAATCAGGTTTGAGTCCCAGCCGTTCGATGGCTTTTGCGTACTCTCCTTTCACATTGAGGGTAATTCTCTGGCTGCAGGTCGTCTGGACGTCACAACCCGGACATCGCTCAGCAAGGGATTCTCTCCCGCATTTTGGGCAGGATGTAATTGCGACTGTATGTGCACCGCATTTCTCACATCTGTTGGTATAGGTAATTTCCTGGCATTCGGTGCAGCGCCTCCTCCCGACCTCGATCTCGATCATACCACCTTCCTTCTGGAAATCGAGATCGGTATTATTTGCGTCCACTTCTTCCGTATGGTTGGATGCTGACTGGAATGATCGGCGTGCACCTCCCGAATCCCCGAGCGGGAAAAGGACGTGGGGGGGAGGATTCATTTTCCGGGGTTTGGATTTCCCCGGTCTTCCCATCCGTCCACCAATACGAGTTCCTGCCCGTGACCGGATTTTAATTCCGGAGAGATATATGATGAGATTAAGAGGGGTATCCGGGAGTGCACTTTTCCATACATCTCTCTTGTGCAGGTTTTCGTCAAGCCCCAGACAGGCAATGAATATCCGGTAGGTTTTGATCTGAACATTTTTTTGGCGCACTTCGTGAGGGATAAGCAGTTCTTCAAGGATTGATTTTACTACGGGATCATCGGGTATCTGCAGGAGGCCATCCGTAATTTTTCCCTGCCGGGAAACTATATCGCCGAGGGTAAGAATCTGCTCAACGGAAATATCGTCCCAGAACCAGGTATATGCAGGATAAAGATATTCACCCTGGTCTGCAAGTGCAAGGGCATCTTCTTCGGTTTTTGGAATTTTTGTACCGGGATTAGCTTCGAGCAGCCACCACTCCTCGCAATATCCACAGGGTACAAGAGGGTGATTGTTCTCAAGAAATTCGCCGAACGATATCAGGATCTCCCCCACATCAAGAATCCTTTCGATTTCCGGCACAAGTTTTTTCGCTGTCGCTTCATCATCAATTCGCAGCACGTCGCCATTCTGCAACCTCACGGTCGGACCTTCAATGGAATCCACCGGGACAACACCACAAGCCTTGCCCGGGCGTTCGGTCTTCATCTGTGTTCCGACCGCGAGAAACTCCCCCAGGATATACAGCGTCGCAGGATGGAGACCGGCAGCAGCAAACCCCGTGTTACGTGATCTACCATAACGAAGCCGGAGCCCCCCTTTCCGCATCGGATAAGAAAAAACCGGTCTCCCTCCAATAAGATCACGAAGGTACTTGACGAGAGGTTTT
>PMDE01000036.1 GCA_003154335.1 Methanoregula sp. | reverse complement strand
TTGAGGTTTCAAGATTTGAAAGTTTTGTCTCCAAGGATGCTATAGATCAGATGTGCAGGGCAATGGGACACCCGAAACAGGGAGTGTGTGGGGATATTACGCATGACGACAGTTGCCTTGAGATGTGAACCTGGAACTATGGACATCTGCCGGTTGACACAGAATATCTTTCCCCCCGCTACTCTTCCGACTGGCAGCCTGAAAACATATCCATAGATTTTAATCAGAATTTATTATTAAGTAAAATTTGGGATTGCTCCAAAATTCTCACAACTATTATATGCAGAACCCGCGAATTAGATTTGCTAAAAAAAGACTTACCATATCAGGAAGAGTTTGGGAATGGTACAAAGACAATATAAAATGATCCTGATGATCGCGGCCGTGGTCATTGTTATTGCAACAGTTTCAGGAACCGGATGCCTGAGTAACCCACCGGAGGACAGGCAACCCGGCAAAACTCCTGCTAATTTAACAACGGGATCCCCCTCTTATCCCGGCGAATCCGTATCGTCACCACCGGCAACTCCCGGTCAGGGTGGCAAAGTTCAGGTAATCACATCATTTCGGCCGTTCACGCTTCTGGTTGGACCTGTTGGTGGAGATCACGTAACAATTACCCAGATACTTCCTCCCGGGGCTGATCCTCACGATTATGAACCTACACCAAACGACGCCATTGCTCTCAAAAACGGAAGGATCTTCTTCTATGACGGGCCGTTTCTTGAGCCATGGGCGACTGATCTTGCAGCCTCATCAAACCCCCACATACAACTTGTAACCTTTGCCGATGCTATCCCGGGACCTGCCTATGATCAGATGAAAAGCCAGTACACTGATTTCCCGAATATGACCCAGGACCCTCATCTTTGGTTGTCCCCGCAGCTTACGGAGTACTACGTAGCCTATGTGGCCAGCCGGTTAGCTGAAACAGACCCGGAAAATGCCTCCGATTACCAGAAAAATGCTGCAGCATTTGAAAAACGACTGAAGCAACTCGATTCCGACTATAATGCAGGTTTTTCAAACTGTACCACAAGGACATTCCTCAGCTCTCACGCATTCCTTGATTATACTGCGGCAGCATATAACCTCACCCCAATCTCCATTGCCGGGATGAGCCCGGATGCCCAGCCGTCCATGAAACAGATGTCAGCTATTGTTGAAGAGGCAAAGGCACACAATGTCCGAGGTATCATCGTGGAGCCGGATGAGGCAGAAAACCTTGGTAAATCCATTTCCGCTGAACTCAATCTTCCCGTGTATTCGTTTACAACGATGGAGATACTCCCGGGCGGTACTCTGACTGCGGGCGATACCGATTATGTGGCGATCATGGAGAATAACCTGCAGGAAATGAGGAAAGCAATGCAATGTCACTGACACCTACGGGAAATGAGCAGGTCTGTCTCACCATGAATAATGTCTGGTTTGCGTACGGGGCAAATACCATTCTGGAAGATGTATCCCTTTCGATCAGACAGGAGGAGATCGTGGGAATTGCCGGGCCTAACGGTTCGGGAAAATCCACTCTCATGAAGATCATGGTCGGTCTCCTGAAACCCGATAAGGGCACGGTTTCATTTACCTGCCATATCGGTGAATGCGAGGGAATGTACCCCTGCAGGCCCTGTATCGGTTATGTGCCCCAGAACCCGATGATCAGGCAGGAACGATTCCCGGTGACCACCCGCGAGATCGTTGAAATGGGAACCTTCGGCCAGATAGGATTGTTCAGACGTATGAATTCCGACACCAGGAAGGCAGTTGATAATGCAATCGCAGAAGCAGGGCTCGGTAATGTGCAGCATGAGTTGTTTTCCGACCTCTCCGGTGGCCAGCAGCAGAGAACCCTGATTGCCCGTGCACTTGTCGGCAGCCCCCATATTATCGCACTCGATGAACCCACAAATGGTGTCGATGCTCAGAGCAAGCAGGAATTCTATTCCCTGGTCAGTCACCTGAATAAAGTACACCGGATTACGGTCCTGATGATCCTGCACGATCTGCCGGATCTGGCGGCGCACGTTGAAAGGGTCATATTCCTGCAGCGGAAGATAATCTATGACGGCCCCTCTGCAAACCTTAATGCCGAAGGCCTGTGGGACCTGATGGTCAGGGCGGGCAAAATCACCTGAGGGCAGACCATGGTCCTTGAGTTTTTATCTTACCAGTTTGGAGTCCGCGCCCTGATCGGGGGTCTCATCGTAGCCATCACCTGTTCGAGTCTCGGGGTATTCCTTGTCCTCCGGAGGCTTTCCCTCATTGCTGACGGACTGAGTCATGTGGCTTTTGGCGGGATTGCTCTTGGGTTATTTTCGGGAATTTACCCGTTATATACGGCTGTTGTCGGAGTCGTACTCGGGTCACTGGGCATTCACGGCCTAGGAAAATTACGGGTAGCCTCGGACGCGGCAATAGCGATCATGTTTGCAACAGGGCTCGCAATTGGGATTATCCTGATAAGCGTCACGCAAAATGTGGCTGTTGATGTCCTTTCTTTCCTTTTTGGGACAATTCTCGGGATAAACCAGACCGACATCTACCTTGCCATAGTTCTCGGAGTTACCGTTATCAGTATTTTGCTGCTGTTCTGGAAGGAATGGGTTGCTATCACCATTGATGCTGAGTTCGCAAGAGTTTCAGGCCTGCCGGTTTCGGCACTCGAACTTGTTTTCACGATACTGACCGGTTTGACCGTGGTCGTTGCAATGCGGCTTGTTGGTGTCCTCCTGGTATCGAGTCTTATTGTGATCCCGGCATCTGCGATGATTCAACTTAAGATGCCGTTTCGAAAGACTGTGCTCTCTGCATGCGGTATTGCGGTCGTATCAGTTATTGCCGGGTTGCAGCTGTCATTCACGTATGATATCGCGCCCGGCGGATCAATTGTGCTGGTGACTATCTGTTGCTTTATTCTTGCCGCAATTGTGGCGCGGCTGTTACCAAAAATCCCAAAAAAATCAGTGCAGGGCAGCTGGGATCACCAATGTAACCGTTAGCCCTGGGACAGCCTGCAAAAAAAAGCAGCCTTTTACCGACCTGTTTTTATTCTGGGAAATCGTTCTTTCTGAAGAGATTCTCTTCTGATCCGGTGATCGTATAAGTTACTTCGCTTCAGCACATTTTCATTCGGTTGAATTTACGGTAATTACCTAAAAAAGAGTGCCGGATTTCAGAGAACAGCAATCCGGTTTATTTAAAAACGGGTATAGTCCCATTCCAGCTACTAAAAATATCGTTTTTGTTGATGATCTTAATCAGTCGTACGCTCCTGGGGACTTCGCCTTTTGCTTGTCCCCGCCGCTGNNGTCGATATTTTTGAAAAAGTTGGTGCTTGAAATGAACACTATTCCCTAAAAATTTTATCAGGGCTCTCAAGAAACAGGTATGAACCGATGGTGATCACTCCGGAATTAAGAAAACAAAGAGTGTTCCCCGCCTCAGGACTTCTCCGGGGAATGAGCCAACTCCTCTCCCGTCCCCATGAGTCGAGACCCGCGCCACAGGAAGGGGTCTCTTGGTCATGGGGAGGCTATCGGAACATCTGGGCAAGTATAGTTGTGCTGTTGCGTTAGCGGGACATATTGGATATGATATTATCGGATGACTTCAATGTTAGTTATTTAAACATCCCGTAAGAAGCAACAGAACCGGAAATTATAGAGTAATCTTTTCTCTGAACCGGATTGAAAACTCTGTGCCATTCTCCCGATCAACCTCTACCTTTGCCATAAGCTGGTGTTTTGCAAGGAAATTTACCAGCTTGAGGCCGAGCGATTTAGCCGTTCCCGGGTCGAATGTTTCTGGAATCCCGATTCCGTTATCCTTTACTATGAGCGTGTACACTCCGTCATTAAGAGTAAGGGAAATCCAGATTGTGCAGGTTTCGTGGCGGACCTTTTGGCAGTCGAATGAGTCGGGGAATGCATACTTGAAGGCGTTTGTGATGAGTTCATTGATGATAAGTCCGCAGGGAGTGGCACGAGCGAGATCGAGGCTGATGCTTTCTATGCTGACGATGGTGCGGACAGCTTTTTCTGAAATATAAGTCCCAGCGATCTGCTCGGTTAGTGTGGTCAGGTATACACCCATATCAACATTGGAATACTTCCTTGTCTTATACAGGGTTTCATGGATGAGCGCCATACTTCGCGCTCGGTTCTGGATATCTTTTTTCAGCCTCTCTCCCGCTGGTGATTCTTCATAACTTCCTTCGAGAGAGAGGAGGGAGATAAATGCAGTCAGGTTGTTCTTGACCCGGTGATGGATTTCAGAGAGGAGATGTTCTTTCTCTTCAAGGGATTTCGTGAGATCTTCTTCTTTTTGACGCAGTTCCAACTCCCCGGCTGCACGTGTAGCCACCAGGTCAATCACCGCTTTTGCAGGTTCAGGGTTCAACAGGGGCCTGCGACAGATTAACGCAATCAGACCGATCGGTTTTCCGTTAGAACCCCAGAGGGTGGTGCCAATATAACCTTCGGCCTTAAGCTCCAGAAGTGCCCCGTCGTTAGGGAACAACCGGCAGACATCTCTGGGGAAACTACAAACTGTTTTTCCAACCACTTCTGCGCAGGGGGTATCTTTCAATGCATATTGTACATTGGTATCAAACTTCCCATCATTAAACACAGATACTGTCCTTGCGGTTAACCCGTCCCCTTCGAGTCTATCAATACAGACATAATCCATGTCCAGATTTTCTGCAAGGAATCGCNNCGATGCTCCCAGTATCTGGCCTTCAACATTCTTAATGGGGGAGATTGTCAGGGATATATTTATGATCCGGCCATCTTTTGTCCTGCGCTTTGTCTCCATGTGATCGATGTGTTCTCCAGCCCGGATCTTCTCAAGGATGCTTGGGATTTCATCTCGTCCTCCGGGCGCTAACAGCATAGAGACCGGTTTACCAACTACCTCTTCAGCAGTGTAGCCATAAATATTCTCAGCGGCTGCGTTCCATGAGGTAATGATTCCATCCAGAGTTTCCCCGACTATGGCATCATTGGAAAAATCAACGATGTTTGCAAGCTGTGAGCGAACCACATCCATTTGCCTGATGTCCGTAATGTCACTGATTGCCAACCTGACCGTAACTCCTCCATTATTTCCCCTGATTGGCAACCCTTGCAGCAGGGCCGGAAACTGCGATCCGTCAGACCGTATGAGCATCAGGGTTCGCATAAGTTTTTCCGTCTGTTTCAGCACTTTAATGAAAAACTGGTGCCACTCAATACTATCTTTCTCAACGACAAATTTGCTGAACGGTGCTTTTCGCAGCTTGTCCCGNNAAGAGCAAGGTGAGTTTCCCTGAGAGCCTCGTTCTGCATTTCTAATTCTATCTGGTGAACCTGAAGCTCGTGGATGATTTTTTCTTTATCCTGCTCTTTCAGATCAGAGGAACTATCTAAAACACGTTTGAGACGCTTCTCTGCTTCATTCCTTAACGAATCTCCGATATCCGGTGTATCCGTTTTCTTCTTTTTCTGTTCCAAATCCACTATGAGGTAATTTCATTGTGGCTATTCAACAAATACCTTTCGGCATTCCATGTCACGTCATGGTCCGCTTCTGTCAGGCTGGTGGCAGTTGCCCAGCTCGACAAAGTTTATGTCCACTTTCACCCTTCATTCAGCTCACTTTGATACTCAATTTCGTATATTCGTAACAAATGGAACACCAATACACGAGTTGCCGTGTAACTTGTCATCACTGCAATCATGAATGGACTTACATGGGGATCCGTATTGCGAGTTTAGGACGATCACGGAAACCTGTCCATACACAATGTCCGAAATGTCATAACAGAGTGAAAATGGATGTGAGGAAAGCAGTCTAGTCTGCCAACAGAACACTTCTATGGACTTTTGTACTCTTCTGCATTGAAAAATAGTTTAATCCTGTTAGCTAAATACCGGTGGACGATCGGGTTTCCCGGCTTTCCGGATCTGGAAACACCTCCCGTTTTCCCATTTATCGCATTCAGATTTGAAGCACTGAATTAATGCAGTGTTATAGTAATGGGGATCTTTCAACATTTCATGTATCGGATTATTCTTCGTGCACCAGTAGGTTTCCATGATATTTAGGTTGAGACCAGTTCAAAAAAAGAAAAATAGTATGTGCGGCGTGAAATTGAAATCTGCACGTGCGTAAAGGTCTGTATCTCTTGGATTATACGGGATCTTGGGGATTTTCAGGATCCAATCATAGTTTTGTGAAATTATAGAAGATGGAACACATAACGGAGAAAGATATAAATGATTATCGCAATCGTCATCAGGATTCCTATTCCGTTAAAAAAATGGTAAAAATTAATTATCCCCCCACTTTCGGGTGTTGAAATATACATATCTGTATCTGATGCAGGAGTTTCTTCTTTTACTGATGCTTTAGATTCTGCTTTAGCTGATGACTTAGATTTTTTCGCCATGATTTTTCCCACCGTGATATGTTCTATGAACTCTATTCTACAAAGCATTTACGCGGTATAGAAAAAGGATATGGGGATGCGGAATTGAAGTTGTTGGGATCCTATGCAAGTATTTGAATCGTATTTTTCTCCAGTAATCCAGTAAGTTTCCATGGATTTCGGTTCGTGACTTTTCAAAAGAAGAGAGTGTTATGGATAGTGTGAAATTGCATCATTTCGTCCATACCTTTTTTTTACTAATATCCAACTCACAAGGATCAGATCCTTCTTTGTGGCTATGAGTTCCCTTGAAATTATGTGCATCACATTTTGTCAGATAAGTACATCGAGTGCAATCTGATAAGGTTTTTATGACCATAATCTCACTTGGTTGTCAACTACTCGGGAACTATACGTATAACAATTGTGGTAATTCGCAAAATAAAAAACGAGTATATTGAAGGTGAGAAATTCTTACCACTTCTTTCGCCAGCGCTCTATTGGATCGTATCCTATTCTGTCCCTCCACCAATCACGCACTCTTAAACTGCATCGGAAAAGTGCGTAGGTCACAACGAGTATTACAATCCAGATAACAACATCATTAACTGAATAATCCATAGAATTAAACTCTGATAGATTCATTTTGGTGAAAATATACTATTAAAGCATCCGATAGAATCTTGGTGGTTCAATGAGGCAGGAAAGTGTCCAATTTTTTACGGAAAAGGAAGAAGAGTTCGTGAATTTGTTGATCGAGATCGGAATGAAGAAAAATGTTGCAAAGGTGTTGGTGTATCTTGCCTACGTACCTGAAGCAACCCCAAGATCAATTGAACGCAGGACTGGTATGCGACAGCCCGAGATAAGCCTCGCCATGAAATACCTGATGGATCAGGGCTGGATCAGAATTCATGAAAAGAAGGGCGAGAAGCGGGGTCGTTCGATAAAAATCTGCGAGCTCGATAAACCCATAACCGTAATCATGGACCAAATCGGCGAAGAAAAGAAAAATCAAACCAATGATCAGCTCGCCCTGATCGGGAAAATACGGGATTACATCCGATAACAATCTGTGAAGAAGCGCGATTTATTCAGAATATTAGAACAGAATCTATTTTCTGATTCAATAATCATCTAAAATTATGCTGAATCCACCCGAATAGTAAGAAAAGCGAAGCTACGGAAAACATTCACTTCTTTTAAATTTTTGACATCTTTAAAACACGCCTTTTTCGAGTTTTAAAAACACGGCGTATTGGATTTTGAAAAAGAATAGAGATCTGATTTTACGGTGTGAAATGTGTAAAATCACAAAATCCATTTCTTCCGACAACGAAAAGTGCTGATTTTGTCTATCAGAACGAATTTATGAGTGGTTATGTGCGTCCGAATGCTGGGTATGAGAATCGACATTTACATGCAAGATTTCTCGATTAAATAATTCCTTTAATCCTACGTTATCGATAGCATCCTTTCTTTCGACTTTATTCGCTTTATTGAGACTTTATCGAATATGCAAATTGAACTTAAAAAAATACGCAGTCAACCCTGTTTTAAAAAAAAAATCATAAGCGATCATTAATGAGTGGCAAACGATCACTGTTCATTAACAATGAGTTTCCGATCATTTCTTCTCCGCCACCGGAATTTCTTCCAGACCAAACCCATACACAAACTCCTGGAGTGTACGAGCGGGGAGTTCGGGTTAAAAAAAGTCCTNNCTCTTTGTCTCATTTATCATAGCCGGCCTTGTATGTGCATTTGCCGCATTGAGCTATGCCGAATTTGCAGCGATGGTACCGGTCGCGGGCAGCGCCTATACGTACGGCTATGCGTCGCTGGGTGAAGTGTGGGCCTGGATCATCGGCTGGGATCTTATCCTGGAATATTCAGTCTCCAGTGCGGCAGTTGCAGTCGGCTGGTCAGGGTATATGGCAAACCTGCTCGGCGGTGCCGGGATTGTCCTCCCCCCGGCACTCATCAATCCGCCCGGTGTGAACGGCGGGATAATCAATTTCCCTGCAATTTTGATCATCCTCCTGGTCACCCTTCTTCTGATTATCGGTGTAAAAGAGAGTGCACGGATAAACAATATCATCGTACTAGTCAAGATTTCCGTCATCCTCCTCTTCCTGTATCTTGCGTCTGGTCATATCAACCCGGAGAACTGGACCCCGTTTATGCCGTTTGGATGGACCGGGGTCTTTACCGGTGCTGCGATCGTTTTTTTTGCCTACATCGGGTTTGACGCGGTTTCGACAGCAGCTGAAGAAGTACAGGATCCCCAGAAGAATCTCCCGATCGGCATTATCGGGTCGCTGGTGATAGCGACTGTTCTCTATATCGCCGTGTCAGCTGTCCTCACCGGTATCGTCCCGTATACGCTGCTGAAGGACACCAGTGCTCCTGTTGCATTCGCGCTGGGCTATATTGGGATTGGCTGGGGATCTGCTCTTGTTTCCGTCGGTGCAATCTGCGGGATTACCTCTGTCCTCATCGTGCTCCTGTTTGGCCAGACCCGTATCTTCTTTGCCATGTCCCGCGACGGCCTTCTTCCCGGATTATTCCGTGAACTGCATCCGGTCTTCCGCACGCCTTTCAAGGTAACTCTTCTTGTCGGAATGGTAACTGCTCTTATCGCAAGCCTCCTTCCCCTCCAGACCATTGCTGAGCTCGTTAATATCGGGACCCTCGCTGCTTTTATCATCGTCTCGTTAGGGGTAATCGTACTGCGCCGTACCCGTCCGGACCTCCCCCGCCCTTTCCGCTGCCCGTTTGTTCCGGCTGTTCCCATCCTCTGTATCATTTCCTGCGGGGTACTTATTGCCCTGCTCCCGGCGGTCACCCACCTGCGGTTTGTTATCTGGCTTATTCTCGGCCTTGCCATTTACGTTTTCTACGGGTCAAAACACAGCCGGATTAATGAAGAAACAAACAGCCTTGAATGCTTAAAACCCTGAAAAATACCCGGCATGGAACCTGTCAGATATAGTCTTTTTTCCTCAACCAGTACCCTGTTGCAAGGTACCCCGATCCGGCAACCAGGAGCGCTGAAAGGATGGCAAAGACGGTTCCGTATTCTCCCGCAGCGATTGCAGTGAATATCAGTACCGCAGCCGACCAGGCAACTACCAGGAGAATGATTACTGCAAACAGGAGCCCGATAAGCCCGAGTGTTCCGCTGATTATCAGATCGTTCATTGGTCGAATCCCCTGATGTAAGGCATTGTTATGCTGGTATTTTAATCAAGATACTGTGCCAGTACCTGGTTATAGAGTCGTTTTACATTTTCCCGTGTTTTTGCCATGGGAGGAAATCCGGTGTATCGTGGTCGTTGCGCGATCCCGATATCATCTGACAGGCTGAGGCGGTACTGGCTTTGTGAATGGAACCAGCCCTTCCGTTCGTAATACCATGACAGGTATTCCTGTTCAGGCTGCCCGGGAGTCGGAATAAAGAGAGCGTGGTGTTTGTCAAGCTCGGCAATCTCCATCATGGATGTGTATCCTGACCGGCAGACGATAAACCTCGCACGGTTCATGAGATCTTCTTTTTCGGTTGTTGATGCGAAGTTTATCACCCTGCAGGTACCGGACTTTTTCAGGGTGCCGGCCTGCTGAGGGCTGCCCAGCAGGATCACACAGCTGCCGGCAACCTTCCCGGCCTGGGGAACCAGGATCCGCTCAAGTTGTTTCCTCTGGGGTTCAGGTCCGGAGATCATGAACAGGTAATCAAGATCCTCTTTGACAGTTTGCTTTCGGGTGCTTGTCAGGATCCCGGAAAAAAATGCCCTTTCCTTTGTCACTACGGTTCCCGGACGAGACAGTTTACCGGCAAGTGCGGCCGGGCCGGGCGGGTTATCAGGTACAATAATGTGACGGTATTTTCCGTGCAGGATCCCGTTCATAGCGACTGCGAGGAGTTCAACCGGCCAGAAGGCCAGGGGGAGGTGGTAATGAAGCTGGTGGGTGATAAAGACAGACGGGATTTTTGAGGAATATACTCCGAGACGGTTATCACTGATAATGAGATCAAACTGGTTTTTTGAAAGGATTTTCTCAAGATTTTTCTGTTCATCGGCAACAGCCCGGAGTATACGTGGTAAGGAAGCGACAAATTTCGGGAGAAAAAACCGGCCTAGGCTATAGGGCACGGGATAATCAGGAAAGTCAATGGTATGGCATTCCGGGAATTCTTTTTCAAGGACCAGGAGAGCATTGCCGCACCCCGCAATGGTAACTTCGTGGTTGTGATCGAGCAGGTTCCGGATCACCGGTATATCCCGCGTTGCATGCCCCAGGCCCCAGTTCAACGGCGAAATAAGAACGTGCGCCATCCCGTACTCCGGATGTTATCACTTTACATTCGTTGTCAGGTGTAATTCTATGTTATGTATTAAAACCCGAATTGCAATTTGCCCTCCTCCAGGGGATATCTACTGCGCACCTATCCAACTATTTCGTCGATAGCTTCCCTTTTTCCTTATGGGGGATTAGGTGCAATCTGGTGACGGCACGGCAGCGGAAACGAGCCAGTGGCGACTCATAATGGAGCGTGGAATCGGGAAAATATCATTCACAAAAATGAGAATTATTTAGTCGCCCGGATGAGACTCTACACTATTTTTAACGCTCAACATTTTTGATTTTTTTAAAAAAATTTCGTATGAATCAATGGCCGTGAATGGTAAGAGAAATAATCTATGTTCGTAAACTTCTAGGATTTCGTCGCTTGACCTGTTGTGCAGAAATTTTCTTGGAATTTTTTAAAAAAATATATTAAACGACCCTGATCAGTATAAACAAATATATATAGTACAAAGTTGTTATATGAAAATGTAAATTATCGATCGCGATGCAGGAAAATAAAGGCTTCTTGTGATTGATGGAATTTGCGGAAGGTGAAGGAATAATGGAAGCAGATAACCCGGTTGGTTACCAGGAACGCGGACTCCCAAGGACAGTCAGTCCGGCGAAACTGGTTCCGGTTGCCTCCATTACCTGCACAGGTACGAGCAGAAGGGGGTGGTCAATGGNNTTTCTTAAAAAAACAATTTTCACTACATTTAACTTCATGCACTTCTGGATTGTGGATTTCACCTGGTAGGACAACCCATACCTGTTCAAAGAAGTAACTGCTCTTTCGCATGATGATGAAAGGAAAAAATACCTTCTGGTCCTGACCTCTGGTTCCCGCGGTTCCTGTGTAATGGGTAATCAGGAAAGAGCTTTTGTATTACGTCACGACTGCTTTTTTAAACCGCCAGTACGCCAGCCCGAACATGATCATGGTAAAAATGATGAGTCCGAGATATGCCATAAGAATATCGGCAGGAGTATACTGGTAATGTTTTCCCAGAGCTATGAAATCAGGGCCGATCACAAAATACCGGATACCCGTGATAAGGAGAGTCATCGGATTATACACTGAAAGGATCTTTAAAATCTCGGGAAATGCATCAATCGGATAGAGTGCATTGCTGGCAAAAAATATCGGCATGGTAAGGAGTGTCGTGACTCCCTGCAGCCCCTCGGGACTTTCCATGGAAATGGCGATTGCGGCTGATAGGAAAAGGAACCCCAGTGCAAACATCCCGACAAATGCGAGGATCCCCAGTACCCCTATAATAACCTGCATGGCGGTAAACCCGCTGAAGAATGCAGCACCGATAAGGATTCCAAAAACCATGATGATGATCGCCTGTATAAACGACTTTGTAACCCCCGACAGGCCGATTCCGAAAATGATATGGTTCCTGTTCATCGGGCTTGCGAGGATTTCACGCATCAATCCCCAGTTCTTGTCAAAGAGGATGACAATTCCTCCAAAGAGACTGGTAAACAACGTCGTCATAGCGATAATGCCGGCACCCATGAACGTCAGGTAACCAACTACGTGTGCGCCGGGTGGTACCGGAATGCCCGCAATCAGTTTATCAAAACTGCTTGACATCGCGATACCAAAAAATGCCAGCCAGAGCGCCGGCTGGAGAAGGGAAGAGACCAGCAGGGTCTTGAACCTGACAAACCTGATCATGTCCCGCCAGTAAATCGTCGTGAACCCATACATTTTGTTATTTTCCCCCGGCCCGATGGAAAGAAGCCTTTCCGGCTCCTTCATCCCTCAGATCTTTTCCGGTATAAAACACAAATACATCGTCCATTGATGGTTTCTTTAAATTGATGGTGGAAATTTCGATGCCGGCATTGCGCAGGGTGTCAATAATGATGGGAAGTACTTTTGACCCATCTTCGGTTACCCTGATAACAAAACCCCGTGTTTTGATCTTCATATCACGAATGCTCGGGAGATCCTTTAAAGCCCTGATCGCAGCGTTATTATTGCCGGTTTCAAGGTAAATGAGATCACGGCCGAGAGTGTTTTTAAGCTCCCAGGGTTTTCCGGACACAATTATCCGGCCATGATCGATAATACTGATACGATCTGAGAGCTGGTCTGCTTCGTCCATGTAATGGGTAGTAAGAAAGATAGTAGTGCCCTCGTCGTTAACGCCTTTGATATAATCCCACATCCGGATACGTGTCTGGGGGTCAAGCCCGATGGTAGGTTCATCTAAGAAGAGTACCAGCGGGCGTGTCATAAGTCCACGGGCAATTTCAAGTCTCCGCTTCATTCCCCCGCTCAGGTTTTTTGTCCGTTCATCCCGCTTTGCTTCCAGCTCCACAAGGTCCAGAAGCTCTTCGATCCTTTTCCTGCGTTGTTCAAGGGGCATGTTATACAGTCTCCCATGAAATTCAAGGATCTCCCAGACGGTCATGTCGCGATCGAGGGTGATGTCCTGGAAAACAATCCCGATGGACTCGCGTACCTTCTGGGGGTCTTTGGTCACATCATAGCCGGCCACAGCCGCAGTCCCGGTTTGTTTTGCAAGGAGGGTGATAAGGATATTGATCACGGTACTCTTACCCGCACCGTTGGGTCCGAGGAATGAAAAGATTTCACCTTTTTTTACCGAGAAACTGATACCGTCAACGGCTTTGACCCCTTTATAAGAATATTCAAGGTTTTCCACTCTGATGATAATTTCACGGTTTTTTTGTGGAATTTCTGCCATGCAGGTCCTCCCTTGCGATATTTCTTCTTTGCTCACCAGGATTCATATAATATTTTGAACCGCCACTTATCGTATCCCCCGGGTACTTCTGAAAAAGAGATTGAAAAAACCAGGCGCAATCGTTCTCTTTTCCCTGCCGGGGTGTTCTTTTCGTCAATACCGTACACTTTCCGCGATGGTTTTCATTTACTGCCATAAACACGTTACTGGCCTCGTACGGGTGCAGCATATGCATCATCAGAAAGAAATTATTCCCACAGCTCCAGGAGCCCGTCCACAAGGTTGTCGAGGAAGCTTTCCCGGTAAGTGATGAGAAGGTTCATGAGACGTTCTCTTGGGATACCGAGGGAATAGGCCTTGACCTTGATCTTCTTCTCCGTTACAATGATCCCGCTATCCGTCAGCTTTTTCAGATGCCACGTGGTAGTCGACGGTGAAAGGTTCACCCCGGCGCTTATCTCCATATGGCTGCATCCGTCATGCATAACGATGAAAAGGAGTATCGTCCTGACGCTCCGCTGTCGAAGCAGGGCAAGCAGTTTCTTGTCATTCATGTCGATTGTTACGGGATAATACCGGACATAGGTGCCGTCCTTCTCTTCTTTTATAAGGTTGTATTTCCCGAGGTATGACAAGTGATACGATACTACGCCAAAGGACATACCCGCAGCCCGCTGAATTTCACGCATATGACCACCTGCATTTTTCCGCACCACCTCGTAAATCTTCCTTCTTGATTCAAGTTCCAGCACCGGGGCCCGGTTTGTTCCCATACCATTCAAAGGACATCACTTCATTGTTATACTCAGAAAGACGCAGGCTAGTACCAAAAAGTCCAGCAGTGTTGCGAGAATATCCAATACATGTCCGACAGACAGCAGATCGCCTCCAACGATGAGCACTCCCTTTAGTGCAAAGATGGAGAATGCAAGCGTGACAAGCAGAAATTTGGGTCTGCGGTCTCTCCTGTACCCCAAAAAACTGATAATACCGAGTATAACTGCGAGTGCTGTCGTAAAAACCGTAATGATGTCGGTTACACCCAGTCCAAAGATTACACTCACGTCTGTTTCCTCTCACGATTGTGATGATAATGACTGTTAATTAACCCGAAAGGACATCCGTTTTCCACGTCATTTACCTGATTTGCCTGAGATTATGAAAACCATCCGGATTCGATGGTTGCACTACGGATTATTTAATAGTCCAAATGTAAGTCAATGTCCAATTAGTGTATAAGTTATAAAATATTGGCTATTGGGTAAGAAATGGNNTCACAAAAGCATACGAAATATTCCCATCACGGCGTTCAGAAAAATTTGTCTGATTCCTGTGATAATCAGCCAGATTGGAATTTATCAGACAGTAATTATCGGATACGCATACTTTTTTGAACCGCTGATTATGAAGGTTATTCCGCTGTATGCCGGTCTTATAAAAAAGACGCGACAGATCGGGAAAAAAGTCAGCGCAAAACATGATCTGGCGAACTGGAATTCACAAAAAACCAAAATTATCTCAGGAAACGATGATATACTGGATATTACCGGGATAGGTCTTCATGAAATCGGGCTGAACCTGGTAAAGGAAAAGCTCAAAGAAACCAAATCCTTGGTGATAGCCAATATAGGCCGGGACGGTTCTTTCCTTTCCTATTTCGGCCCGATAGACGGGGTACGGTGTGTTCGTCAGGAAAATTTTTTACCTCATGACAGGTTCAAGCTCGATCTCGTCACGATTAACGGAATGGTTGGTATTAAGAAATCTTATAATGGTTCTGATATTTCATTTTTGCACGAGATAGAAGCCCTGCATTTTTTAAGAATTGCCGGTTGTAATGTACCGTCAATTCTCGATGCGGATTTTAAAAACTCTTCTCTCACT
>PMDE01000044.1 GCA_003154335.1 Methanoregula sp. | reverse complement strand
AACATTTAGGATTATGAAAGGAAAAATTCTTATAATTGAAGATGAACAATATAAAGAAGTTCGTGCAATTAATAAACTCAGGTTAAAATATGATGTAGAAATTGCCATCAGTGTCTATGGTTGTAAGTACCGGTTGAAAACTGCACAGGATACCGGTTGAAAACTGCACAGCTTATCATGAAAGTTTAACTTGCCTTGGACTAACACTAAGGCGTAAAAAATGATGAGCATGGTAGACAAACAAAAAATTATTCAGTATTGGCAGGTTGAGAAGAAATCCGAAGTAGATATTTCTACTGAGCTCGGGATTAGCCGCAATACGGTCCGGAGGTACTTGAAATCGTATTCTCGGGCGTTGGAGCAGTGCCGGATCACCGGCCAGGGGCAACCGGTTCTGGAAGAGTTCCTTCTGACTATTCCACACTACAATAGCGTTAACCGGGGCAAGAGAAAGTTAACCCCGGAGATCATGCAGATGATCGTTGATTATTTGCAAGAGAACACCCTGAAGCGACAACAAGGCAAACACAAACAGGTGTTAAAGAAAATTGATATCTGGGAACTGTTACAGTCATCGGGCCAGGATATCGGCTATACGGTTGTTTGTGATTACATTCGGTTTAAAGCATCGGGGCATCATGAGGCCTTCATTCGCCAGGAGTATGAGCCAGGGGAGAACTGTGAGTTTGACTGGTGCGACATCCAACTGACCATCGATGGAGTGGAGAGGAAGTTATATCTGGCCGTCTTCACCATGTGCAAGAGCAATTACCGGTATGCGATGATTTTTCAACGTCAGGACACGCTGGCTTTTATGGAATCACACATTGCTTTTTTGGATCACTTGGGAGGGGTTCCGCTTCGGATGAACTACGACAATATGCGTATTGCCATTGCGGATTTTATTGGACCTCACGAGAAGAAGCCTACGGTTGCATTGTTGCAGATGTCAACGTTTTACGGGTTTTTATTTCGGTTTTGTAATATTTATTGTGGCCATGAAAAAGGCCATGTAGAACGAAGCGTCGAGTACGTGCGCCGCAAGGCATTTGCCCGCAAGGACGAATTTGAAACGATCCCCAGAGCTCAGAACTATCTGGAGGAAATCTGTATAGGGCTGAACAGCAAAAAGCTCACGGGCAGTAAATTGACCATTGGCGAACTGATGTCCGAAGAACGGGAAAAACTGTTGCACCACCCCGGACGAATGGAGTGCTTTATGCTTCAGCAGGCAGGGGTCGATAAGTATGCCACCTTTGTGTTGGGCACGAACCATTACTCGGTTCCAGACCACTTGGTAGAGCAGAAGGTGGATGTAAAATTATTCGCCAATCAACTCAAAGTTTTTTATAAAGGAGAACTCCTGGGGACCCATCCTCGCAGCTATGAAACCGGCCAATGGGTAATTACCCTGGATCACTATTTACGCACCCTTGAACGCAAGCCCGGCGCCCTTCATGGGTCGGCAGCCCTCAAACAGGCTCCCTGGCAAGTCCGTGACATTTATGAGGCCGTCTTCAGGGAAAACGCACGGGATTTTGTTGAACTGCTCCAATACTGTAAAACCCACCAGATCTCTCATGAACGCCTTTGGGAAGTGTACCGGCAATTGCTGGGAATATGTCCGGGTGACATCAGTGTGGACAAACTAAAAGCATTGCTGGGCAATGATCCCGAGGGGATCGGGATCACGTATCCCGATTCGGATATTGCCCGGTATGCCAGGGAACAACTCATAGAGATTGGTCAGATACTTCAAAAGAATTAGGCCATGGAAAAGAATCTCTCACAGGANNCAGGAGTATGAAGCACGTGCTGAGAATCGCAAGAAATCCCAGATCCGCAAAGCGGGCTTTCCACAGTTAAAATATCTCCAGGATCTCATCCGTGAGGATCTTCCCCTAGAGGCTCAAGAACGCTTGCCCTTGCTTGAGCGTCTGGATTTTATAAAAGACGGACGGAACCTTATTTTGTCCGGCAACCCAGGGACCGGCAAGACGCATATAGCGATAGGTCTGGGGATCAAAGCCTGCTCAGAAGGGCTCCGCGTATTGTTCACAACAGTTCCCCGGATGCTGACCCATATCAGGGAAAGTCGTTCAGAGAAAACATTATCCAATCTGGAACAACGCTTTGAAAAATATGATCTGGTTATATGCGATGAATTTGGTTATATCTCCTACGACAAGCAAGGCTCTGAACTTCTGTTTAATCATCTCTCGTTAAGGGCCGGACACAAATCAACGATTATTACAACCAACCTGTCCTTTGAACGCTGGCCGGAAATTTTTGGAGATCCAACGCTTACGGCGGCCATTGTTGACCGGCTCACCCACCGGGCCTTTTTAATCAATATGAACGGTAAATCTTACCGGGTTAAGGAGACCAGAAAATGGAATGAAAAATAAAATGCTCTCATCAGGGAGCTGTTTGTAACAGCCAAGAGGAAACAATGACGCACCCCTGTTTCAAAATGAAAGTTATGAACATATTAACAGATATGAACAAAGAAAAAA
>PMDE01000135.1:7986-8517 GCA_003154335.1 Methanoregula sp. | reverse complement strand
GAAGATAGCGGGTTAGGACACGTTCAGTGAACCGGCGAATCTCGGCACGCTGGATTGAATCTCCGGAATTTGCCCGCATGACCCCTCCCCGGCCGATGGGGAGCCGTTGTTCCATGAAATCATAATGCGTATCGAGGTGACGCATGATAGCGACCTGACCAGCATCGAACCGGCACCGGGATTCGACAAGCTCCCTGAGCAGGGACTGTTCGATAAACTTTGTTACGAGTGCAATCTCCCGCATGAGCGCCATGCGGTTATGTTCTTTGAGATCCTTTTTCTGGCAACCCATGCAGTTGCAGATTCCGCTTTCCATCGCTTCCGCCGGAAACTCTCCCTCAGGAGTACAAAACCGGTCCTGGGCTGTTTTGAGGTCAACACCTATGAAATCAAAGAGATCAAACCCCGAATAGCAGAGAATATGGGCTGTCGAAGGCAGGGCCGAAGCGGGTGCATACCAGACCGCATCCGGCACGGTCTTTTCCTTCAATGCTACAAGCCACTCGACATAGAGACGGGGATTTGAAAAAG
>PMDE01000135.1:0-7906 GCA_003154335.1 Methanoregula sp. | reverse complement strand
TCCCGCTTCCGGATATCGAACCGGCTCATTCCGTCAGCACCTCACAACCGCTAACCTCTGACAATACTATTGGTTTCCAGCGCCTGCTGCAGGCAACTGTAACGCAGCTTTCCGGGTGCGTCTCCACCAGAATTCTGATTCCCCGGCAAGCCCGGCTCACCATCGCTTCGTCCCACTCAGGAACCTCGCTCTGCCCGATAGGGAATGTTTCCCTGAGCTCTTTCACGTACGGGCCGAATGGCGGTTTGAAGAAGAGAATATCGTCATATCCGTCCCGTGTTTCTCCATTGAATGCAATGAGGATATTTTTACGGAGTCTCAGGCGGCGAAGCATGTTCTGATACCGCAGGATCTCCGTCCGGGAACAGCTCTCATTTCCCCGGTAAAAGAAGCGGCGTTTTGAGACACGGTCCCTTTCCTCGAGTGCCGGTGCGCACCTGAGCAGCTGGCGGTAGCCGGCGAGTAACTGGGGGTGACCCCGGCATCGCTCGTCTACCAGTTCCCACAGCGTACCATCTATAATTGCCTGTCGGATGCGGGAGATCTCCGCGACAGTCACGTGAAGGTTATGGAGGGCAAGGAGTCGCTCGCGGTCTGGTGCCTTCTGGAGTTCTTCTGCCGTATTTAAGCGACAAACGCTGCATGGGCACGGAAGTTCGGTGAGCTCGTGGATCTTGTAGCTCCCATGGGTCGTCATGTAACGCCCGTCCTTTGCATAAAGAGCATAGGCAGCCGAGTCAAACAAGTCGCAACCCATTGCAGTTGCGAGTGCGAACATCGACGGGTGGCCGGCGCCAAAGAGGTGTACACATGCTGAAGGAGAAAGAGAGCGCTTTGCCGCCATTATTACTGAAACGAGATCACGGTACCGGTAAGATTCCATGAGTGGGACGACAGCGCCGATGGCACAGAACGAGAAGCCCAGCCCGCTGACTTCCCTGCCTGCCCGTTCCCGGAGGTCCGAAAATATTCCCCCCTGGACCGGGCCTGCAATCGGGGCCTCGTCACCGAATACACTCTTTGCTTCAGCAAGCCGCTTCATCGTTATCGCGAGTTCGGTTTCGGATGTTTCATGGTCCGAAGCAGGGGAAGTAGGAATATCGAGAGGAACCCAGATATCGCTCCCGATGTCTCTCTGGAACGAGAGGGTCTCGATATTGGAGACCGAGACCTGACCATAGACTGATAACTGGAACGAACCGGAATCCGTCATTATTACACCATCGAAATCCAAAACATGGTGTAATCCTTCATTGAGGACCCGTTCGCGATATTGACTGCTTTGTGAAAAGATATAGGCATTGGTAATAAGCGCTTCGACGCCCATTGATTGAATCTCTTTTGGGGTTATGAGCTGGAGGTGAGGGTTGATAACTGGTAAAAGTGCAGGAGTTTTTATAGTCTTTTTGCTGACTGTCAGTTTGCCACAGCGTCCGGCAATATCGCTATAGAGGCTCTCAAAAGTAATTGCCATTTTTCACCAGGAATATCCTTATAGTGTTGTAGCATTTCAGGTTAAACGGTTACCTTATCGTTGTTCTGTGAAGATCTGCCCCTCAAAGGTAAGTATCTCAGTATTTGCCTGAGTCCAGCAACGGCCGGGTAACCCGGCTTTATTGCAGGTATGATCGAGGAATGTTGCGCTGTCCCACCCATATTCCTTTGCCACCTGAGGAAGGAGCAGTCCGCTCATTCCCCTGCTCCTTGCGATCAGGCCATGTCTGCCTATCTCAATTTTTTCAAAACGTTTTTCAGGTTCACCTTCGATGGGAACGGGAACGGTCAGGATAGTAACTTCGAGTCTGATGTCTGATAGTTCATCTTTATGAACCGGAGGAAACCTGGGATCTCCCGTGGCGGCAGCGACTGCGGCCTCCGCTATGGCATCACCCAGAGGCATAACAGGATAAGGAAAGCCGATACATCCTCTGAGTTCACCCGATTTGTTAAGCGTGACAAAAACTCCTCTTTTATCACTGAAAACGGGGGTCAGAGCAAGAACAGATTTAGGTTTTTTCGCTATTATATGCTCAATAACCCCGCGTGCCAGCCGGAGTGATTTTTCCCCTTCGTCTGTTGTGAGCAGATTCAATTTTTCAACCCCCTATAGCTTTGTGACTGTTTTTAGTGCAACTTATTTAACAATCTATCGAACAGACCAAACGCATACAAAAATGAGTTTTTCCAGCGCTGTGCTTATCTCCTGAAAACACGCAACATTATAGGAGAGGGAGAGAGCGGCCGACGGTGGCCTTTAAGGCTGCTGAGGAAAGTCCCCCCACCCACCGGGCACGCAGCCGTACACAAGTACGGGTGGCGAGAGTCACGGCAATGGCACAGAAACGACACGGCCTGTTTTCAGTCATGAAGCGATAGAGACGGTTTTGCCGTCAAGGGCGCACACCATCTGTGATCCCTCGCTGAGCGTTAACAAACAGGAATCGGTGAAACGGCGAATCCCTGCGGGTGCAAGTCAGAACAGGACTATTGGATCGCCCGGTATCTGTCCGGGTATGACGCATAGCTGAATGCCGCTAAAACTGAAGGAGGCTTACTCCTCCCACTCACTTTTAATGTTCAATTAATCTACTATTCATCTAATTTTGACCAGCTATGATAAGGAAAGTATTCACGATTATAGGATACCTTCTATCCTGAGGTACGTATATTCCATTCTGTTTTTACTATTCTGTGTTTTTCTCATCATTTCACCGGTGTCTTCAATCTCCTTATTTCCCGGTAATTTGTTTGCCGGTGCTCCCATAATCGCAAATGGCGATCCGGTTATATTCAGGGAATTGCAACTGGTCAATAGGATGCTGGTTTTACAAGTCTGTATAATCGGGTATAATTATGTGAAGATTACGCCAGTGAACACAAATGTAGATAACACCATTGAGTATGAACTCAAATCTGCTGACACCCTCAGTTATTTGCACCAGAACAGTATTTTGTCATCGTTCAACATCCGACAGTGCATCAGTCTAACTCGTTCAACACCCATAACTTTGGGAGAAAAAGTCGTTTATCCTTTATCTGATTGGGTTTTTTAATTCCAAAATAGTATAATATTAAGAAACCTAATTCAAACAATGCCTGAACGGTTAAGTTCCATGAAGAAGACCTGTATCAAAATCACAAAAAAGAAAAAGCAACCATGCAATCCAATGCCTTGGCATTATTGAATTGAAGATGGGTAGATGTGGATGAATAAGTAGATGGATAAATCTGCCACATATATTCATCAACATTCGATGACCATATCATCTGATTAATATGACCAATTTCTCTATACGCCAGTCGTTCTTCCTTCTGATTCTATTTGCCATTCTCGTCATTCCACCAGTGTCGTCTTTAACTTTATCTCCCGGTAACTCGTTTGCCGGCGCACCGACAATCGCAAACGGCGATCCTGTTTATATTCACGGTATTGCAACCGGTCAACCGAGTGCCGGTTTACAAGTATGGCTGATTAGTAAAAATTATGTAAAACTTGATATCGTCCAGGTCAATGCTGATGATACTTATGAATATGAACTCAAATCAGCAGATACCCAATTGCTTGCCCCCGGCCAGTACTTCGTTTTAGTTCAACACCCAATGGAGAATGGGGGTTTTGATATTTATTATGACAGCACATCAGGCAAAGTATTCAACCGACAGCTCGGAACAGGTACTTCCATCTTCCAGCTTACCGGCGCCGGCGGTCTCCAGAATACAGACGGTGCCAACGCTCTGATGTTGGCTATCAACAATCAGAACATCGATGATACGTTTGCCACAACATCCTTTATTATAGGCAATCCGACCGCCATTATCAATCCGATTGGCAATCATGCTGTTGGCGACAGGTTTACTATTAATGGTTCGACCAATCTTGCCGTGGGAAATACCTTAAATATTGAAATTACTTCGTCTTCATTTAATCCAACTCAGAAAGTGCAGAATGGTGAATTTTCCGCAGCAGCTGGAACGGTCAACGTCGAGCAGGGAACAGATGGATTCAACCACTGGTCTTTCAATGTTGATGCATCAACATTCAAACCGGATGAATATATTGTAAGGGTATCCGGGGTCACAATCGACGTGTCTGGATCTTCCACATTCAATATTATCGAAAAATCTATAGTGGTTCCTGCCAGTACAACCGTAACTCCCACCTTTTCAGGCCCGGCTTCAACGGAACCATCTTTGATCTCTCCAACCAAACCCGCGACGACAAAATCTCCGGCTCCTCTTGCAGGATTAATCGGAATTCTATGTATTATGATCATAGCCCGGCAGACAGGAAAATAAAGAGAGAGAAATCTCGCCAGACAGCTGAGAATAAGAATGAGCAAATTAAGTTAAAATTAAAATATAATTTTCAAAATACATCATAATAGTTCAATAATTTCTCGCAAAGGATTTCTCTTNNCCGTTTTCCCGCCCGATGCCGCTTTCGTTTATTCCCCCAAACGGCACTTCCGGGGGTACGGTGAGATGCCGGTTGACCCAGATGATACCTGCGTTCAATTCATCAAATACCCTCCTGGTTGTACCGAGATCTTTTGTCCAGACTGAAGCTCCCAGCCCGTAACGACTGTTGTTCGCTTCACGAATGGCTGTTTCAAGGTCAGGAATCGTCATGACCGGCAGCACCGGCCCGAAAATTTCATTGGTCAGGAGTGCTGAATCCGGATTCACATCGGTAACCAGTGTCGGACGATAAAAGTATCCCTTCTCATACGCTGTTCCTTTCAGCTTATATCCTCCCGTAAGAATTGTCCCTTCCCGGTTATCCCGGGTTTCCTGAACTACCTGCGAGATGTTCTCCCGCTGAACTGCATTATTCATTGGACCGATATCGATCTTTGATCCCATGCCATTTCCCACCGTCAGGCCATCAACGCGGTTTTTCAATTTCTGTATGAATAACGAGGAAATTTTTTCATGGATATACAGTCGCTTTACAGCTGTACAAGTCTGCCCTGCGTTATAAAATCGGCCCCGGAGAGCGCCTTCGACTGCTTTGTCTATATCTGCGTCAGGCATTACGATCATGGGATCGGATCCCCCGAGTTCAAGAGTTATATCCTTAAGATAAGGACCTGCCATCTCCCGGATTTTATACCCCGTGGAGCAATCGCCGGTGAAGGAGAGTTTTCGTATTGCGGGGTGCTTTACGATTGCCTCACCTGCTGTTTCGCCGCTGCCGGTCACAACATTAAGCACACCGGGCGGTAGACCGGCCTCTTCAAGGATATGAGCAAGCCGGAGATTTGTCAGAGGTGTTGATGAGGATGGTTTTAGCACCACCGTGTTTCCAGCGAGCAGGGCAGGAGCGGTTTTCCAGCCCATAATAATAACCGGCATATTCCAGGGAATAATTGCTCCGCAGATACCGACAGGCCGGCGAATAACAATACAATCCCCAGCATTCCCGAGCCGTAGTACCTCGCCATCCTGTCTGGCAGAAATTCCGGCATAGAATTCAAGAATGTTTGCATAACCCCGCACTTCGTCTGATGATTCTCTTATTGGCTTACCCTGTTCCCGGGTAAGGAGGCGCGCGAGGTCCTGGTACTGGTCCCTCACTTTCCTGGCGGCAAGGAACAGGATTATACCCCGGTCACGCATGGGTTTTTTTGCCCATGCATCAGAAGCCTCACCCGCAGTGTCCACTGCGCAGGATACATCCTCTTTTGTTCCTGCCGGCACATGATCAATAAACTCGCCGGTTGCCGGATTTTTTACATCAATCCATTTTTCATCGATCCCTTCTGTGTCTTTTCCCCCAACCCTCATCAGCATTGCAACTCACTCCCGGATTATTTATCGTGTATGCATCCTTTCCTCAATAAATCGACAGGTTCGAAAGGTCAAAACACTCACATTCGCATGCTCCTTATTCCGGGAGTTCATAGGATCTGCCATTTACTAACAGGAATATTCCTGCTACCCATTCTCTTACGTTATGACCAGCAGGCAGGAAAGTTATATCTTCAGTATCCCCAAATGTCTCCTTGAAGGGGTTTCATGGCTGACGATAAAGAGAATTCTTTAATAAATCCCGTGCCACCCAAACCACCGGCTTCCCTGCAAATCGCCACAGTAGTACCGTCCTCCCAGCAGACAGCGGAAACTCTCCTTGAAATTGATGATACCAGCTGGGAACGATCTGTCGAGAAAAGCAATAAACCCGTGGCTGTAATGTTTTATTCCCCTGCCTGTGTATTCTGTCACCAGATTGAACCGTACTTCAGGAATTATGCGCAGGAGTTCCATGAAGGCGTGGTGTTTGCCCGTCTAAACATCCTGACAAACCCATGGACCGCTGAACGGTATGGAGTCCGGAGCACGCCCACGTTCAAATTCTTCTGTGAGGGAAAGGCGGTACGGGAAATGGTAGGAGCCGTGTATCCTGCGCTGTTGAAAAAGATGATCGATGAAGTGCTCATTCATGGAAAAGAATGTGCAAAAAATTCTACAGCCATCAATTATGACATCTCGGGTTATGGATGAGCAAAAAATTGTATTGTGAGGTTGCAGGAATATTTTGAACACTCGGGGAACCTGTTCTGGTTGAAAAATGCAAAGCAAGAAAAACCTGACAAGTAAAAAGCGGGCTACCTGAATCTATCGGACAATTTTTTTATACAAATACCTTAGGGGAAAAGGTAATGAGTTTCTCACTTTTATAGCACAAAACGGCATACCCAGTTGGGGATAAGAAATACCTCAGGAGCAATTATCCGGTAACGATAACGAACGGAATCAGGTACCCCTATTTCTGAATAAAAAGGAAAAGGCTGCACAAAATATGAACCGGAAATCCTGAGAATATTTTTCATTAAATTTTTCTGCTGCACCCACATTTCTCAGCAGCTGTTGCGACTGCTGTTGCGACTGCTGATGTCACGTCCTTATCGAGAATATTAGGTAAAATACGGTCCTTCTGGGGTTTTTTAACATAGTCTGCAATTGCATGTGCGGCTGCAATCTTCATTTCATCGGTGATTCGTGTGGCCTGTGCATCAAGAGCTCCCCTGAATATACCCGGAAAAGCCAGCACATTATTGATCTGGTTCGGGAAATCGCTTCTCCCGGTACCAACAATTACCGCACCGGCATTCTTCGCAGCATCAGGCCATATCTCCGGCACCGGGTTTGCCATTGCAAATACGATTGCGTTGTTGTTCATTGATCGGACCATAGTTTCTGTAACAATTTCCGGTGCCGAGACTCCAATAAAAACATCAGCTCCTCTCATCGCATCCGCAAGTGTGCCTGAAAGAGCCGGACTATTTGTTTCCTCCGCAATGATAAACTTGTACTTGTTTTTGTACAATCCTTCCCGGCCACGGAAGATGGTTCCCTGTGTATCACAGACAATAATCTCATGCACTGGTTTACAAACATTCGGATTATAACCGATACATTTGAGTAAACGGGTAATCGCATAACCGGCGGCTCCGGCTCCGCATATCACGATATTCAGGTCCTCATACTTTTTCCCGGTTACTTTGCAGGCATTCAACAGCGCTGCAAGGACCACCACTGCCGTACCATGCTGGTCATCGTGCATCACCGGAATACCGATATCCTGCAGGGCCTCTTCAACTTCAAAACATTTTGGTGCAGCGATATCCTCAAGATTGATTCCGCCAAAAACCGGTGCAATATTTTTAACCTGATCGGTAAAATCCGTTTCATAATTTTCAAAACAGATCGGGAAAGCATCGATATCTGCGAACTCCTTAAACAGGATTGCCTTTCCCTCCATCACTGGAATGGCTGCATATCCTCCGATGTTACCTAGCCCAAGCACCGCTGAACCATCGGTAACAATTGCGATCGTATTCGCTTTTATGGTGTACTTATAAGCAAGATTTTTATCCCTGGCAATTTCACGGCACACTTCAGC